>MKRV01000010.1 GCA_001897995.1 Alphaproteobacteria bacterium 65-37 | reverse complement strand
CCGCGCTTGCGCATCGGTCTGCAGGGTGGCGATGGCATTGAACAGCGGATTGCCGATCGGCAGGCTCTGCGCCCCATTGGCCGCCGCCGTCTGGTTGGGCGTGAAAGCCACCGCCGAAAACGGCCGCTGCTGCGCCACCTCAAGATAGGCATTGTTGGCGTCGTAGGCGTCGACCACGCTGAAGAAGGTCGAGAGCTGGCCGACGTCGCCCGTGAGCGCACTGTAGCGGCCGTTCAGGCCACCGGCTGCCGTCAACACCGGGTAGCGGCCACCGAGCTGGAAGCTACCGCCGGTCTTCGTCACCGCGAGCGTGCCCGAGAGATTGACCACGCCGTCGACAACGACCCTGTCGGCCATGCCGTTGCCGAGGTCGATCGCCTGTACCGAAGTGGCAGCGAAGGTGGCATTGCCGCCGAAACGAACGACGTCCCCTGCCCCACCGTCGCGCAAGGTGACGACCCCGCGGTTCAGGAAGTTGCCAGTGCCCTGGAATTGCGTCGTCTCCAACGTACCTCCCGACGATGCGGCGAGGATGGTGCCGGTCACGCTGTTGGTGAGCTGGCTGGTCGGGCCGCCGAGACTGCTGACGGCGCCGGCCGTCGACCACGTGCCGCCGTTGGTCACCTGATTGTTCAGGCCGGTAAGCTGCACCGCGCCGGCCAACTGGCCGCTGTTGGCAAGGGTCACGCTGCTGCCCGACGCGCTCACCGCCAGCGCCGACGACAATAGGCTCGTATTGCGCACGACTGCCGTTGGCGCGAACTGCAGATCGACCGCCTGGTTATTGGCCGTGGCGAAGACCGCGTTGGCCCCGCCCTGTACCACGCCGCTTGCCCTCACTGTCGTCTGGCCGGTTCCGGCGTTGACGGCATAGATACCCGCGAAGCCACCACTGGCGCCGACGGCGTCGACCGAAAGAGAAGTGCCGTTGTTGCCGGCAACGTTGCTCACCGATCCGTCCACACCCAAGGTCACGGAGCCGTTCACAGCGACGATGCCATAGGCTTGGCCGCCGACCGCATTGCCCGTCGCCGTCACCGAGGTGATGTCGGTGCCGCCGTTCACGGCGAGGATACCGTATGTCCCGCCGCTCACTGCCGCCGCATTCACCGTCAGGCTCGTCGTCGCCGTGCCGTTCGCAACCCAGATGCCGGCAAACCCACCCTGGACCGGTCCAGCGGCGATCACCGACGTCAGGCCGGCACCTTCATTGATCGTCCGGATACCGGTACCGGCTGCCGTCACCGTCGCCGCGTCGATCGTCAAGTTGGTCGTTGAGGAGATGTTGCGCGCGGCAATGCCGTCGCCCATGGCCGACGAGACCGCCCCGGTCGCCACGATTGCCGTCGACCCGCTGCCGCCATTGTAGCTCCTGAGGCCGAACGATCCTCCGCCGGCAACGTCGACGGCACTGATCGTTGTGTCCGTCGCGCTCCCTTCTGTCGTGACCGAAAGTCCGATTCCCGTACCGCCGCGAACCTGGCCCGTGGCCGTGACCCTCGTGGCGCCGCCGCCGGTGTTGCGCGCGTCTATGCCGTTCGTCCCGCCCGAGACACCGGCTGCGTCCACTGTCAGCCCGGCAGCACCCCCTTCGTGATTGGCAAAAATGCCGGTGCCTATCCCGCCGAGGACGTCGCCTCTGGCCGCGACCCTCGTCGCACCGCCGCCCGTGTTGTGCGCGTCGATGCCGTGCGCGCCGCCGGAAACGATGGTCGCGTCGATCGTCAACCCTCCGGCACCAGCCGTGTGATCGGCAAGGATTCCAGTTCCGGCACTTGCCGTTACGGCCCCGGCCGCCGTGATCGTCGTGTCGCCGCTGCCGGCATTTCGAGTCACGATCCCGGCGAGCCGGCCGGTCACCGTCGCGACGTTCAAGGTCAGGTTCGTGGCCGTGGCCGCGTTCTGCGCGTCGATGCCATAGACATTGCCCTGGACCGGCCCCGTGGCGGTCACCGATGTCAGGCCGACGCCTTCGTTGGTTGCCCTGATACCGACATCGGCTCCCGTCACCGTCGCCGCCTGGATCGTCAAGTTGGTCGTCGAGAAGATATTGCGCGCCGCGATGCCGTCTCCGGTCGCCGACGAGACCGTCCCGGTCGTCCTGATTGCCGTCGACCCGCTGCCGCCGTTGAGGCTCGAGACGCCGAACGAGCCTCCGCCGGCGACGTCGACGGCGTTGATCGTTATGTCCGTCGCGCTCCCCGCTGTCGTGACCGAAAGCCCGCCCCCTGCTCCACCGCGAACCTCGCCCGTGGCCGTAACCCTCGTGGCGCCGCCGCCGGTGTTGCGCGCGTCGATGCCGTGCACATCGCCGGAAACAACGGTCGCGTCGATCGTCAATCCTCCGGCACCGGCCGAGTGATTGGCAAAGATTCCAGTTCCGGCACTTGCCGCCACAGCCCCGGTCGCCGTGACCGCAGTGGCACCGCTGCCGTCATTCTGAGCCGCAATTCCGCCGAGCCGGCCGGTCACCGCCGCGGCGTTCACGATCAGGTTCGTGGTCGTGACCGCGTTGCGCGCATCGATGCCGTAGCTATTGCCCTGGACCAGTCCCGTAGCGGTCACCGATGTCAGGCCGACGCCTTCGTTGGTTGCCCTGATACCGACACTGGCCCCCGTCGCCGTTGCCGCCTCGATCGTCAAGTTGGTCGTGGAGGCGGTATTGTGCGCCGCGATGCCAGCTCCCGTCGCCGACACGACCGCGCCGGTCGCGGTGATGGCTGTCGCGCCACTGCCGCCGTTGAAACTCGAGATGCCGAACAATCCGCCTCCGGCGATGTCGACGACGTTGATCGCGATGTCCGTTGCGCTCCCTCCTGTCGAGACCGAAAGCCCGAATCCCGTACCGCCGCGAACCTCACCACCGGCCGTGACCCTCGTGGCACCGCCGCCGGTGTTGCGGGCGTCTATGCCGTTCGTCCCGCCCGAAACGCCGGCTGCGTTCACTGTCAGCCCGGCCGCACCGCCTAGATGAACGGCGAGAATTCCAGTGCCTGCGGTCGCGGTCACTCTGCCGGTAGCCGCTACTCGGGTCCCGCCCGTGCCCTGGTTGCTGGCGAATATGCCGGTGACTACGCCCGTGACATCGACGGCGTCGATGCGGAGGTCGGTCGCGGTCGTGCCGTTCCGCGCGGAAATGCCGGCTCCGCCGCCACTGATCACGTTGCCCGTGGCGGTGATGCGCGTCGCGCCGCTCCCTTCGTTGGCAACGACGATCGCCTGAAGGCGGCGGTGGCTCACGGTCGCGACATTGACCGTCAGATCGGTCGCGCTCGCCGCATTGGTCGCAAAGAGGCCGAAATTGCCATCCGTCCCGACAATGTTACCAGTGGAAGTGACCACGGTCGCGCCAGTGCCGAAGTTCTGGACGATGATGCCGTCCCAGCCGGTGATATCGGCGACAGCAACCGACACATCGCTGCCGTTCGCGCCGTTCGCGACAAGGATGCCGCTGCCGCCCGCGGCCGTGCTGGCAACGGTGCCGGTGCTGGTCACGCGGGTCGTCCCGGTACCGAAATTAGCGGCAAATATGCCCCGTTGCCCACCCGTGACATCGACCGCCTCGACCGTCAGGTCGGTCGTGCTGGTCCCGTTCGAGGCCGTGATACCGACGATGCCACCGCTGACGCGGCCAGTGGCCACGATCCGTGTTCTACCTGTGCCGTCGTTTCTGGCGACGATACCAAGATTGCCACCCGTCACGTTGACGGCAGTGATGTCCAGGTCCGTTGTGGCCGCTCCGTTCGCAACGCCGATGCCGTCCCCGCTGCCGCCGATCACGTCGCCAGTGGTGGCGATGACGGTTCGTGCCGGGGAAAAACTGCCCTGGCCATTGTTGAGAATGCGAATGCCGTCCACGCCACCCGTGACGTCGACGGCGGCAATAGTCACGGCGGCGCCGGGGCCGTTCACGTTGCTCTCGACGAAGATACCGGTTCCGTTCGTGCCCGCGACAGCGCCGGTCGCAACCACCGCCGTTCCGAACATGCCGTTGTTCAGGATCCTGATGCCATTCGTGCCACCAGTCACGTTGTTGACGGAAACGAACGCTTCGGACGCGGTGACATCGTTGATGATCGCTATGCCGGTGCCCGCCGCGCTGACGACATCGCCACTGGCGAAGACGTTGGTACCGCCGCCGCCATTTTGGGCATAGATGCCGAAACCAGCGAAGGCGCTGCCAGTAGATGTCACGTTGGCGACATTGATCGTCATGCCCATGCCGCTGCCCGTGGCCTGGATGCCCGGACCGCTGGTCCCGAGGATGTTGCCGGTGCTCGTGATCTCGACAGCGCCGCTACCGGCATTCGTCGCCAGGATCCCGGTCCTGCCGGTAATGTCGCCATTCGTCTCGACCCCGATGGAGCCGAGGAAACCGGCATCGCCGGTCGACCAGACGCTTAGCGCAGCATCGGGGCTGGTAAGAGGCGAAGCGAACGTGTCGCGGTAGAGGATCCTCCCGAGACCTTGAATATCGAGCGCATTGCCCCCCGTCGTCGTGGTGTCGACCGAGAAGCCCGCCACGGTCCGAACATCGGTGATGCCCGCGTTGCTGACCGCCTGGGTGGTCGTGTTGGATCCGCTGCAGACGAAAATGATGTTGGGAATAGAGAATTCAAGCTGGCAATCCGCGCGTGCCGGGCTCGCCATCAGGGAAAGTCCGGCAGCGAGGGCGCCGGAACTGACGGAGAAGTGGAGCGAACGGCGCAGGCGTGGGTTGGCTACGGTCACTGGTCATACCCCCTTACCGACTCCGCGGCGTCGATCGCTCGACCGCCGAGGACGCACGGTCACGCCGCGGCACATCTGCTCGTGTTGCCGACCGGGAAAGGGATACAGGCTGTGTCGACGCGACGCTTGGGCGGGAGCGAAGCGCCTATAGTCCTGAAACGAACACGTTCGTTTCAGGCTGCACGTTCACCTCATGATCGCGCGGCGGACGCGCTGCCGGACGTCGGATGGGGTCTCGCCATAGGCCCGACGGAAGACGCGGTTGAAGTAGGAGAGGTCGCCAAAGCCTGCCTCGAGTGCCAGTGCGCCGATCGGCTGATGGTCGAACAGGGGACTGAGCAGGCGCCGACGAACGAGAGCGAGGCGTTGCTCAAGTACGAAGGCCGAAAAGGTCGTCCCCTCCTGCTCGAACAGGAGCTGCACGTAACGCGGGGTTACACCTTGCGCCTGCGCGACGTGGTTCACGGAAAGGTTCGGGTTGCCGAGATCGGCGAGGATCAGCTTGCAGATCGCATCGTGGCGGGCCACGCGCAGGCCGCGGCCGCGCGCCTGCTCCGCAGCATCGCGTCCCACGCCCGCCGACAGGGCAATGAGATCGCAAATATGGACCACGACCGCACGATCGACGGCGGTCTCGGTCGCGAGTTCCCGAATGGTTTCCACATAGCCCTTGAGCAGCCTCATGGCAGCGCAATCCGGTCGAATCGGCCGCATCAGCGCGTCGCCAATCTCGCCGACGATCGGCGTCAGCAGGGCACGCTGTATCTTGACATTGACATGGCGGATGGGTGCCACGTTTTCCGCGACGGCATGGTGCTCGCAGGACATGAGGATCGTCGCCCCGTCCTCGACGCGCATTTCCTTGCCGAGGTGCCGGAAGACGCCGCGCGTCGGACCAACCGCCCAGACCAGCAGGATGTCGTCGCAATCGAGCGCGCGTTCCCGCACCTTCTCGAAGCGGTAGGCCGAGTTACTGCCCCACATGAAGCTGGCGCCGGGCAAGGCTCTCAGTTCGGCCTCGGCCCAGCTGTCATCGCTGAGCGGCGTGATGTCCATGTTGACGACCCCGCGGCCGAAAATCTCCCGGTACAGCGTCAAGCGCTGCCGCTCCGGCAAAGTAGCCGTCGAAAAGCGCAGAGATGTCGGGGACGCAACGCCGCGCCCGTCGGTCATTGTCCGCCTCCTGCAATGCGCGACCACACCGCGGGCCCCCGGCCGGTAGCCCGGCGAAGACGCACTTGACCAGGACAGGTCGCCGAAACCAGCATCGACGGCGATTGCCGCCGATGGATGACGCTTCTCAGTCGGCCTCGAAACAAAGCGTGGTCTATTTCAAATCGCGTAGCAAGTGCACTGCCGATCACAGTCCGCGGCAGGATCGGACGAGCACGCTACACACTCGGCGCGCTGAAAGACGCCCCGCCTTGCCGTTCTCAGCTTGAACAACGATGGTGGCGTCCGACGGCAGAGTCGGGAGGATCTCCGACGATCGAGCATCGGAAGGCGGCCCGTGATTTTGCACGCCGAAGGCAGCAGATCGTGAAGTCAAGCTCTTTCGTCGCAACACGCCCACATCTGGTGCGTTGACAGGCCGAAGGCGGCGGAGCACACCGTCGCCCCGCCGCCGCCCTCATGGCGGCGTTTCAGCTCATGGCCCCTGCCGAGACCAGTCAGTCCTCTTACCCCGACGCCCGTCAACCCAGCCAGCCTGCGCCCCATCCGGCCACGGCGGCTCTGGTCGTCGGCGCGTTGGGCGTGGTGTTCGGCGACATCGGCACCAGCCCGCTCTATGCGTTGCGCGAGACCTTCCTGCACGGGACGGGCCTGGCGCCGACGCCCGAGCACGTGCTGGGCGTCCTCTCGATGCTGTTCTGGGCGGTGACGCTTACCGTCACCATCAAATACGTCGTGCTGATCATGCGCGCCGACAACAAGGGCGAAGGCGGCGTGCTGGCGCTGGCGACGCTGGCCTCGCGCGGGCTCAGCGCCAAGGCGCGGCGGATCCGCAATACCGTGACGATCTTTGCCGTGGTCGGCCTCGCTCTCTTCTATGGCGACGCCATCATCACCCCCGCCATGACGGTGATGAGCGCCGTCGAGGGCCTGTCGGCCGTCACACCCGCCTTCACGCCGCTGGTCGTGCCGGTCTCGCTGGCGATCCTGGTCGGCCTGTTCCTGCTGCAGTCGCGCGGGACGGCCGATGTCGGCCGGCTGTTCGGCCCGGTGATGCTGCTGTGGTTCGTGGTGCTGGGTGTGCTAGGCGCCTGGCAGGTGGTGAAGAACCCCGCCGTGCTGGAAGCCATCAACCCGATCCACGCCCTCCGTCTCGTCGCCGACCAAGGCTTCGGCATCTTCTGGGCGTTCGGCTCGATCGTGCTGGCAGTCACCGGCGCGGAGGCCCTTTACGCCGACATGGGGCATTTCGGCCGCAAGCCCATCCGCATCGCCTGGCTGGGCCTCGCCATGCCTGGCTTGGTCCTGAACTATTTCGGCCAGGGGGCGCTGATCATCGCCGACCCTACCGTGGTCCATCACGTCTTCTTCGAGCTCGTCCCGCAGGACTACATCATCGCTCTGGTGATCCTCTCCACCATGGCAGCCGTGATCGCCTCGCAGGCGGTCATCACCGGCGTCTTTTCGCTGACCCGCCAGGCGATCCAGCTCGGCTACCTGCCGCGCATGGAGATCCAGCACACCTCGGAAACGGCGATCGGCCAGATCTACATCCCGCGGGTCAACTGGCTGCTGATGGCCGGCATCGTCGCTCTGGTGGTCGGCTTCGGCTCGTCGGGCGCGCTGTCCGGCGCCTACGGCCTCGCCGTGACCGGCGCCATGCTGGTCGATGCTGCGCTCGCCACCGTCGTCGCCATCCTGGTGTGGCGCTGGTCGTGGCCGGTCGCCGTCCTGGTGTTCGGCTTCCTCGCCATCCCCGACGTCGCCTTCTTCATCGCCAACGCGCTCAAGATCCCCGACGGCGGCTGGCTGCCGCTGGTCGTGGCGGCCATGATCTACTTCACCATCACCACGTGGCGCCGGGGCCGCCGCCTGGTCGCCGCCGAAATGAGCGAAGGCGCCCTGCCGCTCAAGGCATTCCTCGAGCGTATGGAACGTGCGCCCGACCGCGTTGCCGGCACCGCCGTGTTCCTGACCGCCGACGCCAGCCATACGCCTGCCGCCTTCCTGCACAATCTCAAACACAACAAGGTGCTGCACGAGCGCATCATCATCCTGCAGGTCGACACCATGGACGTGCCGGTCGTGCCGGAGAGCCAGCGCGTCGAAGTCGAGCGTCTGGGCAAGGGCTTCCACACCGTGATCGCCCATTACGGCTTCACCGAGCAGCCCGACATCCCCGAGGCGCTGCGGGCCTGCCGGCCGCATGGCATCGCCTATGACGAGATGGAGACGTCCTTCTTCCTCGGCCGCGAGACGCTGGTGCCCTCGCAGCATTCCAGGCTCGGCCGCTGGCGCCGTGACTGGTTCATCTCGCTCTCGCACTCCGCTTCGGCGAGCAAGACCTTCTTCCGCATCCCGCCCAACCGCGCTATCGAACTGGGTAATCAGATCCAGATCTGAGGGCTTCACCTCAGACCATCCAAGGGATCGCCGGGGAAATCGATATGACGCGCCCATCGCTTGTCCTGCTGCCGGGGCTGCTGAACACGCGGCGCGTTTTCGAGCACCAGGCCGGGGCGCTGCAGGACATTGCCGAGGTCGCGATCCCCGAGCTCTGGCATCACGAGACGATCGCCGACATGGCCGAGGCGGTCCTGGCAACGGCCCCTCCGACCTTTGCACTCGGCGGCTTCTCGATGGGCGGCTATGTCGCCTTCGAACTCCTCCGCCGCGCGCCGGAGCGGATCGAGCGCCTGGCGCTGATCGACACGCAGGCCGCCCCCGATTCGCCCGAGACGCGCACACGCCGCCAAGCCTTCATCGAGCAGACCAAACTGGGGCGCTTCCATGGCGTTCATCCCACCCTGCTGCCGCAGATCATCCATCCGTCGCGGCTGAAGGACTCAGCGGTCGTCCAGCCGATCCTCGAGATGGCGCAGGAGATCGGCGGCGACGGGTTCGTGCGCGAGCAGCGGGCGATCCTTGGCCGGCCCGACAGCCGGCCCCTGCTGGTCGAGATCGACGTGCCGACGGTGGTGATGGTGGGTCGCCAGGATCTCGCGACGCCCCTGCCGCGCGCCCAGGAGATGGCGGCCGACATCGCCAACGCCCAGCTTGTGGTGCTGGAGGAATGCGGGCACGTCTCTCCCCTGGAACGCCCGGCCGAAGTCACGGCCGGCCTGAGGAGATGGATGAGGCAATGATCACGATCTACGCCCGCGAGGATAATCTCGGCGCCGACGAATACATCGATGTCGCGAACAAGTCGGGCATCAACCGCCCGGTCGGCGACCGCGACCGCATCGAACGCATGCTGGCACATGCCAACCTGATCCTGACCGCCCGCCAGGACGGCCGGCTGGTCGGCTTCGCGCGCTCGCTCACCGACTTCTGCTTCTGCTGCTACCTGTCCGATCTCGCCGTCGACCGCGCCTGCCAGGGCCAGGGCATCGGCCGCCGCCTGATCGAGGAGACCCGCACCGCCGCCGGCGGCGCACTCACCACCACCCTGCTGCTCTCCGCGCCGGGCGCCGTGACCTACTACGAGGGCATAAAGATGCCCAAGGCCGACAACTGCTACCTCTACCGCCGCGAACGCTGAGGGCGGCGGCACAGGCCCTGCACGACAAGATTGTGTCGACACCGTTTCACATATTGCGGAGTCCGCCACTCTCTCCCTAACATCGGCCCTTTCCGTACTGTTGGTCGCGGGGCTGCGGCGTGGCCTATGTGCAAGGGTACAAGTATGACGTTTTCGTGAGCTTCTCGCTCGCCGACGACGTCGCGCCGGCCGGCATCGGCGAGGGCTGGGTCCACCAGTTCGCGAAGATGCTGGAAACGGCACTGCGCCAGCGCATGGGCCTCGGCCTCAAGGGCGGGCTGGAGTTCTTTTTCAGTCCCAAACGCGCACAGGACGGCAACTATGATCTTGCCGCCTTCCTGAGCGATGCCCGCCAGTCGGCGCTCATGGTCTCGGTCCTCTCGCCGAGCTATGTGACGCCGCGCGGCCCCGATCGTCCCGCTTTCACCATTCTGGAGCTGGAAGCCTTTCTCGAGGCCGACAAGGCGGCCGAGCGCCTGTTCGTCGTCAAGGTCCTGCCCTTCGACCGCGACGGCCCACACCCCAAGGCGTTGCGGGACAAGCTCGGCAAGGACTTCTACTACGAGACGCCGACAGGCGTGCCGATGCCGCTCGACCCGACCAGCCCGGAACGGCGCGAGCAGTTCATGACCCTGGTCCATGACCTCGCCCACGGCATCAAGAACCGGCTCCAGACGCTGCGCGAAAGCGCCCGGCCACCGACTTTGCTGGTACAGCCGGAGCCCGCGTCCATCGAGCTGCCGCCGCTGGGCACCGTGCTGCTCACCAAGGTGACCGAGGATCTCGACGACGAGCGCGACCAGGTCCAGCGCCATCTCGAGCAGTTCAATGTCCGCATCCTGCCGCAGAGCGGATCCTACCCCAGTGGCGATGCCGAATTCGAGACGGCCTATGCGTCGGACCTGCAGGCTGCCGACATGGTCGTGCAGTTGCTCAGTCGCCTGCCCGGGCGCGAGCCCAAGGGCTATGCCCTGACCCAGGCGCGGCTGGCGGCCAAGGCCGGCAAGCCGATCGCGCAATGGCGCCATCCCGGCCTGGAACTCGATCGGGTGGCCGATCCGGCCCATCGCGAGCTGCTCGAAGGACCCAACGTCGTGGTCGACGGGCTGGAGGCGTTCAAAGCCGAAGTCGTCACCCGCCTGCGCAAGCTCAAGGAGCAAAATGGGGCAAAATTGGCGGCATCCGGCGATGCGCTGATCTTCATCAATGCCGACATGCCCGAGATGGAACGCGCCCGGGCGCTCTGCCGCGAGATCGAGAGGGCGGGCCACGGCGCGATCCTGCCCGTGGCCTACGATCCGGCGCAGCAGGTGCTGGCCCAGAAGGTGCGTGAGGACCTCGAGAACAGCATCCTGCATTGCGACGCGCTGGTGCTGGTCTACGGCCAGGACGAGGTCTGGGTGCGCAACCAGCTGTTCCGCTATCGCAAGCTGAAGCCGGACCGCGACCAGCCGATGCGATGGGTCGCCGTCTACAAGGAACCGCCCGACGGCGTCGACGCAATCGGCATCAGCCTGCCCGAACTGCGCAAGGTCGGTGCCGACGGGCTGAACCGGGCGCTGGCCGAGCTGAAGGAGGGAGCGGCATGACGGTGCGCCCTCCCTATCCCGGCCTTCGCCCCTTCCGGCGTGACGAGACGGACCTGTTCTTCGGCCGCGAAGGCAATGTCGACGAGATCATCGACCGGCTGGCCGCGACGCGCTTCGTCGCCGTGCTGGGCGCCTCGGGCAGCGGCAAGTCCTCCCTGGTGAAGACCGGCCTTCTCGAAGCACTCGAGCTCGGGCAGCTCCACCAGGCCGGCACGGCCTGGCGGATCGCCGATTTCCGTCCGGGCGACAACCCCGTCGCCAATCTCGCGCGGGCACTGCTGCGGCACCCCGAGGCCGCGGAAGATGCCGCCCTCGAGATCGACATGCTGGCCGCCTTCCTGCGCCGCGGCCCGCGCGCCGTCGTCGAATGGTGTGCCGACGGCCACCTCGCTGCGAACACCAACCTGCTGCTGCTGGTCGACCAGTTCGAGGAGCTCTTCCGCTACGACAGCTACGCTACGCGCGAACAGGCCCAGGCCTTCGTCAATCTCCTGATCGAAAGCGCCCAGCAGCGCGACCTGCCGATCTTCGTCGTGCTGACCATGCGCTCGGAATATCTCGGCGCCTGCTCGCTGATCGACGGCCTCGCTGAAGCGATCAATCGCGGCCAGTACCTGACGACCCGCATGACGCGCGAGCAGTGCCGCCGCGCCATCGTCGGCCCGGCCAAGGTCTGCGAGATCGAGATCGAGCCGGCCCTGGTCAATCGCCTGCTGAACGATCTCGCAGCCTTTGCGCCATGGGACGAGGACACCGCCGGACACGGCGACGCCCCCCAGAGCGTCGAAGGTCGCAGCGGCACCAGCCAGCTCGACCGACTTGCGCGGCGCGCCGACCAGCTGCCGCTGATGTCGCATGTGCTGAACCGCCTGTGGAGCCAGTCACGTGAACGCGGCGACGTGCCGCCGCAGCTTGCCCTCGCCGACTACGCCCCCGTCGGCCTGCGCGGTGCCCTCTCGGCCCATGCCGAAGACGTGCTGAAAAATCTCGTCACCCGGCACGGCGACAGGATCGTGGCCATTGCCGAGAAGGTCTTCCGCGCCCTTGTGAGCGGCGCGTCGGTGGCCGATGCGGTCCGCCGGCCGACGGCGGTCGCGGAGCTTGTCACGCTGGCCGGCGACGATCGCGACGCTGTCCTCGCCGTGGTCGAGGCCTTCCGGGCAACGGATTGCAGCTTTCTCCTGCCTGAGAGCTCCAGTGCCCTCACCAACCGCACGCAGATCGACATCAGCCACGAGAGCCTGATCCGCCAGTGGGACCGGTTGAGCGGCTGGGTCGAGACCGAAGGTGCCGCCGGCACCTGGTGGCGACGGCTGGTCGACGATGCCATGGCCTGGAAACGCCTGGTCGACGCCAAGGCACCGAATGCCGATGAAAGCCTGCTGCGCGGCGTCGAGCTCACCCAGGCACTCGATCTGCGGGCCGCCTACCGGCCGACTCCGGCCTGGTCCGGGCGCTACGGCGGCAACTTCGAGACTGCCGAGCGGTTCTTGGAACGCAGCGCCGAAGCACAGTCGGACAGCGAGCACGAGCACAAGCGGCGGCGCTGGATCCGCTACGGTGCCATCGCGATGGCGATCCTCGCGGTCGGCGCGGGTATCTGGGCCAAGGTCAAGGACAACGAGGCAGCGGAAGCTGCAACGCAATCCGGCGAACGGGCCTTCGGGGCGGTCGTCACGCGCGCCATTGGAAGTCAGGAGCAGGGCGACTGGCAAACCGCGGGAGCCCTTCTGGGCAGCCTCGTCGACGGCATACTTGTCGATCGGAAGGGCGAACCGGTACTGCCACCGCTCCCGAGCGTGCAGGTCGACAAGCTCGACTGGGCACTCAGAAGGCAGTTCGCGAACCTTTGGGCCGCCCGGATCGAGGAGCGCAACGGTGGGCGCCGTGCCACCGACTTCTATGGCAGCGTGAAGCGCAACATCGCGGCGATCGCCGTGCGCTACGACGATCGCATCGAGACGCATTGGGCCCAGCCCAACGGCCAATGGTTTGCCGGCGTCACCGTCAGGGACGTGAAACTGGCTCCGAAACAAGACCGTTTTCCCATGGCGTTCTACGACTATGCCGGCGGCCTGGCGGTGCTCGAGGGCGATGAACTCGTCCTTCATCCGATCGGACCGGCCGAAACGAGGACGGCACGCCGGCTCAAGATCGTCACCGACGACGGTGCCAAGGAAACGACGGGTAACCCCGATCAGACCAGCGACACGTCCCGGGTCGGCGCGCA
The DNA here is from genome assembly GCA_001897995.1 of Alphaproteobacteria bacterium 65-37. Lineage (GTDB taxonomy): Bacteria > Pseudomonadota > Alphaproteobacteria > Reyranellales > Reyranellaceae > Reyranella. Next base: position 28,983 of record MKRV01000010.1, on the reverse strand, counting down.
GCGGGCGACGGTCTTCACGCGCATGGTGGCGTGCGATGCCACGAGAACAGCATTCATCGCCTGGGACGACGCGCACGCGGTCTGGCAGATCAACATCGCGAACGACCGCGCGGCTTCCCGCAGGCTCCTGTCGGGAGAGCCGACCCAGAATTGGACGGTCGAACCCGACGGCAATCGCTATGCACTCACCCTGAGCAAGGACACTCCCAGAAAGGTCTATGTCGGGGAGTGCGACAGGCCGGGCGACCCGCAACTGGTGCCGATGGCTCCTGAAGCCGACATCCGCGATATCGAGTTCACGAACCGCAATCTGCTGGCCGTCGTCGATCGCTCAAAGGAGACGCGCTTCTTCGAACCGGACGCGGAAGGCCGGTGGCAACAGAAATCCGAGGCCGTTCGGTATCCTGCGGAGGCGACCTATGTGGCGTTTGCCGACGATCGCCGCCTCTGGCTGTCCTATCCGCGCTACTACAACGCCAACGGCCTGAGATACGCCGGCACCGAACTGAAGCTGTGGAATGCCGCGACGAAGGCCGTCGAAGGCAGCATTGTTCCGACGACGACTCGATCGGACCCGCCCTGGATCGTCGGGCGAACACAGTGGGTACTGTGGAACGACAAGGGTAAGCCCCTCACGGTCCAGCGCCCCATCCCGGCTTCCCTATCGGTGGGCCGGTTCAGCGCCATGTCGAGCGCCGTCGGCAGCGGCTCGCTGGATCTGTACGACGACGACGACGACAGTTCCGGAAAATATATTCGCGACGCCTGGAAGCATTTCGGCGATGACGGTTCCGACGGCCGGTCGAACGCACCGATGCCGCGCGAGCTGCCGAGTTGCGGCATCGTCTTCGAGCAGATCGCGAACGCTTGGGAGCTGAGAAGCGCGGACGCGGACGCGGCGTCGAGCGGCGCCAGGCAGTTGGCAGTGTCGCAGATCGTGCCGACCGATCTGCTTGCCTGCACCGAAGGGGCGGAGGTCGGCGAGAAAGCGCTGATCGCCAAGCTGGCGAACAGCAGAACGGAACTGCTCGACGCGATCGAAACCCTTTCCAACAACACGGAAAAGCTCACCGATTCCTATCGCGGTCAGCTCGCTTCCATGGCCGTTCGGGGCAGCCCCGGTGCCCTGCGCATGCTGGCCACCGACTTCCACATGCGCGGCGAGAAGGCAGCGGCGCAGGCTCTCGATCGCCAGATCGTCGTCTTGGGCCTGGCCCCGTCCTACCGCTTCGTGGAAGCCGTCGCCCGGAACCCTGCGCTGGACGCTGCCCTGATCGAGATGATCGTCGGGCGGAAAGATCCGACAGACGGCCGCGACCGCGAGGTACAGGCAAGGCTAGCCGGCAGGAACAACAAGAGTGAGGCGCTGCTCCAACTCGCCTTGGCCCAGCGCCATTACGAACGCATGGGGGACTCCTTCAGTGCCAAGCGCATCACCGCCGCGCGCAACGACTTGGCTCGGGAGTTCAGCGACGACGACCTCCTGTCACTGTGGCGTTCCCTTGCGGCAAAGCGGTCGTCGTTGCCATCCGCAGCACCGGTCGCGCGCCCGAAGCTGGCGTCGCCTCCTGCCGGCGTCGCGACCTTGCCCGAGTCGCTGGAGATGTTGGCGGCACAGATCGGCGATCTGGAGGGGCGCGCCGAAATCCTGATGAGCTCGATAAGGACGAGCCAGCCCAACGACCAGGCCGGTGTCGCCCGGCGGCTGCGGCAGGCATGGCTGGCGGCGGACCCAACTCCAGATGCCCGCAAGTCGCCCCTCCCCACGGGACTCGCCTGCGAGATCGCAGAAGCGGCAGAGAAGAATGGGATGCTCCCGGAGATGCAACGAGCCGCGGGAGATTGCGTCGCCGGCCGCAGCGCGACGCTCGACGCTGGCGACGACACGAAAGCCCCCGCCATGGTCGAAAGCCTGGAGCGGGCCCTGCGGGCCAAGGTTGCGAACACCCCGAACCTGCTGGCGCAGATGAATTGGGACTTCACCCATTTGAGGTGGGGAGGCTTCAACAACAACAATGTCAGCAAGCAGAGGCAGCTGCTCGTCGCCGCACGCGACCTCCAGGAAGCGCTCGTAGCGGGCGGCGCCGACAGGTCCGCGGATCTCATGTTCGCGATGGCGGACACGTACTATTGGCTCGGGCGTTTCAATGCGAGCAAACCCGCCGACCAGCAGAAATTCTACGACCGTGCCCAGCAGCTTTTCGAGGAATTGGACAAGGACAAGAAGGGGCCTCTGCCTCTCGAAGTGCGCCTTCAATGGATCGAGACCCTGGTGGCGAAGGCCAACAGCCTCGTTGCGGACACGTCGTCGAACGATCGCAAGCGCATAGCCGCCTACGAGAACGCCAAGAACCGCCTGGAGGAGCTCGCACAGACTCTCGGACAGCGCCCGGACGGTGACTATCTCCGCGTCGCGACGGCCTCCAACTCCTCGATCGCTTACGGTGAACTGGCGTACTATCTCGCCCGTACGGCCCTCGCTGCTTGGGCGGACGGTGCCGTACTGGAAGCAGAGCGGGACGCACGCGCTTCGCTGCGATACGGTTACAGGCAGGCCGCGCTGTTCGCCCCGGATGGCTATGGAAGGATCGGAGATGCGGCGTCGTTGAACTCTCGAGGTTTGTCGGGCGAGAAGACGAACAAGGAGGTCTTCTGCTGCCTTGAGCCGAATTCCGACGGGACGGAAACCTGGGTGATCGGCATGCTGGCCGGCCAACAGACGGCGAACCAAAAGGGCGGCCCCGCGCCGACGAGATGCGAGCAACTGGCGTCGAGCCCGATGGATCCGGTGCGACGCGTTCGAGGCGTTCTCAATATTCCCGCCGGCAAGGATGCCGACTCGTGCATGGACGAGCTCGAGCGCTACGGCAGGACCGGCACGGAGGATTATCTCCTGGCCCGCTTGTACAAGGCGTCAAATGTGCCCAAGGACGACGTGATCAGAATGCTCGTCAGCGCCGCCAATGCCGGGCATGCGATAGCCTACTTCGATCTTTCGATCGAGCTGCGCGACTGCAAGCGTATCGCACCGGCTTTGCTCGATCGCTATCGTTATCGCGTCATGCACGACTATCTGGCCGCTGCACGGCCCCGTCTCTTCCCCACGTCAAGGAACGCAGACGAAGCGGCCGAAGACAAGCGGATCGCCGAATGGCTGGAGAGCATGGGCAAGGCGGAGCCCGAGTCGACCGGAATCCTGCCGAAGCCAGGCGAACGGCTGGACCTTACTTTCCTGATGCAACAGTGCGCCAAGTAGCAAGCCGGGAGGCCTTGCGCTCAATTGATTCCGCTGCGGACTGGCTCTGACTGTAATGCCGCATTCGGCGGCGGACACACGGCAACGGGCGGGGGGATGCGAGATGTCCACCTTGGAAGAGCGTCTTCGATCACCTGGACCGAAGCGCATCCTGGCGCTGGACGGTGGCGGCGTGCGTGGTATCGTTTCGCTTGCCATCCTGGAGCGCATCGAAGCGATCCTGCGCGAGCGGGCGTCGCCTCCCGGATCCGGGCCCTTCCGCCTCGCGCACTATTTCGACCTGATCGGCGGCACCTCGACCGGCTCAATCATCGCCGCCGGGCTGGCGCTCGGCTTCTCGGTCGACGAGTTGTTCAGTTTCTATCGCGAATTGTCGCCACGGGTCTTCCGCCGGCCGTTCTGGAACTTCGGCCTGTTCGGACCGCGCTTTTCCCGCCGACCGCTGGCCGGAGCGCTGCGCGACATCATCGGCGATGCGACCCTCGGCTCAGACAGGCTGCTGACCGGGCTCGCGATCGTGACCAAGCGCGTGGACAGCGGCAGCGTCTGGGTGCTGCACAACAACCCGCGCGGCCGGTACTTCGCCAGGCGCCGGGAAGGAAGCGGCGTCGCCAACGGCGAGATTCCGCTGGTGTCGGCGATCCTCGCCAGCACGGCCGCGCCCACTTTCTTCCGCCCAGAATTCATCAAGGTGAACGACAGCGAGACCGGCGCCTTCGTCGACGGCGGCGTCAGCCCGCACAGCGACCCGTCGTTGCAGCTTCTGATGCTGGCGAACCTCAAGGGCTACCGCTTCGAATGGCCGTTCGGTGCCGATCGACTGATGCTGGTCTCGGTCGGCACCGGCTCCTTCCGTCCCCGCCACAGCGCCGCGCGCCTGCGCTACACGCCGTCGGTATTCCAAGCCGTCACTGCCCTCACCTCGATGATCAACGACGGCAGCCGCCTGGTGCAGACCGTGCTGCAATGGGCGTCCCAGACGCCGACGCCGCGCGACCTCGACCGCGAGGTCGGCGATCTCGCCGACGACCGGCTGGGGCACACGCCGCTGCTGCACTATGTCCGCTACGACGGCCAACTCGAGATCGACTGGCTGGCCGAGACACTGGATGTCCGGATCACGCCTCGCGACATCGAGCTGGTCCAGAAGATGGACGATCCGCTGGCTCTCGATCTGCTGATCAATATCGGCCGCGCGATTGCCCGCCGCCACGTCCACGTCGAACACTTCCCGGCGGCATTCGACATCGGGACTGCGCCCCCTACCCCAGCGACGGTTTGACTCGGCGCGTCCGCCGGATGAGGACCCAGTTGACATTCTCGAACAGCGCCGCCTGTCCTAGTTCGAAGACCAATGCCTTCAGACGCTCATAGTCGCCGGCGGCTTCGGCCGCCCGCGCCTCGGCGTCGGCGACGCCGAACAGATGCGCCGAGACGGCGAAGGAGCGCTGCAGGTCACCGAACCCCATGAAGGCCTGGTAAGCCTGCATGCTCGCACCGACGGCAAGCACCAGCTTGCCGACATTGAGCAGCGGATCGCCGATCAACGCCGCATTGCCCGCCATCCAGTCGAGAAGCTTGCCGCTGCCCAACACCAGCACGCCGATCGCAAAGCAGATCAGGCCGAGAATGGCAAACAGGCGCGCCTGCCGGCGATAACGAGGCACGACGCCACTGTCGCCCAGGAAGTAGCCGACCTGCTCCTTGATCCAGGCCAGGGTGGCGTCCGCATATTGTCTTTGTCGTTCGGGCGAGACCGGACCCGTCTCGACCGGAAGATTGTCCATCATGTGGGCGGTCCGAACGGCGCGGCGGATCCACTGCACCGAGGCAGCCTGCACCGGATGGTAGTGATCGGCGACGCAGTAGGAGAGTCCCGAGGCGATCCACACGGCCTGCACCCGGCAGGCTTCGGCCAGGGCGCGACAGTCAGTATGGAGACGCTGCCAGTGCTTCCAGCTGCTGAGGGCCCACGTGCCGGCGCCGATCACGATCGCCGCCGCCGTCACGAAGGTCCCGACGGTCGAGGAAAAGAGCCCATCGACGGCCGTGGCCGCGGCCGCCACCACGCTTGCCAGCACCGTGACCAAAGTGGCGCGGTGGGTGAGGCTCCGGAAGCGCCGCGCAAAGGCCGAGGCCGCGGATCGCAAGGCTGCCACATGCGGCGCACTTCCCGGCATCGGGGCCAGACTCGGCCCGCGCTTGATCAGCAGTCGATTGAAGGTCTCCAGGGACGAGACCACGGATTGGTAGCGATGCTCGCCGCTGCGCACGCCGATCCGCGCGACATCGGGATAGAGCCACGCGATCGTTCCGGCGGCCTTCGGTGGTGGCTTGCCTTCCCGTGGCACCATCACGTGGGCGACGGCACCGCCTTCGTCGTAATGCAGAGGACCGCAGCGGCCATCGTCGCGGCAGCGTCCACGCAGCTTGGCGGCCACGATCTCGGCCGTGCCGCCCTTGCCGCGCGCGTCCTCGCCGTCCCACAGCGCGATCAGCAGATGGGAATTGAGTGCGACCCATTCACCGGCAGCGGCATAGCCTGCCTTGCGCTCGGCCGACGACGTGCGATCGACCTTCAGGCCGCGGCTTTCCGGCGTCACCACCAGCCGCGCCGACGCGAGCAGACGATCGAACTCCGCCTTGCTCTCAGGCGTCGCGAAATCGAGACGATAATCCTCGACCGACATCGGCAGCACGACGCAGAGTTCGGCACCGTGCTTTTCCATGGCGATCCGCGCCACCAGCCGGTCGGCGCCTTCGGCCAGGCCGCTCAGCAACAGGAGAGGCGTTTGCGGTGCCTTTGCTTTCAGCGCGTCGAGTATCGACCCCACGGCCTTCTCGATGGCCGGCAGATCGGCTGCTGCAATCAGACGATGGCCGGTCACGCCGATGGTGATCGGCATCCTGAAGGGCTTGGGCTGGTCCAAGGACGCTCCCCCACACTGCCGCCAGAGTCGGCTGCGAAATTTGAACTGTCAACGCGGGCCAACGTCGGCGTCGATTCAGTGCCGCTGTGTCGGGCACTCGGCCCCGCCGTATCGAAGTGCGGCCCTGCGCAAGAAATGAGGTAGGATCGACGATCATGACCCAACCCGATTCCCCAGCAACCGGCCAGGAAGTTGCCCTGATCGTCGGCGGCGGCCCCGGCATCAGCTCGAGCTGCGCCCGACTGTTTGCCGACAACGGCATGCGGGTCGCCGTCGCCGCCCGAACGCCGGACAAGCCGGTGCTGCTGGCCCTGGAGCAGAGCCACGGCATCAGGCGATATGCCTGCGATGCCAGCGATCCGGCGGCCGTCGCGCGCCTGTTCGACGGGGTCGCCCGCGACCTCGGCACGCCCCGGCTGGTCGTGCACAACATCGACGGCCGCGTCCCCGGCATCTTCCGCAAGAGGATCGTCGAGGCCGAACCGGACATGGCCTTCGAGACGATACGCAACGCGGCCTTCAGCGCGTTCCTGATCGGCCAGCAGGCCGCCCGCCGCATGCTCGGGAACGAGCCGGCCGCCAACGGCGCGAGAGGCACGATCATCTTCACGAACGCCAGCGCGGCCTTGAAGGGCTTCCCGGCGAGCGGCGCCTTCGCCATGGCCTGCCACGCCAAATCCGGCCTGGCCGAGAGCATGGCGCGGGAATTGATGCCGGAGGGTATCCATGTCGCGAACGTGCCGATCGATGCGGCGATCGGCTGGCGGCAGGAAGACGGCACGCGCGCGCACCGCCGGGCCGGCACCGCGGTCGACGACAACATGGCCGATCCCGATCGCATCGCGGAGACCTATCTGCAGCTCCATCGGCAGCATCGCTCGACATGGGCCTTCGAAGTCGTGCTGCGCCCCTGGGTCGAAAAGTGGTGACAGCACAGTGATGGATTACAAACAGCTCGGAAAAACCGGGCTCAAAGTGAGTGTGGCGGGGCTCGGTTGCGGCGGTAACAGCCGCCTGGGACTTGGTCGGGGCGCCGCCTTCGACGACTGCGTGGCCGTCGCGCGGACGGCGATCGATCTTGGTGTCAATTTTCTCGACACCGCCGAAGCCTATGGGACCGAAGAAATCGTCGGTGCCGCCGTCCGACACTATGATCGAGACCGGCTGGTGATCTCGACCAAGGCGCTGTTCAGACCGGACACGGATACCGCCGAGACCGTAGCCGAGCGCGTGGAGGCCGCGCTGCGACGGCTGCGCCTCGACTACGTGGACATCTTCCATTTCCACGCCGTCCGCCCGGCGTCCTACGAGTATCATCGGGATGTCCTGGCGCCGGCCCTCGTCAGGCTGAGGGAGCAGGGTAAGGTGCGCCATGTCGGCATCACCGAGACCGGCCCCAACGACCCTGAACAGAAGATGCTCGCCCAGGCGATCCAGGAAAGCCCCTGGGAAGTCACCATGCTCGCCTACAGCCTCCTGAACCAGGGCGCGCGGCACAGGATCTTTCCGACAACGATGCGGAAGGGAATCGGGACATTGCTGATGTTCGTCGTTCGCAACATCTTCAGCAATGCCGCCTACCGCCGTGCCACTTTCGCCAAGCTCGTCGAGCAGGGACGTCTCGACGCGTCGATCCTTTCCGACGGTGACCCGCTCGGCTTCCTCGTCGCCGCAGGCGCCGCCGAGAACATCACTGATGCGGCCTATCGCTATGCGCGCCACGAGCAGGGCGTCGACGTCGTTCTCTTCGGCACCGGCGACAAGGCTCACGTCGAGGCGAACGTCACCTCGATCCTCCGCCCCGCTCTCGCAGCAGACATTGTCGAGCGTCTGCACACGTCATTCGGGCACCTGACCGGTGTCGGCCTCGACCTGCCCGGCCCCGTCAAGGCGTGAGAAGATCCAAAGCATGACATTCACTGGCTCTTAGGCCGGTTTCCGCGCAAGGTAACCATCGCCAACGCCTTACAATCTCCCAGGAGTCTTCATGCGTACCCGTCTCGTCAGCCTCTTCTCGTTCGCTGTGGCCCTCGGCCTGACCGCCGGCGCCGCGCAGGCCGCTGACAAGTTCGAATGTCCCGCCGCCGCCGGACAGGACAGGCCCACGCTCGCGCCCGATCTGCTGAAGACCGTCCCGACGGGCGAGGCGCTCGGCAAGCTCGAGACGCTGCAGAACGCCGTCGAACTCCTGCGCACCAACGGCGTGCGCTCCACCACCACGGTCAACTATCTCATGGCGAGCTACTGCCCGTGGATCGCCGCCAACACCAAGCTGTCGGATGCCGACAAGACGTCCGAGATGCGCCGCTTCGCGACCCGCGTCGCCGGCATCGTCTATTCGCGGCAGGATGCCGAGGAAATCCTCTTCAGCGTGCCACTCAGCCCGCGCGAGGCGGCCGACCTCGAGGCCCGCGCCCGCGCCGCCAACACGACGCCGAGCGACTGGATCGCCCGTACCCTGCGGCCGGCGCTGAAGACGCCCTGATACCGGAAAAACCGGCTCGGCCCATAGGCCCCCGGCAGAAAACGGAAACGGGTTCGTCAGGTGAGACGAACCCGTGACCTCCAGTCCTGTCACTTCTCAATGGGTACCTGATCCCGCGCTGTTTGCTGCAGTGCACGCAAATCCTGTATCTCCCTCGTGAGGACCCATTGGAATTCCGTGGTATTTCCAAAAGCGTCCAGACCGTGGCCAAGCGGCGTACGAAAGTAGGTGGGGGAGTTTGAGTGGCGCAGGACATCGACCGGAAATTGCGGCTGACGGCCGCCCTGCTGGGCGCTGTCGGCCGTAAGGACCTCGCGGCAGCCTTTCGCCGCGTCAACGCCAATACGCCGTTCGACATCGGCCGTGCCGACAAGTGGTTGCAGGGGCGGGCAAGGCCGCGTGAACGCCAAGTCTATGACGACTGGTCAAAGGTGCTCGACCTCGATCGGCCCGGGCAGTGGGTTGCAGACTGCGATGCCGATACTTTCCTTGACGAGATCTGCAGGCGTCACGGCCGGGATCGGAACGCCTTGCTGCGCGATACGGAGGCGTTTGGACGTCGCACCTTCGTGCAGACGCCCGCCTTGTCATTGGCCGGCACGTTCGTCTGCTATTCCTATTCCTGGTCCCCCTATCGTCCCGGCCAGCTGATCCGAGCAGAGCTGACGGCCACGGCGGCATCGACGCCGAACCGACTGCAGGTCACCTACACGGAAGTGCTGCCGACCGGGCTGTTGAGCCTCAAAGGATCGATCAACATCGGCAAGCGCGCGGCACAAGGCGGCGTGGGCGAGGATTCAAGCGGTGTACCGACCCTCACCTTCTGCCTGTTCCCGGCCTTCCCGCCGGCCAGCGTGCTCGGCGGATTGATGTTCGGCTCAACGCTGGTCGGCCCCGATCCCCAACCTTCCGCGACACGTATTGTGATGTTGCGGCTGCCCGCGGTGCCGCCGAAGCTGCGGTCGACCGCCGGCTACCTGCCTGCCCAGGCGTCGATTGCCGACGATCTGGTGGAAATGGGCCTGCGTGTTCAGGATCCCGCCGCGGTTGACCAGCATCTTTCCGCGTTTCTCACGATCGGTGTCGGCGGTCTCGACCAAGCTCCCGTATCGACCTATCGGGCGCTGACCGACCTCTTCGATCGGAGCTGGCTGGCCGGATTGTCCTGACATCTCACAACCGCCGGGCCATTTAAGGCGCGTTTGTCGAGGTAGAGGCATTGGAATTCTCCGTCTTTTCCAGCTGAAGAGGCGGATGGAAATCGTCCGTTGCCGTACCATCGGCTCGAGATCGAATTCGCACAGCGAGAAATCGTCGGAACATCGACATCGTTACGGCGGAGCCGGGCCGGCAAGCCGGGAGCCCGATATCCAGGCATGTATCCATGATCATTCTCATCGGCCTTGTAGCGGCGATGTCCGGCCTGCTTATCGGCTACAACACCGCGGTCATTGCGCCGGCACTTGAGTTCGTCACCCGGGACTTCGCCTTGGGTCCGTTCACACAAGGTGTCGCCGTCTCGTCGGTGCTGTTCGGTGGATTTGTTGGCGCTTTGTTCTCCGGTGGGTTGATTCGCCGAACCGGCGAGCGTCCGGCGCTGTTCGCCACCGCCCTTCTTTTCGCTGTCGGTGGCGTGGGGGCTGCCCTTTCCGAGTCCTTCCTGCCATGGCTCCTGTGGCGCACCGTCACCGGCTTTGGCGTCGGCGCGGCGACCATGGTGGCGCCTCTCTATGTCAGCGAGACCGTGCCGTCGCGTGTACGGGGCGCGCTGGTCTCGATCATCCAGCTGACCATCACGCTGGGCATCCTGGCCTCGTACATTGCCGGGACGGTGTGGACGCCGGCACAGACCTGGCAGCCGATGCTCCTGGTCGGCGCGGCGCCGGCCCTGCTGCTGATCCTCGTCATAGCCGCGGTTCCCGAAAGCCCACGCTGGTACCTCCTGCATGGCCGCACGGCCGAGGCCGAACGGGCGCACCGGCGCCTGAACGGCGAGAACGGCGACCCGCTGCCGGCGCAGGCAGCCGATGGCGCAGCGGGCCATTGGCGCGACCTCTTCGGAGGACGCAACGTCATGGTGCTGATCCTGGCGACCGGCCTGTTCGCCTTCGCCAATCTCAGCGGGATCGACGCGATCCTCTATTACGCGCCCGTGATCTTCGCCGAGGTCGGCTTCGGCGGCGCCTATGGGCCGATCCTGGCGACGGTCGCCATCGGGGTGATCAACGTGATCGCCACCTTGATCGCCATGGCCTTGATCGATCGCCTGGGGCGGCGGCCGTTGCTGATCGGCGGCCTGGTGCCCATGGCGGCGAGCCTCATCGTCCTCGCCGTCGTCCTGGCGAACGGCCAGGGCGCGGCGTGGTCGAACATCGTCGCCGTCGCCTGCCTGGGCCTGTTCGTGCTGGCCTTCGGCATCAGCCTCGGCCCGCTGCCCTACGTCCTCATGTCGGAGCTCTTCCCCCTGGCGCTGCGCGGCGCGGGAATGGGCATCGCCTCCGCCACGGCCTGGGGCGTCAATGTGCTGGTGTCGCTGACCTTTCCGGTGCTGGTCGAAGAATTCGGGCTGGCGCTCGTGCTCGGCTCCTACGGCGTCATCAGCATTGCCGCCCTGCTCTTCGTCCTGGCGCTGGTGCCCGAAACACGCGGCCGTTCCCTCGAACTGATCGAAGCCAATCTGGCGAGCGGCCGGCCGGTGCGCGACCTCGGCCTGCCGCTTGCCGCCCCTGCGCGCAGCGGTTGACCGCAGACTGATGGAACACGGGATCGGACCATGACGACGTCACCGGCTTCTTCCATTCTCGCCGACATCGGAGCGACCAATGCGCGCTTTGCGCTGCTCGTCGACTCGGCGATCGTCGTTTCCGAGACCTATGCCGTTGCCGACTATGCCTCGCCCATCGAAGCGGCACGCGCCTTTCTGGCAGGGCCTGCGACGGGCCACGCCCCGACCCAGGCGCTGATCGCGGCGGCCGGCCCCGTCGAGCGCGGTCGCATTGCCCTGACGAATGCCGCGTGGGTGGTCGACCCGGAGCGCATCCGCGACGGCCTGAACCTCGCCGACGTCCAGGTGCTGAACGATTTCGAGGCGCTCGGCTGGGCACTCCCCGCCCTGCGCCCGGACGATATCGCCACGCTGGGGCCGCCGAGCGCGGCCGGCGCCGGAACCATGGCGGTGATGGGACCGGGTAGCGGCTTCGGACTGGCCGCCATGGCCTTCGGCATGACGGGCGAAGCCGTGCTGGTCACCGAAGGCGGCCACGCCACCCTGTCCAGCGAAAATCGGCGCGAGGACACCATCCTCGTCGCGCTGCGCAAGCAACTGCATCACGTTTCGATCGAGCGCGTGCTGTCCGGCTCCGGCCTGATGCACCTCTTCCACGCCATCGCCCGGGTCGACGGCAAGACGGTGCCGGAGCGCGACAGCAGCGAGATCGTCGCGCACGCGCTGGCCGGCGACTGCGACGTCAGCCGCGAGACCCTCGAGCTGTTCTGCGCCTTCCTGGGGAGTGCCGCCGGCAATATCGCCCTCACCCTGGGCGCGCGTGGTGGCGTCTTCATTGCCGGGGGCATCGCGCCGCGCTTCGTCGATTTCCTGCGTCGGTCGGCATTCCGCGAGCGGTTCGAAGCCAAGGGGCGGATGTCGACTTATCTCGCCCAAATTCCAACGGCCGTCATCGTTCACGCGACGCCGGCGTTCATCGGCCTGGCTCACCTGGCGAAGGTCAGGAGCAGGCCATCGGCACGCGATCATGCCTGGTGAAGCTCAGCACTTGTCTCTTTTTCTGATCCAGCGGGGGATACTGCAATGACGGCAGACACACGCCACCTGTCGAATCGGTTGGCCATCGATGGTGGTACGCCGGTTCGCTCCACGCCTTTGCCCTGGGAGTTGCCGGGCGCCTACTACATCGACGAGGAAGAGAAGCGCCTCGTCAATCAGGTGATCGACGCCCGCAGCCCCTTCCGGTTCTATGGGCTGAATGCGCAGGGCATGGTCGACCGGCTCGAGTCCGAATGGTGCTCGACCTTCGGCCACAAGCACGCTTTGGGCGTCAACAGCGGCAGCGCTGCGCTCCATATCGCGCTGGCGGCCTTCGGCGTCGGCCCGGGCGACGAGGTGCTGGTGCCGGGCTACATGTGGGTGAGCTGCATGAGCGCCATAGTGCGCACCGGTGCCATCCCGCGACTGGTCGATATCGACGGCAGCTTCTGCATGGATCCGGCCGATCTCGAGCGCAAGATCGGGCCGCGCAGCAAGGCCGTTCTCTTCGTGAACATGAGCGGCGCCATGGGGCGCAACGACCGCATCGCCGAAATCTGCCGCAAGCACAATCTGCGGCTGCTCGAGGATTGCGCGCAGGCGATCGGTGGCTCGCTCAAGGGTCGTTCCGCCGGCTCGTTCGGCGACATCGGCATCTACAGCTTCCAGCTCAACAAGAACATGACCAGCGGCGAAGGCGGCCTGCTCGTCACCGAGGACGAGGATCTCTACAAACGCTGCGTGGCGCTGCACGACCTCGGCTATGCGCGCACCGCCGAGGGCCGGCTCGATCCGTCGGACGAACGTTATCAGTACTGGGGCATCGGCAGCCGCATGTCCGAGCTTTCCGGCGCCATGGCGCTCGCCCAGATGCGCAAGGTGCGGGCGATCACCGCCAAGATGCGGGAAGCCAAATGGAAGATCCGCGAGGCCATCAAGGATATCCCGGGCATCGCGCTACGTGAGATCGACGATCCGGCCGGCGACACCGGGCCGGTCCTGATCACGGTCTACCCGACGGCCGAGGCCTGCCAGCGCTTCGTCGAGGCCATCAGGGCCGAGGGGGTTCGTGGCCCCGAAGGAAGCCTCACCTGCATCACGATGCGCGAATGGGGCATGCACTGGTACTTCAACATCCCGAGCCTGGTGAAGAAGCGTTCCAACGCCAAGGAAGGCTTCCCCTGGACGCATCCCGCCAACGCCTTCGCGACCGACTACAGCTACGCCAAAGGTCAGCTGCCGGTCTGTGACGCGATGTCGGAGCGTGCGGCGCTGCTCACCGTCGCGTCGGTCCTGAAGGACGCCGACATCGACGACATCATCGCTGCGTTCCGGAAGGTCGGAAACGCCTTCGCCACCTACATGAAAGCCGCCGACTGATGCACCCGCTTGCTCCCATCCTGCTGAGCGATGCACGCGCCATCGCCGACGCCGCCGTCGATTGCCTGGTCATCGGCAGCGGCACGAGCGGTGTCACCACCGCCATCGAACTGGCCGAGCGCGGCCTCAGGGTCGCCATCCTGGAGGCCGGCCCGCTGGTGTTGACCGAGCATGTCGGCTCCGGCCCGTTCGCCAACCGGGAGGATATCGTCCCCCAGATCCACGACCTCGTGCGCTTCGGCACGCTCTGGACGTCGGAGAAGGACCTGCCGGCCGCGCAGGCGCGGACGGCCAAGACCAACAACAACGCCTGGTCGATCGTTGGCGGCCGCACGGTGTTCTGGGGCGGCTGCACGCCGCGCTTCCGCGACGAGGACTTCGCCGACTGGCCGTACGACGCCGACGAAATGCGCTCGTGGTACGTTCGGGCCGAGCAGCTGATCGGCATGTCCGGCGGCGACGGCGACAACGCTGCGCCGCCCTTCATGACCCATGCCGCGCAGGAGCGTCTGCTGGCGCGCCTTACGTCCAGCGGCATTCCCGCGACCCATGCGCCGCTTTGCATCGACACGCGCGCGGTCCACGGCGGGCGCATGTCACTCGGGTTCGATTCCTCGGTTTCCCGGCTGCTGCGCTGCCCGCATTTCGGCCGCATCGAGAACGGCGCCCGCCTGTCGCTGGCCGCCGAGACGGAAGTGCTGGAGCTCGTGCATGACGGCAAGGTCGTCAGCGCCGTCACGGTGCGGGACCGGACCGGCCAGACCTTTGCCATTGCAGCCCGCCATTTCGTGCTGGCCGGAGGCTGTATGCAGTCGACCCGGCTGGCCATGGCGTCCGGCCTAGCCGACGTCGATCCCCTGGTCGGGCGCTACATGGGCGATCATCTCTTCCGTCAGGCCGTGCTCGAGCTGCCCGAGCCGCTGCGGGAGAAGTCGCTCTACATCTTCATTCCGCCGACCAAGGACCGGCCCTTCCACGCCCAGCTCCAGGGCATGTTCCAGGAGACCTGGTACAGTCCGCTGCACGCGACTTGCTACCTCGACGGCGACGCCAACGGCCGCTACGTCCTGTTCTACTGCTTCGGCATCAGCAAAGCCGAAGAGGCCGGGCGCATGGTGCTGTGCGGCGACGGCAAGGCGAAGACGGACTACTGCATCGTCAACGATCGCAGTCCCGGCGATACCAAGACCCTCGCCGAGATGGCGCAGTTCACGGCGGACGTTGCCGCCGGGCTGGGCGGCAAGCTCGTCCGCACCGAGGAGAATGCCGCGGGTTCGGCCCTGCACGAGTTCGGCGGCCTGCGCATGGGCCGCGACCAGGCGTCGTCGGTGACCGATCCCTACGGCCGCTTCTGGCGGATCGCCAACCTGAGCTGCGCCGACGCCGCCATCTGGCCGCACCAGGGCAGCGCCAATTCCTATCTGACGATCACCGCCGTCGCGTTGCGCAACGCGTCCCGACTGGCCGCCGGGATGGAAACCAATGAGACGGCGATGGCGGCGCAATAGCGCCGCCATTGCGGATTCGGAGCGGCCGTTCGATTCAACGGACTGTCGAAGCGTTTGGTTGGAGTTGGGGGAAATCGTGCGGCGCGTAGGCACAATACTACTCACGATCGTCGCAGGGCTGCTCGCCGCTAGCGCAGCCTATGCCCAGAAGCCGCCGCCACCGTCGCAGCCGTGGCTGCTCGGCGACTGGGGCGGGTTCCGGACACACCTCTACGAGAAGGGCGTCGACTTCCAGATCACCTATGTCAGCGAGGTGGGCTACAACCCCGTCGGTGGCACCAAGCACCTTGCCACCTATACCGACCAGGTTTCCGTCGGCGCGACCCTGGATCTCGAGAAGCTGATCACCCTGCCGAACTCGCTGCTGCAGATAACCTATACCGAGCGCGCCGGCCGGAACCTGGTCGACGATGCCGGCCTCGACACGCTGCAGCTCGTGCAGGAGGTCTACGGTCGCGGGCAGACCGTGCGGCTGACGCAATTCTACCTCGAGCACCGCTTCTTCAACGATCTGATCAATCTGCGCTGGGGCCGGTCGTCGATGGGCGACTCCTTCGCCGTCTTCTCCTGCGACTTCCAGAATCTCACCTTCTGCGGCTCACAGCCCGGCAACCTCGTCGGCAACTACATCTACAACTGGCCGATCAGCCAGTGGGGCGCGCGTGTCAGGGTGGCGATCGACGGCTTCGGCTACGTCCAGGCCGGCGCCTACGACCAGAACGACCAGTATCTCGGCTACGAAAACAAGCTCTGGCCGGTCTGGTACTCCGGCTCGACCGGCGTGCTGCTGCCGTTCGAGCTGGCCTGGCTGCCGACCTTCGACAACGGCCGCCTGCCGGGCAGCTACAAGGTCGGCGCCTGGTATTCGACGTCGGCGCTGAACGACCTGGTTCTCGACGTAAACGGCAACCTCGCCGCCTTGACGGGCGATCCCGCCATGCAGCGGCGCGGCCTCTATGGCGGCTACCTGACCTTCCAGCAGCAGGTCACGCGCAACAGCTCGGACGACGTGAATGCCGGCCTGAAACTGTTCCTGAACGCCGCGGTCGCCGACGGCGCGACCTCGGCAACCAGCTTTCAGATCGCCGGCGGACTTATCTACACCGGACCGTTCAGCTCGCGACCGCACGATTCCATCGGCTTCGCTGCCGGCACGACCCAGGTCAACAACCGGCTGACCGACCTGCAGAACCTGCAGAATGCCATGGGGCTCGGACCAGTGCCGGTCAGGAACTCCGAGTACGTCATGGAGCTCTTCTACACCATCGCGCCGGTGCCCGGCCTGCTCATCCGGCCGAACGTCCAGTACATCGCCACGCCGGGTGCCAGCTACCAGAACGCCAACATTGTCGTGTTCGGTCTCAAGAGCCTGATCAGTTTTTGACGTGATGCGCCGATTCATCAAACAGCGAGCCCTCCCATGATCTATTTCCTGGCCTTTGTCGCGGCGATCGCCGGCTTCCTGTTCGGTTACGACGAGGGCGTGATCGCCGTCGCGCGAGCCTCCCTCGACAAGGACTTCCCCATGGGGCCGCTGGTCGGCGGCTTCATGACGGCGGCCGTGCCGCTCGGCGCCCTGGTCGCGGCCAGCGTGGCCGGCCGGATCACCGACCGGTTCGGGCGGCGCTCCGTGCTGATGGCGGCGGCCGCCCTGTTCATGGTCGGCGCCCTGGTGGCCGCCAGCATATCGGCGGTCTGGATGCTGATCGTCGCCCGCTTCGTGCTCGGCCTCGCGATCGGCATGGCGGCCGTCGCCGCCCCGCTCTACATCGCCGAATGCGCCCCGCTCGCCATTCGCGGTGCCCTGGTCTCCACCTACCAGCTCGCGATCACCGTCGGCATTCTCATGTCCTATCTCACCGGCCTGATGATCGCCGGCGACGGCACTTGGCGCGTGATGTTCGGCCTCGGCGTCGTCCCCGGCGCGCTTTTCCTGGTCGGGCTCGCCTTCCTGCCGGAGTCGCCGCGCTGGCTGGTGCTCAAGGGCTTCACCGACAAGGCCCGCGCCGGCCTCGGCCGGCTGCGCGGTCCGGGTTGGGACGTCGATCGCGAGCTCACCGAGATGGTCCGCACGGCCAAGGAAGAGGCCGGCCAGCGGGTCGGCTACAGCGCACTGCTCGAGCCGTCGATCCGGCCGGCGCTGATCGTCGGTGTCGGCCTGTTCTTCCTGCAGCAGTTGAGCGGCATCAATGCCGTGATCTACTACGCGCCCGAAATCTTCAATCATGCCGGCTTCGACAGCGCCAACACCCAGATGCTGGCCACGGTCGGCATCGGGACGGTGAACGTGCTCACGACCATCGTCGCGATGTTCCTGATCGACCGGGTCGGCCGGCGGCCGCTGCTGGTCATCGGCTTCCTCGGCACGGCCTTCACCATGCTGGTGATTGCCCTGGGCGTGGTCTTCCCGGGGGCGGTGCCGTCCTGGATCATCATCGCCATGCTGCTGCTCTACATCGCATCCTTTGCGATCGCCGTCGGTCCGCTGCCGCATCTGCTGATGTCGGAGATCTTCCCGCTGCGGGTGCGCGGTCCGGGCATGAGCATGGCGTCGCTCAGCAACTGGGGCTTCAACTTCCTGGTCGTCTTTGCCTTTCCGCTCATGCTGGCCGGTCCGGGCCTGGCCTTCACCTTCACGGTGTTCGCGGTCATCTGCCTGGGCGGCATCGCCTTCACGCTGACGCGCGTGCCGGAAACCACCGGGCATTCCCTGGAAGCGATCGAACGGCATCTCATGTCGGGGCAGGCCCTGGGCGCGATGCGGCGCAACGAAGCGGTCGCCGCCCCGCGAACCGCTTGAGACGTGACGGCTGACGCGCGTCGCAAGGCCAGCAGGCTGAGCCCTCCGGAAAGACGCCATCCGGAGGGAAGGGCGCCGTGACGACCGTGCGCTTCATCGTCCGCCTGGTTCCACTGCTGGCCGCGATCCTGATCGACAGCATCAGCTACACGATCGTCGTGCCGGTTCTTGCGGCCGCACTCGTGAGCGATGCGCCGCTTCTCATGGCGGGCCAGAGCCAGAGCATCCGCTATATCGTCTACGGCGTCGCGCTAGGCGCCTTCGAACTGATGATGCTCTACATGGCGCCGGTGCTCGGCGAGATATCGGATCGCATCGGCCGGCGTCCGGTCCTGGTCGTCTGTCTCGCCGGGGTGGCGGCAAGCTTCGTGCTGATCGGCGGCGCCATCCTGTTCGACATCGTCGCCCTCCTGCTGCTCGGGCGCATCCTGGGTGGCGCCATGGCGGGCAGTCAGGCGGTGGCCCAGGCCGCCGCCGTCGATCAGAGCGACGAGGCGACAAAGCCCTTGGCGCTCAGTCTCTGCCTGTTCGCCTCTTCGGTCGGCTTCATCCTGGGACCGTTGATCGGCGGCGCCATGGCGTACGCCGAACGGCCGACCGTGGTCGACTTCACGATACCGATCGGCATCACCGCGCTGCTCGCCTTGCTGGCAGTGGCGCTGATCCTGATCTGGTACCGCGAGCCCGCCCGCCCCTCCGTGCAGCGCCTGCGCCTTGGGGACGTCGACCTGCTGATGGGCGTGCGCGGCTTCCGGGCAGCCCTTGCCGATCCGGTGATCCGCCGCGTCGTGGCGATATTCGCCTGCATGCAGGTGGCATGGGGTGCCTATTTCCTGTTTCTGCCATCCCTCCTGTTCGAACGCTTCGACCTCGATACCGGTACGGTCTCGCTGATGATGGGCCTGCTGGGCGTGGGCTTCTGCGCCGCCTATGGCCTTTGCCTGCCCTGGCTGCAGAAGCGCGTCGCGGCACGCACGATCGCCGCCTGGAGCCTCTGGGGCACCGCCGCCCTCATGGTCGTGTCGTTCTGGTCGCACGATCTCGCCGTGCAGTGGGCCATCGCCTTCCCCATCGCGACCGTCGTGTCGATCGCCTACGGCGCGATCATCACGCAGTTCTCCGATGCCGTCGAAAGCGATCGCCAGGGCTGGATCCTGGGGATTTCCATTTCCGTCACGGCGCTGGCCTGGGGCGGATCGTCGATCGTCGCCGGCGTGCTGAGCGGCCTGGATTACAGAGCGCCATTCGTGCTCGCCCTTGTCGCCATGGTCGCGAGCGCAGGCCTGGCCACGATGCGATCCGCACGACCGGCTGCGCAGCTCCAAGGAGAATGACCGGTGCCGACACCTCCCCTGATCCATCGCCTCTTCGAAGAGGCGGCTGACCGCACGCCGCAAGCTGCCGCTTTGTACGACGGCGAGCGGCAGATGAGCTTTGCCGAGCTGGATCACGCCGCCGAGCGCATCGCGCAGGCCATCCTGGCGAGCCGAGGCCTGCCGGCCGATGCGAGCTTGCCGGCTGACACGATGATCGGCCTGGCCCTGGGACGCGGCATCGAGGCGACAGCCAGCGCCCTGGGCATCCTCAAGGCCGGGGGCGCCTGGGTTCCGCTCGATCCGTCCTATCCCGCAAGCCGGCTGCAGTTCATGCTCGAAGACACGGCGGCGCCGTCGGTGCTCACGACACGGGCGCTGCTCGGGAAACTCCCGTTCCTGGCGGAGTCCAAGGCGGCAGCTCTCTGCCTCGACGAGATCCTGGCAACGGAATCGCCGGCAGGACAGGCGCGGCCGGACAGGCGCATGACCGGGCAAAGTGCCGATCCCTTGGCCTATGTCTTCTATACGTCCGGCTCGACAGGTACCCCCAAGGGCGTCCTCGGACCTCATCGCGCCATGCTCAGCCGGTTCGACTGGATGTGGGAGACATTTCCCTTCGCTGCCGACGAGCTGTGCTGCAGCAAGACCGCTCTGAACTTCGTCGATTCGGTCTGGGAGATGTTCGGCGGCCTGCTGAAGGGCATCCCCAGCGTCATCGCCGACGATACTACGGCGCGCGATCCTCTGGCGCTTCTCGACTTGCTGGCCAAGCGGCGCGTTACCCGGATCATCGTCGTGCCGTCGCTCCTGGCAGCCCTGATCGACGCTGCGCGCCATACCGGCGTGCGCCTCGATGCCCTGCGCTACGTCACCTCATCCGGCGAACTCTTGCCCAGCAGCCTCGGCGGGCGCATCGGTGAGCTCGCGCCGAACGCCACCGTGCTCAACCTCTATGGCTCCTCGGAGATGGCGGCCGATGCCACGTGCTGCGTGGTCGGCCCGAAGGCCCTCGAGGGCAAGATCGTCTCCATCGGCAAGGCACTCGGCCGCATGCGTATTCACGTGCTCGACGAAGAGCTGCGGCCGGTCGCCGTCGGCGAACCGGGTGAGCTTTGTGTCTCCGGGCCGGGACTCGCCCGCGGCTATCACAACAAACCTGATCTGACGGCCGAGAAGTTCATCGCCAATCCCTTCGCGACGGCGACAGACGCGGAGCATGACCGGCTGTTCCGTTCGGGAGACCTGGTGTCGCTGCGTCCCGACGGCGAGATCGACTACATCGGCCGGCGCGATTTCCAGATCAAGCTGCGGGGCTTTCGCATCGAGCCCGGCGAGATCGAGACCACGCTGGCGACCCATCCCGCGGTCCGCGATTGCGCGGTCAGCGCCATCGACACCGACGGCGGCCGCCAGCTCGTCGCTTTCTATGTTCGCAATGCAAGCGCCGGCGCCGACGCTCCACCGGTGTCGGCGCTGCGCGACTTCCTCACCCAACGACTCGCGCCTTACATGGTGCCGTCCCACTTCGTGCCGCTGGCCGACGATCTGCCACGCCTGCCCAACGGCAAGCTCGATCGCAGGAGTCTGTGCCTGCCGGCCGATTTCGACGTTCGTCAGGACATTGTTGCGCCTCGGGATGCCGTGGAGGCGGAGATGGTGCGGATCTGGCGCGACACACTCGGCATCAGATCGGTCAGTGTCACGGACGACTTCTTCGAACTGGGGGGCGATTCCCTGCTCACCTTCCGCGTCAGCCTCCTCGCACGGGAGGCGGGCTATGCCCTGACCCCGCGCGATCTCTACGACCATCCGACACTCGAAGCGCTGGCCCGCCGCGCTCGTACGGCCCAGGCCCTCGAGATCGACACATCGGTGCCCGACGGCGAGGCGCCGCTCAGCCCGATGCAGCGCTACTACTTCACCTGGGCACGCCCGAACCCCGACAAGTTCAATGTCGGGTTCATCGCGCGACTGCCGGCGATGCTCGATCCATCGATCCTGCAGCAGGCTTTCCGCGTCGTCATCGATCATCACCCTGCGCTGAGGCTGCGTTTCCACCGCTCGGCCGACGGCGATTTCCGCCAACGCTACGAAGGCGGTCCCGGCGTATTTGACGTGCCGGTCCATGCCTTGCGGCTGCCGGCCGGCGACGAAGGGACGAGGCTCGGTTTCATCGAGCAGCAGGTGGCGCGCCTGCATGATTCCCTCGACATCGCCGCCGGCCCCGTCATGACAGTCGGCCTATTCGAGGATCCCGCGGGAACGGATCATCATTTCTTCTTTACGATGCACGAGCTCGTGACCGACGCCCTGTCGTTGCAGATCACGCTGGAGGATCTGCGCACGGCCTACACTGCACTCGCAGCCGACCGTCGCCCGGCGCTGCCAGCACCGACGACGCCCTACCATCAATGGGTCGACCGGGTCATCGACTACGCGCGGGGGCCGGCAGCGGCCGCGCAATGGAGCTACTGGCTGGACCAGGCGCGCGACGTCCAGCCGTTTCCGGAAGACGATGCCGATGCCCCGGCCCTGCAGCGCGACATCGATCTCCTGGGCTTCGAGATCCTGTCGCGCGACGAGGTCGACGCCATCCGGGGCCGTCTTGCCGGCGGCTTCCAGACGACGCTGATCCACGCCATCGTGGCCGGGCTGGCGCTCACGGCGCACCGCATGTCGGGCCAGCGCAGTCTCGTCTTTCACAAGGTCGCGCATGGCCGCGAGACCTGCATTCCCGGCACCGACGTGTCGCGAACAGTCGGATGGTTCATCACCCACACGCCCATCACCGTGCGCCTGCCCGAGGGCCCACTCGAAGGTGCCGAGGCTCTGGCAAAGGTTCTCGACCGGACGGCCGAACAGTATCGCGCAATTCCCGACAATGGCCTGGCGCACAGCGCCCTGCGCTACTTCTCCGACGATCCGCGCACCGCCGACCTCGCCCGTTTCGACCAGGTGAGGACGCTGTTTCAATATATCGGCGACGTCTGGGAGGAGAATTACGACGGAGCGCTGTTTCAGCCGACGGCGCCTTCCCTGATGGACCTGCCGGACACTGTCGCGGCCGAAAACCAGGCCGACTACCATCTGCACGTCTACGCTTACGTCATGGACGGCTGCTTCCGGATGAAGCTGTTCTACACCCGTCCAAACCATCGGCGTGGATCGATCGAACGCATGGCCTCGCTGATGCGCGAGACAATGCGCGGCATGCTCCTGTAGGTGTCCTGTGGGCGTGTGCGCCGGACGTCGTCCTGGATGCGTTTCCAGACCTTGCTCGACCGGAACGACGGCTCAGGCAGGCAGTCCGTGAGCAGGGCGAGCTCAGCCTCCCAGCGATCGGCGGCGACGCAGAAACGGGCATCGCGTTCGCGCCGTCGCTCGAAGCCGCGGCGCGCTTTGCCCTGCAGCGAGCCGATGGCGTAGTCGGCGGCGACGAGGTCGTACCGATCGGCGCGGTCGTCCCTTAGAAGACACTTGCTCATCTGCGCCAGACCGCGCCGTACCCAGCTCTTCGCCGTCCCGAGCTGAACACCCAACCGGTCCGCCAGCTCGCCGTGCGTCAGCCCTTCGAAATAGACGAGGCTGATGGAGCGGCGATGGTTCGCCGGCAGATTTGCCAGGCAGGCATTCACCCGACGTGCCTCATCGCTGCGAACGACGAGCGCCGCCGGATCCGGCGCATCGGACGCCATCGTCTCGATATCGAGCGCCGCCTGACTGTCCTCGCGTCGCCCGGCCCGAGAGCGCGCCGACAGCGCGCGATTGCGCACGATGCAGATCAACCAGGCATAAGCCGATCCCTTCGCGGGATCATACCGGTAGGCGGCGCGCCAGATGCGGAGGAACGCCTCCTGCAGGACGTCCTCGGCGAGATCGTCGTGCCGCACGATGCGCCGCGCGACCGCAAACAATCGGGCGCCGACCAATTCGTAGAGCCGAGCGAACGCCCGGTCGTGCCCGATTGCGATTTCGGCCAACAGCCTCGCCAAAGGATCGAAGGGCGCGGCGGCCGGACTTGCTGGCTCCAGGGTTGCGCGAGAAAGCGGTGCCGATCTCGCGCTCAATGGATCGCGAAGCCTGAGAATCTCGACCATCGGAAGACCTCCTCCGGACAGTTACCCCGTCGCCGCCCGACCGGATGCAGCGCGGGAAAAATAAAAATCCGCATCCGAGGCTGGAGGTCCCGGGGTTCAACAGGAAGCGAACGACATCCCGCCGTTTGCCGAACCCAGGAGCTCTCCATGTCTTCGATCTTTCCGCCGGCTGCACAGACGGCCGCCGCCCGGCGCGGCTTTCTTTCCGGCTTCGGCAAGCTGACACTTTCGGCGACGGCGATCGCGCTGCTCGCCGGACACGACCGCCTCGCGCTTGTCGGTCCAGCCGCGGCCAAGACCGCCGGCAACGACGTGACGTTCCTCAATGCCGCCCTCGCCGCCGAGCAGGAAGCGATTGCCGCCTATCAAGTCGGTGCGGCCAGCGGCCTGCTGCAGAAGCCGGTTCTCGATCTCGCCGTCCAGTTCCAGGGACACCACAAGGAACATGCGGCAGCGCTCGCGGCGACCGTGAAGAAGCTGGGCGGCACACCGGTGGCGGGAAAGGCGCAATACTCCTTCCCCGTCGACAAGCTGAAGACCCAGGCCGACGTGCTGGGCTTCGCGGCCGAACTCGAACGCGGCGCCGTCAGCGCCTATCTCGGCGCCATTCCCATCCTCGACGATCGCGAGCTCGCGAAGGTAGCCGCCTCCATTCTTGGCGACGAAGCCATGCATTGGGCCGTGCTGCGCCAGGCGCTGGGCCAGCCGCCGGTACCGTCGGCCTTCGTTTCCTGAACAACACGCTCCGATCGCGAGTATCGACATGAAGTACCCGTTCGCCGCCGTCATCTGCCTCATTGCCGGGGCGTCCCTCTGCCAGGCGGCGGACGGCGACCCCGGCAGAGGCGCGCAGATCTACCAACGTTGCCTGGCGTGCCACTCCCTGGAACACAATCGCAGCGGGCCGCGCCATTGCGGCCTGTTCGGCCGTCCGGCGGCCGCCCTGCCCGACTTCAGCTATTCGCCGGCCCTGAAGTCGTCCGGCCTCGTCTGGGACGAAGCGAGTCTCGACCACTTCCTGGAAAATCCGCTCAAAGCCGTGCCCGGCACCAGGATGGCCTATGCCGGCGTGAAGAACAGCCAGGAGCGGGCGGACCTCATCGCCTATCTCAAGTCGGCAACGCGTGACGCCGAAAAATGTCCATCGGGCTCATCGCCCTGAAAAGCCTTCTTCCGTGACGATCACATCCATCGCAATGTCGTACGCCTGCGGATAGATGGTCGGGATCGCGAGGCGCTGGTAGCCGACGCCGACCACGAGCGGGCGCTGCGGCAGAGCCGCCAGAGTGCGATCGTAGAAGCCGCCGCCATTGCCCAGGCGATAACCGGCGCGGTCATAGCCGAGGAGTGGCGCGATCACGATGTCCGGCGTCGCTTCCTGCCGGGCAACCGGCACAGGAATGCTCCAGACGCCGGGCTCCAGCTCATCGCCGCGCCGCCAGACGCGGAAGGCCAGCGGCTGCTTGGGCCCGACCACCACCGGCAGCGCGCAGATTGCGCCACGTTGGGCCAGCCCTTCCATCCAGGAGCGCAGGTCCGGTTCGCCGCGAAACGGCCAGTAGACGCCCACGATCTGGCCCACCAGATCGCCCAGCAGCCGATCCAGCTCCTCGGCAATGCGCTCGGAGAAGCGCCGGCGCTGCTCGGCGGGAAGGGCGAGGCGCACCGCGAGCAACCGTTCGCGTTCGGCCCTGCGCCACCGCTTGAGGTCGCGCATCAGCCCGAGATCGACGGCCGCCGGCACGATGGCGCCGGTCTCGGGATCGACCAGATGCATCATGCAAGGGGGCGAGCTGTAGCCCGACCCGTAGGCCGGCTGCAGATCGTCGTCCTCTTCGTTGTCATTCGCAGAGTTCATGACGGCGGGGTGCCGGCGGCGGTCCCATGCGCCAGCGCGCTGTTGGTCAGGTTGATGTTGGCGACATGGGAGCTCAGCATGTGACTGAGATCGGCGAGCAGCGCGTCGTCACGGACCCGCGGCGTTACCTCGCGCAGCTTGCGCACGACCCAGCCCTGGCCACGATTGAGAAAGGTGAGACGCTCCCTGAGATCGGCGATCGCCATCGCCTTGCCGTGGAACGCACCGATGCGCGGCGACGCAGCCCCCTCCAGAGCCTTGATGTGGCGCAGCAGCATGGCGCACCAGCGTGCCTCGTCCTCGCGGATCGACTCGAGCAGGTCGGCCGTTGCGGGATTGCCGGCGTCGCGGGCGCTCTCCAGGGCGACCTTGGCGCCGGCCCGCTCCGCTTCGAGCAGTTCGTTCAGCACCGCGATCAGCTCCTCGCGCGGGATCGGGCCGGCCGGCGGGGAGGTCTTGTCGATGGTCGTCGTTTCCATGGAGACCATCCTAAGAGGTCATTATCCATCTGGAAAACGAAGAAATATGGCCGATAATATCGAAAAGATAGATATTATCAGCGACAGAGCCATCGTTGGACACCGAACTCGCCCGCACCTTCCTGGCGGTCATCGCCACCGGCAGCTTCGTCAGCGCCGCCGAGCGGCTGCACGTGACGCAATCGACGGTGAGCACGCGGATCCGTCTTCTGGAGACGACGCTTGGCTGCCGGCTGTTCGTGCGCAACAAGGGCGGCACGACGCTGACGCCGGCGGGCAAGCACTTCCAGAAACACGCCTCGACCCTGGTGCGCACCGTCGAGCAGGCGCGCCACGATCTCGGCATCGCCCGCGGCTATCGCGCCACCGTGACGATCGGCGCGCGGCTCGGTCTGTGGGAACAGTTTCTGCTGCAGCAGTTGCCCATCCTGCTGGCGAGGGCGACCGACCTGTCGGTGCGCGCCGAGATCGGCCTCGAAGGCGATCTCATGGAGGGGCTCGTCGAGGGTCGGCTCGATATTGCGATCCTCTACACGCCGGAAAGCCGCCCCGGCCTCAAGGTCGAGTTCCTGTTCGACGATCGCCTCGTCCTAGTCTCGACCCGGGCGCAGCCGCGGCCGACCCTCGATGCAGGGTACGTCTATATCGACTGGGGGCCGGAGTTCCTGGCCCGCCACAGCGCGAGCTTTCCCGAATTCTTTGGCGCCGCCCTCACTGCCAATATCGGCTGGCTCGGCCTGCAGCATGTGCTGGCGAACGGCGGCTCGGGCTACTTCCCTATCCGCCTGGTACGCCCCCACCTCGAGAGCCACCGGCTCGTCGTCGTGCCGGGGGCGCCGGAATTCTCGATTTCGGCTCACCTCGTCTGGCCGGCCGATGCCGAGCCGAACGTCGTCGGCCCGGCGCTCGATCTCATTCGTTCGGCAGCGGCAGCGGAACGTTGATCGCCGCGATCAGCCGCCGCGCTGCTGCGCCGCTAGCGCCTTCTGCAGTTCGTTGTCGAAGCCGCTCAAGGTCTGCATGAACGGACCGGCCATGGTGTTCTGCATCTGGATCTGCACCTGGATCTGCGAGCCGGAGCGCATCTGCTCCAAAAGCTGAGCCGACTTGCCCGAATCGTACTGGCAGATCCCCTGGCCGCAGATGCTGGTCGAAATGAACGGGTTGAAGTCGACCTGGACGCTGGCCTGCACGCCTTGGCCGTCGCCCACCACGGAGAGCTTCCGGTAAGCCGCCGAGTAGCGCACCACCAGGAACTGGCCGAGCAGGCTATTGCCGTCGATCGTCGCCTGCACGCCGCAGTCGCGGCCGCCTTCGCTGGCGCAGTACATCACCCACTTGTTGGGGGGCTGGTCCTGCGCCGAGGCGGCACTCGCTGCGACCGCCGCCAGAATGAACGCGCCGCCGGCCAGGTATCGCTTCATGGATTCGTCATCTCCGAGAGTTGTTGCACTACCCTTACCAGCTTGTCTCCCTTGCGCCCACTGCCCCGCCCTGCGCCTCTGCCGCCCCATGACCGACGGTTTCCCCGAAGAACAACGACGCGCCACCGAGAACGCCGCCGCCGCATCCTCTGGTATCTCGACGCCGCGGCCGCCGGCCGCAGCGTTGCCAAATCTCGGTTCGCCCCGTTAAGTAGCCGGGTCCTCCCTATTCCGAAGGAATTCCCTGCATGTCCGACTCCCTGAAGCTGGTCGCGTTCTGCGGCAGCCTGCGCAAGGCCTCGCTCAATCGCCAGGCGCTGCACGCTTTCGTCGAACGCCTGCCGGCGGGTGCTTCGGCGCAGACGATCGAGATCGGCGACTGGCCGCTTTACGATGCCGACATCCAGGCAAACGGCTTTCCCGACAAGGTACAGGCGGCCCAGAAGGCCATGCTCGAAGCCGACGGCGTGGTGCTGGTATCGCCGGAATACAATTACGGCATCTCGGGCGTGCTGAAGAACGCCATCGACTGGCTGTCGCGCACGACGCCGCAACCTTTCGCCGCCAAGCCGACCGTGTTGTTCGGCGCGTCGATGGGCCTGCTGGGCACTGCGCGAGCGCAGTATCAGCTCCGCCAGACCCTGGTGTTCCTCGATGGGCGTCCGGTCAACAAGCCGGAAGTCATGATCGGCCAGGCGCACACCAAATTCACCGACGGCAAGCTCACCGACGAGACGACCGGCAAGATGCTCGGCGATCTCGGTGCCGCGCTGGCGTTCGCCGTGCGCCAGGCCAAAGCGGCCGCAACGGTCAAGTAGCTCCAGACGACGGCACGTCCTTCGGCGCATGCTTCGGCGTGCGCCGAAGGAATGTCGCGGCGCCACGTGCTAGCAAGATCCGCCATGGCGTCGAGGGTACCGCTTCTCGTCCTGCTGATCGCAGTCACCTGCCTCAGCCAGTTCTATCGCGTCTCCAACAGCGTGATCGCGCCGGAGCTGGTCCGCGACCTCGACCTCACGGCGCGCCAGCTCGGCTGGGCGGGCAGCGCCTTCTTCTTTGCCCTGTTCGCCGTGCAGATCCCGGTCGGCATGTGGTTCGACCGATTTGGGGCGCGACGCACCGTAGCCGCGCTCTCGATCGTTGCCATGATGGGCGCGCTCTGGATCGCGGTCGCGACCGATGCGACCGGCCTGATCGGCGGACGGGCGGTGGTTGGCGTGGGCTGCGCCGCCTCCTTCATGTCGGTGGTGTTCCTCTGCTCGCGCTGGTTTCCGCCGGTCAGGCTCGCCACTGTTCTTTCCTGGGTGTTCGCTGCCTCGAACATCGGCACTTTGGCCGCCGCGACGCCGCTCGCCTGGATCGCTGCCACCGTAGGCTGGCGCGCGGGCTTTGCCGGCCTTGCCGCACTCACGGTTCTGGTCGCGGTCTCGTTCTACGCCTTCGTGCGTGACCGGCCGCCCGAAGTCCCGGCACCGCCCGTCAAGAAGGAAGGGCTCGGCGAGATCGTGAAGGGCCTGCTCGAGGTCTGGACGACACCCGGCCTTGCCCCCGTGCTCGCCATGCATTTCTTCGCCTATGCCACCATGCTGACCGTGCTCGGCGTGTGGGGCGGCCCCTATCTCTACGACGTGCACAAGCTCGATGCCGTGGCGCGCGGCAACGTGCTGCTGGCGATGGGCCTGGCGCA
>MKRV01000009.1 GCA_001897995.1 Alphaproteobacteria bacterium 65-37 | reverse complement strand
GACAGATGAGCGATCTGTCCACTCCCTAGCATTCAAATGGGGAGGAGGAGATATGACGGCGAGCGCGGCAGTCCCCTATTGCGCCGGGACGGCCTTTTCCTTCTGGCCGCCGGCGCGGTTGGTCATCGGGTCGAAGCCGTCGAGCTCCTTGACGTCGGCTTCGTGCCAGAAGTTGAGCTCGATCATCACGCCGTCGGGGTCGTGCACGAAGACCTGCTGCAGCGGGCGCGCCGGCACTTTCCTGACCTCGAAGCGCAGGCCGTCCTTCTGGATCTGGTCGAGCGTGCCGCGGATGTCCGAGCAGTTGATGGCGATGTGGTCGATCGCGCCGCTGCCCTGGTCGTCGCGTCCGGTCTCGGACACGATGTGGAGGATCGCCTTCTCCCCGGCGTACATCCAGGCGCCGGGGAAGGGGAAGGGCGGCCGGTCGCCGTTGGTCAGGCCGACGTAGCGCTCGTAGAAGCGCACCGTGGCGTCGAGGTCCTTGCAGAAGATGTTGTAATGGTCGAGCGAGAGTGCGGGCATAAGCTTCTCCCAAGTCTTTCTGGGCGAAAGCTTACACCGGTCCGGCTCAGCCGTGGCAGCAGGATTTCTCGGCCTTTTCCTCATATTTGTCGTGGTGCTTGACCCAGTCGGACAGGTTCCCGCCCGGCGGCTCGTTGCGGCCCTTGGGCGTGATGTCGAGGAAGCCGTAGACGGTGCCGGTATGTTCGGTACCGCGCGCGAACACCGAATAGGTGTGGAAGACCTGGCCGGCCTCGTCCTTGAAGAAGACGCTGTAGCCCGGCAGTTCGTCGATCGCGTAGTCCTGCTCGACGAAATTGTAGAAGACCTTGCCGCGGGCGCGGTCGGCTTCGCTGAAGGAAACGTTGTAGTCGAAGTTGAAGTCGGTGCCGGCCGAGGACACCCACTTGAACCGCCAGCCCATGCGCTGGTGGAAGGGCGCGATCCTGGCGTAGGGCGCGCGCGAGACCGCTACCAGCATCACGTCGTGATTGACGAGATGGACCAGCGAGCCGTCGACCTGGTCGGCACCGAAGGAGCAGCCGACGCAACCCTGCTCCCAGTCGGGGCCGAACATGAAATGCTGGACGATCAGCTGGCTGCGGCCGGCGAAGAGATCGGCCAGGGTTTCGCGGCCGTCGGGCCCCTCGAAGAGGTAGTTCTTCTCGACCTTGACCCAGGGCAGCTCGCGGCGCTGGCGGGCGATTTCGTCCTGGGCGCGCAGATGCGCCTTCTCCTTCTCGAGCAGGGCGCGGCGGGCGGCGATCCATTCCTCGCGGGAGACGATCTTGTGCGTTTGCATGACGATTCCTCCACTAGAGCTGTTCGGGACGAAAACGAACATGGTTGAAGACGGTGCCGGGAACGGCGACGCGCTTGTCGGCGTAGATCGCGCTCAGCGCCTCGACATGCGCGTCGGGCTCCAGGGTCAGCGCGGCAAGTTCGTCGATGAAGGCGTGGTCGACCTCGTCTTCCTTAGTCGTCATGCCGCCCCACATATCCCAGGGCAGCATCTCGCGGTTGTTGAGGGCGGCGACGTCGCGGATGACGTTGCCGGCGATGAACCAGTAGCCGAACATGTCGAGGATGCCGAAGGCGCCCGGATCGGCCTCGCCGCGGCGGCAGCGCCGCCAGGCCTCGCCCGCCACCAGAAACTGGTCGCGCGGCACGTCGACGGGATCGAAGGCGACCTGGAAGAGATCGCGCTGACGCTGGTCGAGCTGGGAATCGACCAGGACCCAGCGGCTCTCCGGGCCGTTCCAGTACTCCGTCACCCAGTGGTCGAGGAACTTGGTCTTCTCGAAATAGGCGGCGAAGCCGCAGCGCGCCCGCGCCGGCATGCCCTGGTCGCGCAGCATGGCGACATGCATCAGGGTGAAGTGCCGGCAGACCCCGACCTGGCGTTCGCCCGGTGCCCGGGCGGCGGTCAGCGGCCGCGGATCGTGGCCGACGATGCCGTCGAGCATGCCTTCGACCGATCGAACATGCGCCTGGGCGTGCTGGTCGGCACTGAGCGCCAGGCCGTAGGCGGGAGAGATGTGCTCGTGCATCAAAAGGCCCTGCACGACGCCGGCCAGCGCTTGCGGGCCTTGCGGCAAGTTCTCGAACAGGGCGGCGCGGCTGCCAGGCAGGCTGTAGCCGGCCGGTTCGCGCCAGCGCTCGAGGCTCATGCGAACATCCTTTCCAGCTTGTCGAGGGAGGCGTTCCAGCCTCGGCTGTGATCGTCGCGTGCCTTGTCGTCGAAGAACTGCTCGTGGGTCAGTGTCAGGATCGTGCCGTCGCTGTCCGGCTTCAGGTCGACGGTGACCTGCGATTCGCGTTCCGGGGTGCTCTGCCAGGCCCAGGAGAAGACCAGCTTCTGGTCGGGCACGATCTCGCGATAGACACCGCCGACGCTGTGATGCTGGCCGTCGGGCGTCCAGAACTGGACGCGAAAGCGGCCGCCGATCCTGACGTCGGTTTCGCAGATGGGGGGCTTCTTGTCGTCGTAGACGCCCCACCAATGGATCATTTTTTCCGGCTGCGTCCAGGCTTCGTAGACTTTTTGCGGCGGGGCCTTGAGGCGTCGCTTGAGGGCGAGGCTGGGCTTGCTGGCCATGAATCTTCCTCCAGATAGGCGGCGAGGCGATCGAGTTGCTGCGTCCAGTAGCGTTCGTAGTGGGCGAGCCAGTTCATCGCTTGCTCCATCGGCTCTGCCTTGATCTGGCAGGTGACGGTGCGGCCGCTCTTGC
Organism: Alphaproteobacteria bacterium 65-37; assembly: GCA_001897995.1. GTDB lineage: Bacteria > Pseudomonadota > Alphaproteobacteria > Reyranellales > Reyranellaceae > Reyranella. The sequence continues at coordinate 17,079 of MKRV01000009.1, read as the reverse complement.
TGCGCACGATCAGGCCGGCATCGGACAGCACGTCGAGGTGCTTCATGATGGCGGGCAGAGACACCGGGAAGGGACGGGCAAGCTCGCTGACGCTGACCCCGTCTTCTGCATCGAGCCGGGCGAGCAGGGCGCGCCGCGTCGGATCGGCCAGCGCCGCGAAGGTGCGATCGAGAGCCGTGGACTGATAGTTAACCATAGAGTTAAGCGTTAGTCCGGCTTTGGACGCCTGTCAAGGGTTGGCGGCCGTCAGGCGAGCAGGCGTGCTGTGGCACTCATGTTCCTCTCCCCCATTTGGGGGAGAGGCTAGGTGAGGAGGCCGCCATGTTGAGGCGGTCGTGTGATCTCGGCGTCCTTCGCTTCCCCCTCACCCAGCCTCTCCCCCGATGCGGGGGAGAGGAGAAAGAGGGACGGCAGGAAATGGGCATGCCCGGGACAATACGGCACCCACCGAACTGCGGGCGCGTCGCCGGGACTTAAGCTGGCGGCCTTGTCCTACGGGAGGTCGCCATGACCGTTACGGTTTTCATTCGCTATGTACTGGATCCCTTCAAGCTCGCCAGCTTCGAGCGCTATGCCCGGAACTGGCTCGAGATCATCCCGCGCTGCGGCGGCGGGCTGCAGGGATACTTCATGCCGCACGAGGGCACGAACAACATCGCCTGGGCCCTCATCACCTTCGACAGCCTGGCCGCCTACGAGGCCTATCGCGCCCGCCTCAAGAGCGACAGCGAAGGCGCGGCCAATTTCGAGTTTGCCCAGCGCGAGCGCTTCATCCTGTCCGAGGAGCGCACCTTCCTGCGACAGGTCACGCCAGCTTCTTGATCAACTCCTGGGCGGCCGCCGGATTGCGGACCTTGGCGCCGGAGATGAAATAGACGAAGGCGTCGCCCTTCTTGGCCCAGTCCTTGGCGCGCTTGGCCCACTTGTCGAGGTCGGCGGGCTTGTAGCCGGTCTTCACCTTCTCTTCGGAGCCCATCAGGCGGGCATAGGTGAAGTCGGCGGTCGGCTCGTCGATCTCGGGGAAGTCCTTGTCGTGGGCATAGATGATGGCGGCATTGTATTTGCGCGCCAGGTCGTAGAAGCGCGGATCCTTGAAGCTGTCGTGCCGGACCTCGAGGGCGTGGCGCAGCGGCAGCTTGCCGATCTCGCGCGGCAGCAGCTTGAGGAAGGCTTCGAAGTCTTCGGGATCGAACTTCTTGGTGCCCATGAACTGCCAGTTGATGGGCCCCAGCCGGTCCTTCAGCTCGACCAGCCCCTGGGTGACGAAGCGCTGCACCGATTCGCCCGCCTCGCCGAGGGCGCGGCGGTTGGTGCAGAAGCGCGACGCCTTGACGGCAAAGACGAAACCGTCCGGCGTTTCCTCGCGCCACTTGGCCCAGCTCGCCGGCTTGAAGCTCGAATAATAGGTGCCGTTGATCTCGATCGAGGTGAGCTTGCGGCTAGCATACTCCAGTTCCCGCTTCTGCGTCAGCCCTTCGGGGTAGAAGGGGCCGCGCCAGGGTTCGAAGGTCCAGCCGCCGATGCCGACGTAGGTTTTGCCGTTCGTGGGGGTCTTGCCGCTCTTGGGGGTTTTTCCACTCATTTGGCGACTATATCGCAAAAGAAGCGGGAGGGGCGGGAGTTGACAGGATCGGGGCCCGCGAACATGGTTTCGGGGTCGTGGCTTAAAGAGGAAGACTCCCCATGACTTGGAAAACTCCGAAGATCGTCGAGATCGCCCTCGGCGCCGAAATCAACAGCTACGCCTGCGCCGATTTGAAGGCCTAACACGGCCCAATGCGGATCGCGGTGCTCGGGGCGGCCGCGGGCGGGGGATTTCCCCAGTGGAATTCCAACGGCCGAGGATGCAACCGAGCCCGAGCCGGCGATCCGCAGGTCCGCCCTCGGACACAGGCCGGCCTGGCGGTCAGCGGCGACGGTGACGCCTGGATTCTGATCAATGCTTCGCCCGACCTGCGCCAGCAGATCGGGCAATCGGCGTTCCTGCATCCTCGTGACGGGCTGCGCTCGACGCCGATCGCGGCCGTCGTCCTCACAGGCGGCGATGTCGATGCGATTGCCGGCCTGCTGACCTTGCGCGAACGGCAGGCCTTCGACCTCTTCGCCACCAAAGCCGTCCACGACATCCTGGCCGCCAACCCGGTCTTCGAGGTGTTGAACCGCCAGTTCGTGCAGCGTCGCCACGCCGAGCTCGACCGGCCGATGGCCCTCCCCGGCGGCCTCGCGATCGAGCTTTTTGCCGTGCCGGGCAAGACGCCGCTCTACATGGAGACCGATGACGCCCCGCCGATCGTTGTCGACGGCACGACCGTCGGGGCCGCGATCGTCGCAGCAGGCCGGCGCGCCTACTTCATTCCGGGCTGTGCGGCGATGACGCCGGCGCTCGCCCGGCGCCTCAGAGGGGCGGACGTCGTGCTGTTCGACGGCACCCTCTATGCCGACGACGAGATGGTGGCCGGCGGGCTCAGTCCCAAGACCGGCCGCCGCATGGGGCACATGAGCATGAGCGGACCGGACGGATCGATGGCGGCGTTCGAGGGGCTGGACGTCCGTCGCAGGATCTTCGTCCATATCAACAATTCCAACCCGGTCCTGATGGAAGACAGCGCCGAACATGCGAGAGTCGTGGCGGCCGGCTGGGAAGTGGCCCACGACGGCATGGAGATCATCCTGTGAGCACGGCGAGCACGCGTTTGACGAAGCTCCTGGCGCCCGACGAACTCGAGGCGGCGCTGCGCCAGATCGGCGCGACGCGCTACCACAACCTGCATCCCTTCCATAAACGGCTGCATGGCGGGAAGCTGACGCGCGGCCAGGTGCAGGCCTGGGCGCTCAACCGCTACTACTATCAAAGCCGCATCCCGGCGAAGGATGCGAGCTTGGTGGCCCGCCTGCCAACGGCGGAGCTGCGCCGCGAATGGCGGCGCCGGCTGATCGATCACGATGGCGACGGCATCAATCCCGGCGGTGTCGAACGCTGGCTGAAGCTCGCCGAAGGTGTCGGCCTCGGCCGCGACTATGTCGCCAGCACCGACGGCCTGCTGCCGGCGACGCGCTTTGCCGTCGACGCCTATGTCCACTTCGTGCGCGATCGCTCCATCCTGGAGGCGGTCGCCTCGTCGCTCACCGAGCTGTTCTCGCCCAACATCATCGCCGAGCGCGTCTCGGGCATGCTGGCGGGCTACAACTGGATCACGGCCGAGACGCTGGCCTATTTTACGCCGCGTCTCACCCAGGCGCCGCAGGACAGCACCTTCGCCCTCAACTACGTGAAGGCACATGCCCGTACTGTCGAGGAGCAGCAGCAGGTGCTGGAGGCGCTGATCTTCAAATGCGGCGTGCTGTGGAGCCAGCTCGACGCGCTGTACCTCGCCTATGTCGAGCCTGGCATGATTCCGCCGGGCGCCTTCGTGCCGGAGCGCTAGACATGGGCTCGAATGGCGACACTGGCGGCGACACCGAACGCGCGATCGTGCGCTTCCGTCCCGGTGTGAAGTTCCGCTTCGACGAAACACGCCAGGCCTGGATCGTGCTGGCGCCCGAGCGGCTGCTGCTGCCCGACGAGATCGCGGTCGAGGTCCTGAAGCGCATCGACGGCCAGCGAACGGTGGGCCAGGTGATCGACGACCTCGCCGCCACCTTCAAGGCGCCGCGTGAGACCATTGCCACGGACGTGCGGGCGATGCTGGGCGATCTCGCGGCCAAGGGAATCGTTACCTCATGACGGCGTCCATGCCCGGCTTGGCCCCGCCGATGGGGCTGATCGCCGAGCTGACGCACCGTTGCCCGCTTGCTTGCGCCTACTGCTCGAACCCCATGGAGCTGGCGCGCGCCAGTGCGGAGCTCGACACGGCGGCGTGGCTCAGGGTCTTCGAGGAGGCCGCAAAGCTCGGCGTGCTGCACCTACATCTGACTGGCGGCGAGCCGATGGCACGCAAGGATCTGCCGCAGCTCGTGAAGGGCGCGGCTTCGCTGCAGCTCTACACCAACCTCATCACATCCGGCGTTCTGCTCGACGACGTGGCGATGGCCGCTCTCCTCGACGCCGGCATCGATCACATCCAGCTCAGCTTCCAGGACATCGCCGAGAGGGAGGCCGACAGGTCAGCGGGCCTGGATGGCGCGCATGCACGCAAGCTGGCGGCGGCCCGGCGCATCCGGGAGGCCGGCCTGCCCTTGACGCTGAACTTCGTCGTTCATCGCGGCAATGTCGATCGGACGGCGGACATGTTGGCCCTGGGCGAGGCCCTCGGCGCGGCGCGGATCGAGATCGCGCACGTCCAGTATTACGGCTGGGGCCTGCTGAACCGGTCCGCCCTCCTGCCCACGGTTGCCCAGCTCGAGGCCGCGACTGCGGCAGTCGAGGTGGCGCGCGTGCGCTTCAAGGGCCGTATCGTCGTCGACTATGTGGTCCCCGATTACTACGCCACCCGGCCCAAGGCCTGCATGGGCGGCTGGGCGCAGCGTTTCATCAACATCTCGCCGGCCGGCAAGGCGATGCCCTGCCATGCCGCCGAGACCCTGCCGGGCTTCGTCTTCCCCTCGGTGCGCGAGCAGAGCCTGGCTGAGATCTGGTCGGACTCCGACGCCTTCCAGCGTTTCCGCGGGACAGGCTGGGCGCCCGAGCCCTGCCGATCCTGCGACCGGCTGGAGATCGACTGGGGGGGCTGTCGCTGTCAGGCCTTCGCCCTGACGGGTGACGCAACACGCACCGATCCCGCCTGTGCCCTGTCACCCGACCATGCGCTGATGCAGGAGGCCGCACGACAGGCCTCGACCGCGCCGCTCAAGCCGCGCAGATTCGCCGGCGCGGCCTAGGGTCAGTGGCTGGGAGCGCGCCATTCATAGGTGCTAATTTGCAAAGATTCCTCACCCTGAGGAGCGGCCCGCAGGGCCGCGTCTCGAAGGGTCGGCAACAGAAACGGTGCTCGTTCCCATCCTTCGAGACGGCCGCTGCGCGGCCTCCTCAGGATGAGGTAATTGTTGTGTCGCCTACAAAATGGCGCACTTTCAGCGCGCGCCAATCGTTCGAACTTGCTGTGCAAGGTTACGAAGCAATCTCGAGGATCGTTTTGCCGAGGCCTTTGCCCGACAGGGCAAACTCGAGGGCCGGGGCGAAGTCTTCGAAGGCGAACGAACGGCCGATGGCGGGAGACAGGCGGCCATCGGCAACCCAGGCCAGCAGCTCGGCGACATGCGCTTCGGCTTTTTTGGCCTCGAAGAGGGCGAACTGACGGACATCGACGCCGACCAGCGCCGCGCCCTTCATCAAGGTGAGATTGGCGCGCAGCGCCGGGATGGGCCCGCCGACGAAGCCGACGACGAGATGGCGGCCGCGCCAGGCGAGCGAGCGAAAGGCCGGCTCGAAGAGAGGACCGCAGACCGGATCGAATACGATGTCGGGTCCCGTGCCGCCGCAGGCCGCCTTCAGGCGATCGCGCCAGCCGTCGGGCGTGGTGTCGATCACCTGGTCGGCGCCCTGGGCGAGGGCGAAGGCGCGCTTCTCCTCGCTCGAGGCGGCGGCGATCACCTGGGCGCCCATCGCCTTGCCGACCTGAATCGCGGCCATGCCGACGCCGCCCGCCGCGCCGAGCACGAGCAGGCGCTCGCCGGGAGCAAGTGCGCCGCGATCGGCGAGGCCGTGCAGCGCCGTCAGATAGTTGACGCGAAATCCGGCAGCTTGCGCGAAGGTCATGCGGGCCGGGATCTTGATCGCTTCGGTGGCCGCAGCGAGAGCGTACTGGGCGAAGCCGCCTTGGACGGTGGCCATGACCCTGTCGCCGGCTTTTAGGTTGTCGACGCCACTGCCGACGGCCTCGACCACGCCGCCGACTTCCTTGCCGGGTGTGTGGGGGAGCGGCGGCTTGACCTGATAGCGGCCGAGCGCCACCAGCGCATCGACGTAGCCCACGCCGCAGGCGGCGACCTTGATCAGGACATTGCCAGGCCCCGGACGCGGCGCATCGCCTTCCAACAGGCGATAATCGGCGATCGAGTCGAGGGTCGCGGCCTGGACGAACTTCATTCTGCGGCTCCGAAGCGTTGCTTGCCGGTGTTGTCGGTCCGTCTTCTATAGCTGGAGAAAGGCCTCGGCGGCGCGTGCCGCTATCGCCGCCTTCCGCGGATCGGTTCCGCGTCGATCATGGCGGTGGCGGCGGTTGTGACCGTGGTCGTGTCTCGGGCATCAGCAAGGTGACTGCGGTGAAGCCGAGGGCGGCGACGGCCGCCAGGCTGAGAAAGGCCGCGGAGCTGTCGTAGGTGTCGGTGACATAGCCCGCCAGGGTCGGGCTGAGCGAGGCGCCGATGCCGGTCATCGTTCCCACCATTCCCTGGGCGAGGTTGAAGCGGCCGGTGCCGCGCGTCAGATCGGCGATCGTGAGCGGCACCAGCACGCTGAAGACCGACGCCGTCAGGCCGTCGAACAGCTGCACCGCCACGAGCAGATAGGGGTCATGCACCGTGGCGAAAAGGATGGCGCGGATCGGGACCACAGCGAAGGCGGCGATCAGCAGCGGGCGGCGGCCCCATTGCTGCGCCCGACGACCGACCCAGGGGGAGAAGACGGCGACGACGAGCTGCGGGCCGACCATGCAGGCGGCGATCAGGACCGTCGCCCAGTCGCTCAGCCGCGTCGTCAGCACGCTGCCCATCAGTGGCAGCATCGCGGCGTTGGAGAGATGGAAGAGCAGGATGCAGCCGCCGAAGATCAGCAGCGGCGAGCGGGTCAGGAGGCTGCGCAGCGTGGTCGGTGTGCCGGGTAGGACCGCTTCCTGGTCACGCTGCGGCCGCGCGCGGAGATTGCCGTGGGCCTGCTCCGGATCGATCTCGCGCGGCGCGATCATGCTGAGCGCCAGCCAGGTCGGGACGAGAAGCGCCGCCGTCACGAAGAACACGGCGCTGGTCGAGACCAGGTAACCGACCAGGCCCATCACCGCGGCGGTGAGCCCGGCGCCGATCGAGGCGAACCGGGCGTTGCGTCCAAGACGTTCGCCGATCGCCGAGGGACCGACCAGGCCGAGGCTGATGGCCGCCAGCGCCGGCCCCAGCACGCAACTTGCCGCAGCGTGCAGACACGCGGCAGCGAGCACCACCGGAAAGATCGGCCAGAGCGCATAAGCCAGCGCACTGGTGCCGATCAGGGCGACGGCGATGGCGGCGACGAACCGTTCGGAGCGTGCCCAGTCGAGCAGGGCGCCGCCCGGGATCTGGCCGACCAGCCCGACCAGGCCTGCCGCGGTGAGCACCAGGCCGATATCGACCTGCGTCCATTTCTCGGCCGTCAGATAGACCGCCACGAAGGGGCCGAAGCCCGTCTGCACATCGGCGACGAAGAAGACGAACCAGTCGAGGCCGCGCAGGCTGCGCTTCGATGGCGAATGTGTGGTGCAGGGACTTTCGGCCACGATCACCCCATGGCCGGCTAGGGCAGAGGCTCCAGGTTCCCCGACGCGCCGAGGACGATGATGGGCTTGCCCTCCTTGACCTCCGGCGCGAGCTTGACCTGGTCCTTCGTCAGTTCGAGCACGATGCCGTAGCGCTTGCCGGCGGCGGGGACGAAATGAAGCGCCTTCCAGTCGACGGCGATCCTGCGGCTGCCGACTCCCAGGAAGCCGCCGAAATCGATGATCGCTGCGCGCGTCCGGCCTTCACCGTCGACGATGACGTCGACGATGCGGCCCATGTCCTCGTTGGCGGAGCTGCGAACGTCGTTGCCCAGAATGCCGCGCGCCTCCTGCGCACCGATGACGGTGACCGACGGTGCACTCGCGGGCAACGAGGCGGGAGGCGGCGGCGGAACGGGCGTGGGCACCGGTGTTGGGGTCGGCTCCGATGTGGCTGGCGGTGATGTCGGTTGTGATTGCTGGGTCTGACCGGCCTCGCCCTGGTTGCTCTCGCCCTGACCTGCAGGCTGGCCTGCCTCACCACCGGGGCTGGGTTGAGCAGGATTGGGTTGCGCCGGAGTCGGCTGAGACGTGGGTTCATTCTGGGCGACCAGCGTCGTCGACAGTGTGACGAGCACAAGCAACGCCATTGTCGGCACGATCAATCGAAACCTGCCGCCCATTGGCCTTCTCCCGCGCTGCAGTCGCTAGAGCGACAACACGGGAAAAGCCATGCGGTTCCGCGATTTCCTACGATGCGACGATCGATACCTGCACGCGGCCCTCGGACTTCAGAACCTCGAGCGAAACCTCGTCACCGTGCCGGCGGACCCTGAGGTCGACGCTGGCCGCGCCGAGCTGGAGATTTTGCAGGGTCACCTCGTCGAGAAACGACGGGATCCGCGGCTGGCGCAGGCGGATTTCACTGCGCCGCGGTTCGAGTTCGAGGCCGAGCAAGGCCTGGATCAACGAGAACGGCGCCGCACTCGCCCAGGCCTGCGGCGAGCAGGCCACCGGGTAGAGCGTCGGTCCGCGGCCGCGCTGGCGCTGGAAGCCGCAGAAGAGTTCGGGCAGGCGCCGCAGATCCATATAGGCGGCGGCATCGAACAGCCCCTTGAACACCTGCTCGACGGCATCCCTGAAGCCGTAGCGCGCGAGGCCGAGCGCGATCAGGGCATTGTCGTGCGGCCAGATCGAGCCGTTGTGATACGACATCGGATTGTAGCGGGCCTCGCCCTTGGCGACGGTGCGGATGCCCCAGCCCGAGAAGAATTGCGGGCCGCTCAAGCCGGCTGCCACCAGGGCGGCGCGATCGGGGCGCACGATCCCGGTGAAGAGCAGATGACCGGCATTCGAGGTTCGAACGCGGCAGGCCGTCTTGTCGCCGTCAAGGGCGAGGGCATAAGTGCCGATCTCGGGACACCAGAAGGCCGCTTCGAAGCGCTTGGCGAGCTCCTTGGCCTCGGTCTCGAGGCGGCGCGCCATGCCGATGCGGCGCAGTCGTCGCGCGCAATGGGCCAGGGCGGCTTTTGCGGCATAGACGTAGCCCTGAACCTCGGCGAGGGCGATGTTGCCTTCGGCCAGCCGGCCATCGGCATGGAAGATCGCGTCGTACGAATCTTTCCAGCCTTGATTGGCAAGGCCAAGTTCGCTGGCGCGGCGATATTCGACGAAGCCGTCCTGATCCGGGTCGCCCAGCCCGTCGATCCAGCCGAGCGCGGCCTCGATCGCCGGCCACAGTGCTTCGACGGTGTCGAAGTCGCCGGTCCGCTCACCATAGAGTCCCGCCAGCAGGACGAAGAGCGGCGTGGCATCGACGCTGCCGTAATAGAGGCCGAACGGCACCTCGCGCAGGGCGGCCATTTCACCACTGCGCATTTCGTGCAGGATCTTGCCGGGCTGGGCATCGGCGAGAGGATCGACCGTCTTTGCCTGGTAGGCGGCGAGACGGTGCAGCACGCCGCGGGCCACGCGGGGATCGCACCACAGCATCTGCAGCGCGGTGATGAGACCATCGCGTCCGAAGGTGGTCGAGTACCAGGGGGTGCCGGCGTAGGGATAACGGCCTTCCGGCGTGTCCGTCATCAGCATCTGCAGGTCGGCCGCCGAACGGTGGAGGATCTCGTTGAAGATCTCGTTGGACGTGACGACGGTGGTCGCGCCGCGTGTGGCGGTCTGCTGCTCGCGGCGTGCGGTTCGCAGACCGATGAAGAAGGGCGTCACCTGGCGTTCTCGCGGCGTGTCGCAGCCGATCGCAACGAACAGCGATTGCGCTTCGCCGGCGGCGATCACGAGGCGGTAGATCGCGACCTCGGCGCGAAGCTCGCTGGGCGCCGGTTCGAACGCCACCGTGGTGCTGCGTAGCTTCTCGTCGAGTCCCAGGTAGGAGAGCAGCACACGGTCCGGGCCGATCACTTCCTGTCGCGTGCTGCCGCGACGGGCACGGTGCATGCCCCTTACTTCGAACAGATCGGCGAAGTCGTTGCGGAAATGGATCGACAGCAGCAGCTCGATCGGACGGTCGCCGTGATTGCGCACGGCCAGGCGCTGATACGCCGTGCCGCGCCAGAGAAACATCGTGCGCCCGATATGCAGCAGGTCTTTCTGCAGCAGGACGCGGCCTTCCGCGAGGAAATCGGGATTGGTGAGATCGACCGACAGAAGCGTGTTGTCGTCGCGCAGATTGGAGCCGAGCAGCAGCAGCTCCTGGCCGTTCACGCGCAACTCGAGATGCGACAGGAAGCGCGTATCCTTGTGGAACAGCCCGTCGGATCCGCCCGGCGAGGCGCCGATATCGCCGTGGCTGTCGACGACGACGAACGAATCGCCGTGCTTCAGCGTGCGACGGGGCCGCGTCGCAGTGCCCGTAGCCGGAATATAGAAGGGGGTTTCGGTAGAGCTGGGCTCCTGGATCGTCGTCGTGATCGAAGTCGTGTCAGCCGCCATGACGCCCCCGTCTATTTGCCTGTCCACTCACCCATAGAGGGCCGTAAACGACTCTACGCGGCTGGCGGCGGATTGTTGCATTACCGCCTGGCGTTATTGCGCTTTCCGGTTTGCGGCGGCCGCGGGCTTCGCTTGGAAGGCGCAGGCGCGCCCTGTTGCACCAGGACGATGAGCGTGAAGTCGGGGCGGTTGGCGAGAGTGAAGGCGATCTGCTCGTAGCGCAGCACGCCGTCACGCGGGTGATCGAAAGTCCGTTCGCCCCCCGTGCGATCGACCACGGCATGCTCCGTCCAGCTCTGGGCGAAGAGCGGACTTCGCTGCCTGAGATCGTCGGTGAGGGAGCGCAACGCCGGACTCTCCAGGTGGCGACTGGAGTCGGCGCGGAACTCGGCCAGAACGCGCCGCGCCCGTGCCTGCCAGTTGGGGATCACGGTGCGGGCGGTCGGGCTGAGAAAGACATAGCGCAGCAGGTTGCGGTCGTGCGTCCCATCGAGCCACCCGACGAACAGCCGGGCGGCCCGCTCGTTCCAGGCCCGCGCCGTCCAGGCCTGATCGAGAAGATAGGCCGGGCTTGCGATGGCCGCGATCGCCTGCGCAAGGGCCGCCGGCACGTCCATGCCGCTGTCGTCCACCGGTGCCGGCGCGCTGGGATCGCGCTTGCCGGCGAGCTCGAAGAGATAGGCGCGCTCGGCCGGCGTGAGCTGCAGGGTGCGCGCCAGCGCCGACAGCGCCGGCGGCGAGGCCGAGATGTCGCGGCCCTGTTCGAGCCAGGTGTACCAGGTGGAGCTCATGCCGCAGGACTGGGCGACCTCTTCGCGGCGCAGGCCCGGCGTGCGGCGGCGTCCCGCGGCCGGAAGGCCGAGGCTGACGGGCGACAGGCGGGTGCGATGGGCGCGCAGGAAATCGCCCAGCTCGCGCCGCTTGGCATCGGCGCGCGACGCAGATGGCTTGGAGGGGGCTGGTCTGGATGAAGGCGGGCGGGACGATGATGGACCTGGCATGGGAAGTTTTTATACCAGGATAATTATGCAACTGTTACCAGTCTAAACAGACCGATAGAGCATGCCTTCGACCGCAACCCGAAGGGGCCGCCATGACCGCGCCGCGTACGCTCTACGACAAGATCTGGGACAGTCACCTCGTCGAGGAGCAGGCGGACGGCACGGTGCTGCTCTATGTCGATTGCCACCTCGTCCACGAGGTGACGAGCCCGCAGGCTTTCGAGGGGCTGCGCGCTGCCGGGCGCAAGGTGCGCCGGCCGCTGGCGACGGTCGCCGTGGCCGATCACAATGTGCCGACGACCGACCGCAGCGCCGGCATCGCCGATCCCGAATCGCGCCATCAGGTCGAGACGCTGGAGCGCAACGTCCGCGAGTTCGGCGTGCCGTACTACCCGATGACCGACATCCGACAGGGCATCATCCATGTCGTCGGAACGGAACAGGGTTTCACCCAGCCCGGCATGACGGTGGTCTGCGGCGACAGCCACACCGCCACGCACGGCGCTTTCGGCGCGCTGGCCTTCGGCATCGGCACTTCGGAAGTCGAGCATGTGCTGGCGACGCAGACGCTGATCGCCAAGCGCTCCAGGAACATGCGCATCACCGTCGACGGCGCGCTGCCGTTCGGCACCACGGCCAAGGACCTGATCCTGGCGATCATCGGCGAAGTCGGCACGGCCGGCGGCACCGGCCACGTCATCGAATATGCCGGCTCGGCGGTCCGGACATTGTCGATGGAAGGCCGCATGACGGTCTCCAACATGTCGATCGAAGCCGGTGCGCGCGCCGGCCTGATCGCGCCGGACGAGACGACCTTCGCCTATCTGAAGGGCCGTCCCCAGGCGCCGTCGGGCGAGGCCTGGGCGCGGGCCGTCGCGATGTGGCGGGACCTGCCGTCGGACAGCGGTGCGGCTTACGACCGCGAGGTCGCGATCGATGCCGCCTCGATCGTGCCGCAGGTGACCTGGGGCACCAGCCCGCAGGACGTCGTGCCGATCCTGGGCCGCGTGCCCGACCCGGCGGACGAAGCCGACGCCGATCGCCGCGCCGCGATGATGCGCAGCCTCGCCTATATGGGGCTGAGCCCCGGTACGCCGATGACCGAGGTCGCGATCGACCGGGTGTTCATCGGCTCCTGCACCAACAGTTCGATCGAGGATCTGCGGGCCGCCGCGGCAGTCGTCCGCGGACGCCGGGCGGCGGGAAACGTCAACGTCCTGGTCGTTCCGGGATCGGGCCTGATCAAGCGGCAGGCCGAAGAGGAGGGGCTGGACCGCGTCTTCCGCGAGGCCGGCTTCGAATGGCGCGAGGCGGGCTGCTCGATGTGCCTTGCCATGAACGACGATCGTCTGAAGCCCGGCGAGCGCTGTGCCTCGACCTCGAACCGCAATTTCGAAGGACGCCAGGGCTATGGCGGCCGCACGCACCTGGTGAGCCCGGCCATGGCCGCGGCCGCGGCGATCAGCGGTCGCCTGGCCGATGTCCGCGACCTGATGAAGTAGGAAGCAGGAGAGGGATATGGAAAAGTTCACCAGCCTCACGGGCGTCGCCGCGCCGCTGCCGATGGTCAATATCGACACCGACATGGTGATCCCGAAGGACTACCTGAAGACGACGGCGCGCACCGGACTGGGGCGCCATCTCTTCGCCGAGATGCGCTACCGCGAGGACGGCAGCGAACGCGCCGAATTCGTCCTCAACCGGCCGGCCTATCGGCAGGCCAGCATCCTGATCGCTTTCGAGAATTTCGGCTGCGGGTCGAGTCGCGAGCACGCACCGTGGGCGTTGCGCGACTTCGGCATCCGCTGCGTCATCGCGCCGTCCTTCGCCGACATCTTCTTCAACAACTGCTTCAAGAACGGCATCCTGCCGCTCGTTCTGCCGAAAGCGATCTGCGAGCAGCTCGTCGACGAGGCGGAGCGCGGCGCCAACGCCACCTTGACCATCGATCTCGAGGCACAGGAGCTCGTTCGCTCCGATGGCGGGCGCATCGCCTTCGAGGTCGAACCGTTTCGCCGGCAGCGACTCCTGCAGGGGCTCGACGAGGTTGGAGCGACAATGGCCAAAGCAGGGGGCATCGACGCTTTCGAAAGCCGGCTGGCGAAACAGCAATTCTGGAGGATGGATGCGCTGGGCCAGTGAGCCGGCCCACCAGTTCTCGACCCCCAAGTTTCGACCCCAGGGCGTGTGTGTGCACGCCGAACAGCCACAAGACGCGAGGGAACGTCCCTGTAACTATTCTGTGAACTAGCCATAACTGCCAAGTTATTGCGCTGGTGGAGATGTATTGGTCGCCCGGTTTTTGCAGCTTGGGCCGCGCGGCCATCCTTTGGTTGAGTGATCGCGCGGCATTGGTCGGAAGGAGAAACGACCTTGCATTCTGCGCTCCCCATGGGGGTCGAAGCCGCCGCGCGAACGAGGCGGCGCACCTTTCTTGCTCTCGTCGGCGGGACCGCGACATGGGCGGCGATGGCCGCTGCACAGGTCCGCGCCCAGACACACACACAGGCCCATGCCCAAACCATGCCGACCATCGGGTATCTCGGGTCGGAAACGCCGGAACGCTACAGCAGTCGCCTGATGGCCTTCCGTGAAGGCCTGGCCGAAGCGGGCTATGTCGAGGGGCGCTCCGTTGCGGTCGATTTTCGATGGGCGGAGGGCCAGTACAATCGGTTGCCGGCTCTGGCAAAGGAGCTGGCCAACCGTCAGGTCGCGGTGATCGTGGCAGCCGGCGGTGCCGAGGTGGCGCTGGCGGCGAAGTCGGCAACGACGACGATCCCGATCGTCTTCGAGATGGGCGGCGATCCCATCCGGCTGGGCGTGGTGGACAGCCTGTCCCGGCCGGGCGGCAATCTCACCGGCGTATCGAGCCTCAGCGTGGAAGTCTCGCGCAAGCGCCTGGAGTTCCTCCGCGAGGTGCGCCCCGCCACCAAGGTGTTCGCCGTCGCCATCAATCCGACCAGCCCGACCTCGGGGTCGCAGCTCAAGAACCTGCAGGTTGCGGCGGACGCCCTGGGGCTCGAGCTCGTCGTCCTGAAAGCCAGCGCCGAACAGGAGTTCGATGCCATGTTCATCGCCGTGCGCGAGGCGAAGGTGGGCGGGCTCGTCTTCAGCTCCGATCCCTATTTTGCCTATCGCAGTCCGCAGCTGGCGGCGCTTGCGATGCACCATGGCGTGCCGGCGATGATGCAATCCCGCGACTTTCCGCTGGCCGGCGGCCTGATGAGCTACGGAGGCGACTTCCATCAGTCGCACCGCCATTCGGGCGTCTATGCCGGCCGCATCCTCAAGGGTGAGAAGCCTTCCGATCTGCCCGTGCAGCGGGTCACCAAGGTCGAGCTGTTCATCAATCTGAAAGCCGCCCGCGCGCTCGGCCTGTCCTTTCCGGCGTCGCTCCTGACGACTGCCGACCGAGTGATCGAATGACGGTGGTTGGATGATCTGCCCGGTTGGTCGCCGCGCAGGCTAGTTCCGTGGCATGGAGTTCTTGACGGGTTGGCCTTCTTTGCTGGGAGCGCGCCACTCCAGTGGCGCTCTTGTCTTCTTCCTCTCGATCTCATGAGCGGCACTGGAGTGCCGCGCTCCCAGCAAGCGAGCAAGACCTCGGTGCAACGGTACTAAGACGATGTCAGATCCGATCGCCGCCCCCCGCACATCGCTGTTCAAGAAGTATTTCCGCGCCTTGTTTGCTGCGGTCGCGCTGCCGCTTCTGATCGCAGGGGCGAGCGAAGCCTGGTTCAGCTATCACGCCCAGCGCGCCAGGCTGAATGACCTGCTGGACGCCGAAGCCCGGTTGGCCGCGGTGAAGATTCTGGATTTCATCGACAACATCCGAGATCAGCTCGGCTGGACGGTGCAGTTGCCGTGGACCGAGGAGATCGGCGACAGGCGCCGGCTCGACGCCTTGCGCCTGCTGCACCAGTCACCGGCCGTCAACAGCCTCACTCTGGTCGATGCCGACGGACGGGAACGCCTGTTCGTGTCGCGCATCGGCTTGAACAGAACGGAGAGCGGTGACGACCTCTCCGCGGAACCCGCCGTGATGGGGGCTCGCTCGGACCGGGTCTGGTACGGTCCGGTCACCTTTCAAGACGGCTCGGAACCTGTGATGACCATTGCCGTGGCGGGCAACCGCTCGGCCGTCGGGCTGGCGGTCGCCGAGATCAATCTCAAATTCATCTGGGAAGTGATCTCGAGGATTCAGATCGGACTGACCGGCGACGCATTCGTGCTCGACCGGCCGGGACGCCTGGTCGCCGATCCTGACATCAGCCTCGTGTTGCGGGCTGACGAGGCCACCCAGCAACCGCTGCAAGTTCTGCGTGACGCCATCCTCGCCCATCCCGGCAAGGCGGCGCTCGGACAGGATATAGGCGGGCAGACGGTGCTGGCCGCCCTGTCGCAGATCCCTGGCGTGGAGTGGAGCGTCGTCGTCAAGCAGCCCTTCGCCGAAGCCTTCGGTCCGATCTTCGCGTCGCTGTGGCGCACCGGAGCCTCCCTCATTGTCGGCACGGCGCTCGCTGCGGCGCTTGCCTATTGGCTGGCCCAGCGCATGGTCGGGCCGATCCACCTGCTGGAGGATGGCGTCACTCGGATCGGTGCGGGGCAGTTCGACCATCGGATCCATCTCGCGACGGGCGACGAGTTCGAACGACTGGCGAGCCGGTTCAACGAGATGGCGCACGAGCTGTCGGTGTCGCAGGAACGCTCGGAGCGCATCAGCCGACTCAAGCGCTTTCTTGCCCCGCAAGTGGCCGAGCTGGTCGACCGCATCGGCGACGATCGCGTTCTCGACGGGCGGCGCGTGGAGGTGGCCGTGATGTTCTGCGACCTGCGGGGCTTCACGGCCTTCTCGGCGCGGGCGGAGCCGGAAACCGTCATTCGCGTCCTGCGCCAGTACTACGATGCCCTCGAAAGAGTGGTCACCAGTCACGGGGCGACGCTGCTGAACTTCTTCGGCGATGGGGCGATGGTGCTGGTCAATGCGCCGGTCTCCTTGCCGGATCCGGCCTTGCGCGCCGTCAGCATGGCCAAGGACATGCAGATGAGCGTGCAGAAGCTTCTCGCGGACTGGCGCGCGCTCGATCACCATCTCGGCTTCGGCATCGGGCTGGCCCTGGGACCGGCCACGGTCGGGCGGATCGGTTCGGAGGGCCGCCTCGACTACACGGCAATCGGCAATGTCGTGAACCTCGCATCGCGCCTGTGTGCGAGTGCCGAGGATTCCGAAATCCTGATCGATCGCGCAGTCGCGTCTGCGGTCGGCCCGGGCGTGCCTCTGGTCGAGCTCGAAGCGAGAGCCTTGAAGGGCTTCGACGAGCCAGTACCCGTCTTTGCCGTGACCGTCGGCGCTGAACGATAGACGCCGCAGGGCTTTCGCACCCTCGGCCTATCCCATTCTATCGAGTCCCGCCGGATGGGATATGCTTCGGCTCCAGTTCGGGTCGGGTCCCCTTGAAGAGGTCGGTAGTGGTCAAATCGATAGCGGCGCCTAAGGGTCGCAAACCCTCGGCGGAGCAGACGACGGGCGAGTGTCTTTGCGGCGCCGTCGAGATCGAGATCGGTATTCCGGCGCGATGGGCCTGGCACGATCATTCCAAGGCGAGCCGACGAGCACAGGGGGCCGCCTATGCGACCTATGTCGGCTGCTGGCGCAGCCGGGTGCGGATCACCCGCGGCGAGACGGAAATCACCCGCTTTCGACATGACGCCACCGGCACGACGCGAAGCTTCTGCGGCCGATGCGGAAC
>MKRV01000008.1 GCA_001897995.1 Alphaproteobacteria bacterium 65-37 | reverse complement strand
TTCACCTTCGCCGATGCGACCCGGCACATCGACAGGTACGCCGCGCTCGGCGTCAGCCACATCTACGCCTCGCCGTTGGCGACGGCGCGCGCCGGCTCGATGCACGGTTACGACGTCGTCGATCCCACTAGGATCGCGCCCGCTCTGGGCGGCGAGGAGAGCCTGCGCACCTTCGCCGCCGCGCTGCGTGACGCCGGCCTCGGCCTGATCCTCGATATCGTGCCCAACCACATGGCGGCCGACCTCGGCAATGGCTGGTGGCGCGACGTCCTGCAATGGGGACGCGCCAGCCGCTATGCCGCCTGGTTCGACATCGACTGGAATGCGCCGGGCACGAACGGCAAGGTGCTGCTGCCGGTCCTCGGGGGGCCCCTCGACGAGACCGTTGCCCGCAAACCGCCCAAGCTTGGCCGCGACGGGGAGGGCAGGCCGGCGCTGCTGCTCGGTGGCCAGACCTGGCCGCTCGCCGAAGGAACCGAGCGCAATGCGCAGGACCTGCGCGGCTTGCTGGCGCAGCAGCACTATCTCCTGGTGCCGTGGCGCGTCGCCGGAGACCGCCTCAACTGGCGGCGATTCTTCGACATCAACGAGCTGGTTTGCCTGCGCATGGAGGAGCCGGAGGCTTTCGAGGCCGTGCATGTCCTGCCGTTGCGCCTGTTTGCCGAGGGCATCGTCGACGGGCTGCGCGTCGATCATGTCGACGGCCTGACCGATCCGGCGGGCTATTGCCGCACCTTGCGTGGGCGCCTCGATGCGATAGCCACGCAGCGACGCCGGTCGCGTGCCTGGTTGGTGGTCGAGAAGATCCTTTTCGACGGCGAGGCGCTGCCCACGGAATGGCGCGTCGACGGCACGACCGGCTACGATTTCATGAACGACGTCAGCGCCCTTCAGCACGATCCCGACAGCGCCGCGGGCCTCGGCGAAGCCTGGGCAAGGCTGAGCGGCCGGCCGGCGGACTTTGCCCCCGAGGAGCAGGCGGCCCGGCGCGAGATCGTGGCGCGCAGCTTCTCCGCGCAGCTCGATGCCTGTGCGGCCTCCTTCGAGAGGCTGCTCGATGCGGCCGTGCCGCGGCCGACGTTGCGGCGTCTACTGACGGACATCCTGGTTCATATGCCGGCCTATCGCACCTATGGCAGCAAAGGCGTACTCTCGGCGACGGATCGGGTGCTGCTCGGCCGCGTCGGCAAGGCGGTCAAGCGCACATGCTTGGCGACCGACCGATGGGCGGCGGCGCCGTTGATCGCCGCGATGCAGACGCCGCCGGCCTCCACGCCCAAGCTGCCGCTCTGGGACAAGGCAATGGCGCGGCTGCAGCAGCTCAGCGCGCCGATTGCCGCCAAGGCCGTCGAGGATACGGGCTTCTACCGCTACGGCCGGCTGCTCTCGCGCAACGATGTCGGCTTCGACACGGCATTGCTCGGCCTCGAGCCGGTGGCCTTTCATGGGCGGGTGGCGGCGCGGCAGGCCGCGCTGCCGCACGCCATGGTCACGACGGCGACGCACGACCACAAGCGCGGCGAGGATCTGCGCGCGCGACTCGCGACCTTGAGCGAATGTGCGCCGGAATGGACGCAGCTTCAGTCCCGCTGGATTGCCGCCTGCGAGCCGTTGTGCCGCCCGGTCCGCGGCAGGCTCGCGCCCTCGGCCGGCGATATCGCGATGCTGCTGCAGATGCTGGTCGGCGGCTGGCCGATCGATCTTGCGCCTGCGGACAAAGCGGGGCGCGCGCGCCTCGCCGAGCGTCTGGCCGCTTGGCAGCAGAAGGCGCTGCGCGAAGCCAAGCTCGAGACCGATTGGGCCGATATCGATCCCGCCTACGAAGAGGCGGCGCAGCACTTGACGCATCGTCTGGTCGCCGAGGCCGCCCTGCCGGATCTGCTGCAGGAGATCGCGGGCTTCGCGCAGCGCCTCGCGCCCGCCGGCGCGGTGAACGCGCTGGCGCAATGCCTGCTGAAGCTCACGGTGCCGGGCGTGCCGGATATCTATCAGGGCTGCGACCTGTGGGATTTCAGCTTCGTCGATCCCGACAATCGACGACCGGTGGATTTCACGGCGCACGCCGCCGATGAGACCGCCGATCTCAGTCAGCTCGCCGAGGCCTGGCGCGATGGGCGGATCAAGCGGCACCTGATCCGCCGCGCGCTCGGCCTGCGCGCGGCGGCACCGGAGCTCTTTGCCCGGGGCGACTACCACCCGCTCGAGGTCGAAGGCGAGGGCGCGCGATCGATCGTGGCCTTCGTGCGGTCGCACGGCCCGGACTGGATGCTGGTGATCGCGCCCCGGCTGATGCTGGACCGGCTCGTGCCCGGCCGGCTGGCGGCGGCCTCCGACACCTGGAAGGGCACGACCTTGCGGCTCGACGAGATGCCGCCCAGCCTGCCGCTGTACGACTGGCTGGGCGGAGGCCTCGTCGAGTTGTTGCATCGTACGTTCAAGGCCGACCTGCTGGTCGGGACCTTGCCGCTTGCCCTGGTGTCGTCAATTGTCCCCGATTGGTCAGAGGATTGTTGAAAACCGCGTCTGGTCAGGGTCCTGCGACCTGTGTAATCCCTCCTTCACTCGCGGCGGCGTGGAATGCAGACACGCGGCTGACGCACGGGAGCCGGGGGAGAGCTCATCTAAAAAGAGCGCGCCCAGAAGCGGATATCCGAAGACAGCGGTCATGACCTCACGGTGCGTAGGTAACTGAACATGGCCAGCCGGAGTGGCGCCCGGCCCGCGAGATTTTCATGACGAATCAGGTCGAGCTGCCGTTGGCTTCGGCTGCGCGGTTCGTTGCATGCGGTGGCAGTTGCTGAGATGGTCGTTTAGGGGCCGATCGTCACGGTGCCCGCAACGAGTCACGCGTCAGCCCGTTCGTCATTCACCATGCGCAAGGACAGCCTCGCCACCTATCGCGCCAAGCGAGACTTCAGCCGGACTGAGGAGCCTTCCGGCCGCGATTCGGTCGCCGCGGCCAATCGGTTGCGCTTCGTCATCCAGCGCCACGATGCCACGCGGCTGCATTACGACCTGCGGTTGGAACTCGATGGCGTCTTCAAGTCATGGGCGGTGACCAAGGGGCCGTCGCTCGATCCCGGCGTCAAGCGCCTCGCCGTCGAGGTCGAGGATCATCCGCTGGACTACGGCGATTTCGAGGGCACCATCCCGGAAGACGAGTATGGTGGCGGCACGGTCCAGCTCTGGGATCGCGGCTACTGGCTGCCCGAAGGCGATCCGCGGGAGGGGCTGAAGCGCGGCGACCTCAAATTCACCCTGGTCGGCCATCGCCTCGAAGGCAGCTGGGTCCTGGTTCGCATGCGCTGGGACCGCAAGGGGAGCGGCCGCGGCGCCAAGCGCGTCAACTGGCTGCTGATCAAGCATCGCGACGCGGCCGCCCAGGAAGATGACGACGATGCCATCCTGAAGGACCCGACCTCGATCGCCTCCGGCCGCACCTTGAAGCAGATCGCGCTCGGCACCGGCAAGCGCCCGACGCCGTTCATCACGGCAAAGAAGGGCACGGCGGCCGCCGCCGCGCCCAAGGCGAAAGGCGCAAAGGCCAAAACCGGAGAACATGCCGGAGCACGCACGGCCAAGGCGCGCAAGGTGTCCGTCCTGCCGCGCTTCGTGGAGCCGCAGCTTGCCAAGCTGGTGGAGCGTGCGCCCTCCGGTGCTGGCTGGGCGCACGAGGTCAAGTTCGACGGCTATCGCCTGCAGCTTCGCGTCGAGGACGGCAAGGCGACCCTGCGCACGCGCAAGGGGCTGGACTGGACAGAGAAGTTCGCCGCCATCGCGGAGCAGGCGAAAAAGCTGCCGGACTGCATCATCGACGGCGAAGCGGTGGCGCTCGACCGCAACGGCGCGTCGGATTTTGCGGCGCTGCAGGCAGCGCTCTCCGAGGGCAAGTCGAAGGACCTGGTCTTCTTCGCCTTCGACCTGCTCTTTGCCGACGGCGAGGATCTGCGGCCGCTCGCCCTGGCCGATCGCAAGGCGCTGCTGCGGGAACTGCTGGACGCCCTGCGGACCTCGCGTCCGGGGCTGCGCTATGTCGAGCATTTCGAGACCGGCGGCGATGCCCTCCTGAAGTCGGCCTGCCGCCTGCATTTCGAGGGCATCGTCTCCAAGGAGCTGGCCGCGCCCTACCGCTCCGGCCGGGGCGGCAGCTGGACCAAGGCGAAATGCCGGGCCGGCCACGAGGTCGTGATCGGCGGCTGGACCAGCGAAGGCCGGCGGCTGCGCTCCCTGCTGGCCGGCGTTCATCGCGGCCGCAAGCTGGTCTATGTCGGCCGCGTCGGCACCGGCTTCAGCGAAACGGGGATGCGCAAGCTGCTGCCTGAGCTGCGCGCGGTGGAAAGCGATACCAGCCCCTTCGCGGCCGGCGCCAGTCCGCCCAAGGAGGCAAACATGCACTGGGCGCATCCGGAGCTGGTGGCCGAGATCGAGTTCGCCGGCTGGACCGGCGGCGGCAATGTGCGCCAGGCTGCCTTCAAGGGCCTGCGCACCGACAAGCCGGCCGATGAGGTCGAGGCGGAGAAGCCCGCTAAGCCGGAGACCACCCGCATGGCCGAGCCCGCTCCGACCAAACGCCGATCCGGTGCAAAGGCCCAAGGCACACAGGCACGAAATACGAAAGCCCGAGCCGCAAAAGGCAAATCGCCTGCCGTCTCAGGACCGGCGATCGTGCTGGGCGTCTCGATCTCCCATCCCGACAAGGCGATGTGGCCCGACGTGACGCCGCCGGTCACCAAGCTCGAACTGGCGCAGTACTACGAGACGGTCGGCAGCTGGATGATTGATCATCTGCAGGGCCGCCCTTGCTCGATCGTGCGCACGCCGGACGGCATCGACGGCCAGAGGTTCTTCCAGCGCCACGCCATGCCCGGCTCCTCGCATCTGCTCGAGGAGGTGAAGGTGCGCGGCGACAGGAAACCCTACCTGCAGATCGACCGGGTCGAAGGCATCGTGGCCACGGCCCAGATGGGCGCGACCGAACTGCATCCCTGGAACTGCCAGCCCGGCGATCCCGACCTGCCGGGCCGGCTGGTCTTCGACCTCGATCCCGGGCCCGATGTGGACTTTGCCGACGTCGTTGCCGGCGCACGCGCCGTTGCCGATCGGCTCGAACCGCTCGGTCTCGTTGCCTTCTGCAAGACGACGGGCGGCAAGGGGTTGCATGTCGTGACGCCACTTAGCGCCGATCCCAAGAGCCCCGACTGGGACACGGCCAAGACCTTCGCGCGGGAGATCTGCCGCCGCCTCGCCGCCGACCAGCCGGAGCGCTACGTCGTCACCATGGCGAAGAAAGCGCGCCAGGGCCGCATCTTCCTCGACTATCTGCGCAACGACCGCACCGCGACCGCGGTGGCGCCGCTCTCCTCGCGCGCGCGTGCGGGCGCCACGGTGTCTATGCCCCTCGAATGGAGCCAGGTGAAGAAGGGCCTCGACCCGGCGAAGTACACGGTCCGCACCGCGCCGGCGCTCCTGAAGCGCGGCCGTCCCTGGCGGACCTACGCCCGGTCGGCGAAACCGCTGCGCGCGGCGATCGAACGCCTGCTGAAGACGAAAGGATAGCCGCCATGGCCAAGCGCAAGACGACGCGGCCCGCAACCAAACGCCCGACAGCGATGCGGCCGACCTGGGAGGGGCATCTGCGCCTGTCCCTGGTCACCTGTCCGGTCGCGCTCTACTCGGCGACCGAACGCAGCGCCGAGATTCACTTTCACTTGATCAATCCCGAAACAAACAACCGCATCCGCATGCAGACGATCGACGCCGGCACCGGTGAGGTCGTCGAACGCGCCGATCTGGTGCGCGGCTTCGAGGTCTCGAAGAACAAGTACGTGCTGCTCGACAAGAAGGAGCTGGATGCAGTGCGGCTCGAATCGACGCGCATCCTCGACATCGAGGAATTCGTCGATGCCGCCGATATCGACCGCATCTACTGGGACGAGCCCTATTACCTGGCGCCCTCGGGCAAGACCGGCGTCGAGGCCTTTGCCGTGATCCTGGCTGCGATGGCGCGGCAGAAGAAGGTCGCCCTGGGGCGCCTGGTGATGCACCAGCGCGAACGGATCTGCGCCCTGGAGCCGCGCGGCAAGGGCATCCTGCTGACCACGCTCCGAACGCACGACGAGATCCGCGACGAGACGAAGGTGTTCGACCACGCGCTGCCGCGGCCCGGGGCGAGCATGCTGGATATCGCCGAGAAGATCATCGAGAAGCAGGAGGCAGCGTTCGAGCCGCAGCGTTTCACCGACCGTTACGAGGACGCCCTGCGCGACCTGATCGCCCGCAAGAAGAAGGGCGAAACGGTCGTCGCGACGGCACCGGAGGAAGACGAAGACAAGGTCGTCGACCTGATGGAGGCGCTGCGCCGCAGCCTCAAGGGCGGCGGCGGTCCCTCGCGCGACAAGACAGAACGCTTCCTCG
>MKRV01000007.1 GCA_001897995.1 Alphaproteobacteria bacterium 65-37 | reverse complement strand
AAGCTGGAGCTGGCTCAACGGCTCATAGCCGTCGGTCGACAACCGCTCCATGGCCGTGGGCGGCGCGCGTCCCGTCACCGCGTAGTGAAGCGTCACCGACAATCCATAGATGTCGGTCCAGGGCCCCTGCTTGTCCGACCCCAACTGCTCCAGGGCCGCATAGCGCGGCGTGAAGATCGCGGTCATCGCCGAGGTACGATCGGCCATCGAGGCCCGCGAGGCGCCAAAATCGATCAGTGTCGGATTGTCGGCGGCATCGAGAATGATGTTGGCCGGCTTGATGTCGCGATGGAGGAAGCCGGCCGCATGGACCTGCTCCAGCCCGTCGAGCAGCCGGTACAACAGCTTCTCCACCACGGGGGCGGGCAGCGACCGCTCGCGCTTCAAGCGCCGTTCGAGCGTTTCGCCGCGCACGAGCGCCATCACCATGTAGGCCGTGCCGTTGGCTTCCAGGAAGTCATGGACCCGCACCACGGAGGGCACACCGTCGAGCGTCACCAGGATGCGCGCTTCCTCGAGAAAGCGATCGCGGCCCCAGGTAAAATCCTCGGCGAGCTCGGTCGAGCGGGGAATGACGACCGACTGCCCATCGCGCAGCGCGAGCATCGTCGGCAGGTATTCCTTGATGGCGACCGTCCGGCCGAGGGTGGTATCGCGGGCCTGATAGGTGATGCCGAACGCCCCATGGCCCAGCACCGAGACCACCTCGTAGTTCCTCAGTCGCGTCCCCTTTGGGAGCGAGCCGTGGAATTCTTCTTGTCCGGCGTGCGTCTCGGATTCAGCCACAATCTGGCGCCCCACTGCACTGCGGCCACTTTACTAAGAGGGATCGGCGCGGCGCAATCCCGGGCCGCCTCACGGAGCCGGCGACCACGGCCTTTCCCGGAACCATTTTCCCCGGCAGGCGTTGATAGGCGTCCCACTCGAGCATCGGTGCGTCGCGTGAATGGCCCTCAGCCTGTGCACCTGTCGTTTGATACCATCCGGCTGACAGTCATACGCCCGACAAGCCGTCTGGCCGGTTAGCCCCCCAGTGGTTTCTCCTCTTCTCACCTCGATCTTCCCCGGCGATAGCGCCATGGCCCGCACCATGCGCGACTGGGACTGGGCCGCGACACCGCTCGGGCCGCCGGAGACATGGCCGGACGGCTTGAAAATCCCACTGCGGATGCTGCTGACGTCGCGCTTCGAGATGTGGCTGGGCTGGGGCCCCGACCTGCACTTCTTCTACAACGACGCCTACGTGCCCACCCTCGGCGTCAAGCATCCCTCGATGCTGGGCAAGCCGTTCCGCGAGGTGTGGGCCGAGGTCTATGCCGAGGTCGCCGACCAGGTGGCGCACGTGCGTGCCGGCGAGGCGACCTGGAACAAGGCGCTTCTCCTTCTTCTGGAGCGCAGCGGCTATCCCGAGGAAACCTATCACAGCTTTTCCTACAGCCCGCTCTACGGCGACAGCGGTGCCGTCGAGGGCTTGCTGTGCGTGGTCAGCGAGGAGACCGAACGCGTGATCGGCGAACGCCGGATCGAGATGCTGCGCCAGCTCGGCATGGCACTGGTCGGGACTGCCGACCTCGGCGGTGTCGAGGACGCGGTCTGCTCGATCCTGGGTGCCAACCGCCGGGACTTCCCGTTCGCCCTGGTCTACCTCCACGGCAACGGCATCGCCTGTACGCCCGATGCACGGCCGCTGCTGGAGCGTCCCTGGCCGCAAGAGACCGAGACCGGGCAAGAGCTGCGCCTCGACGATCGATTGTCGTGGCCCACCGGCGACTGGCAGCGCCCGCCCGACGAGGCCATCGCTCTGCCGATCCCGGGCGCGCCGGGGCGGCCGGCCATCGGCTCGCTCGTGCTGGGCCTCAACCCCCACCGTCGCGACGACACTGCCATCGTAGACATCGCCCGCCTGATCGCCGGCCAGATCAGCGGTGCCATGGCCAATGTCGATGCGCGCCAGTCGGAGCGGCGCCGCGCCGAGCGTATCTGGTCGCTGGCGCGCGATCTGATGGTGGTGGCCGATTCCGGCGGCATCTTCCGGGTGGTCAACCCGGCCTGGACCCGGATCCTCGGGCATCCGGTGGAGAACGTGATCGGCCGTCACTTCAACGATTTCGTCCTCGCCGACGACCACGCGGCCAGCACTGCGGCGTACGCACAGGCCGCCCAGGCCGGCGACCTCACCAACTTCGTGAACCGGCTCGTCACGAACCAGGGCGGCTTCCGCTGGATCTCCTGGCATACGTCGACGGAAGGCGACGTCGTCTATGCCTACGGACGCGACATCACCGAGGAGAAAGCCAGTGCCGACGCGCTCGCGACCGCGGAAGAGGCCCTGCGCCACGCCCAGAAAATGGAAGCCGTCGGCCAACTCACCGGCGGCATCGCCCACGACTTCAACAATCTGCTGACCGGCATCATCGTGTCCCTCGAAGTGGTGCAGCGGCGCATCGCCCAGGGCCGCTACGACGAACTCGCGACTTTTGCCGAAGCGGCCACCGGCTCGGCGAACCGTGCTGCTGCCCTCACCCAGCGGCTGCTCGCCTTCTCGAGGCGTCAGCCCCTTGCCCCCAAGCCCCTGGACGCCGACGCGTTGATTGCCAGCATGGAGATGCTGATCCAGCGCACGGTGGGCGAGACGATCGAGGTGGCCTGCCACACCACGCCAGGCCTGTGGCCCACCAAATGCGATCCCAACCAGCTCGAGAGCTCCATTCTGAACCTGGTCATCAATGCCCGCGACGCGATGCCAAGCGGAGGCCGCATCACCGTCGACGCCCGCAATATCTCCGCGGCCGGCCGTGCCGGGGCAGCCGGCAGCTACATCGCGATCTCGGTGGCCGATACCGGCCACGGCATGTCGGCCGAAACGGTCTCGCGTGCCTTCGATCCGTTCTTCACCACCAAGCCGATCGGCCAGGGCACCGGCCTCGGCCTATCGATGGTGTACGGCTTCGCACAGCAGTCGGGCGGCTTCGTCGAGATCGACAGCACGGAAGGCAAAGGGACGACCGTACGGATCTGTCTGCCGCGCTGCCGGGACAGCGCGGGGCCATCGGCGTCGGATGCGGCACCCTCCGTCGGACGGTCGGCCAAGAGCCAGATCGTGCTCGTCGTCGAGGATGAGCCCGCGGTCCGCGCCGTCGTCACCGAGACGCTGCGTGAAGTCGGCTACGAGACGATCGAGGCGGTCGATGGCGCCAGCGGTCTGCGCTACCTGCAGTCACCCCAGCACATCGACCTGCTGCTCACCGATGTCGGCCTGCCGGGCGGGTTGAACGGTCGCCAGCTTGCCGATGCCGCCCGCACCTTTCGACCCGACCTCAAGGTCCTGTTCATGACGGGCTATGTCCACGACGTCGACAGCGGCGGCGTCGCCCTGGAGCCGGGCATGGAGATCATCACGAAACCCTTCACCTCCGACCGGCTTGCGGCCCAGGTCGAGGCTTTCATCGGTATTTAGGCGCGGCCGGATCGATCCAGTCGATGGTTGCGACGGCATTAGGCAGGGCTCAGCTCGGCCAGCGTCGACCGGCTCTCGCTTCAGAGACCCGACTCACCGCTGCCGTGTAGCTGCTGCTCCAGCCGCCGATACCAGTCGTAGCCCAGGGCCGTCGGCACGAAGTGCGTGGCGCCTTGCACCATGATCAGGCGAAGACGGCTCAAGCGAATCAGGTTCCGGTTCCTGAGATCCGGACGGTCGCCTCTCACGATGGCGGCCAGGACCTGTGCCTCTTCGGCGCTGAGTGCGGGTTCTCCCATGATCGGTGCAACGGTCCCGCCACCGGTCGCGTTGCACCGCCCTTCTCCTAAATGAGCAATCGCGGGTTCAACCAGGAATCTCCGTTCAATCAGCACTCGACAGGCGCGAGCGCCATCACGACTTTCGGACTCGCCGCAACCCATTGTCCTTGCCAGGTTCGGTCGAACGTGACCTAAGTTTCGGTGACGAGCCGGAGGTGATCATGTTCCCACGAGCCAGGAAGGCCCCGCTCAGTCCCAACGAAGAATTGGCGTTGCGTCGTGCCGCGCATGGTGCGGCCCCCGAAGGCGATCGTTCGAATGGCGATGTTCGCCGCCTCACCGCGTTCGGCCTGGTGGAGGTCCTCGACGGCAAGGTCGTGCTGACGGCGGCGGGGCGAAAGCGCGTCAAGCGACTGCCGCCTACAGTCGATATGAGCAGTCACGATCACGCGGCCTACGGTGAGGCCGGCCAGGCGCTGGCCCAGTTCTTCGACCGGTCGCGGCGCCCTCACTGAGACGCCCTCATTGAAACGCCCTCATTGAAACTCTCGCACGGAGCATGGCGGCGGCGGATGCCGTAGCGGTGGGCATTCTGTGATCGACGTACATTCCCGGCATCCAGAACCACGCCGAGCCCGTTTAATGGGCGCTTCGATCTCTGCCCCCGCTGGATCGAGGTGCCCGAGTCCAGCAAGGGACTTGGGAGGGCCCGCTTCTTCTCCGGAAGCGGGCCCACCTTTTTTCTCCAAAAGCGGCGTCTCCCAAAAACGGCCACCGTCGGATGGATGCCTGTTTGAGGCTCACCTTCAGTGCACGGCCTCCAAAGCCAGTCCCTGTTCGACAAGGAACCTCGAGACGATGCCTTCCCAAAGCACCGGCGAGTCGACGATTTGATGGCCGTCGACGCCGTGCGGAGGCGTGACTGCCGCGAACTCCGCATCGCCTCCTCTTGCCTTGAAGGCGTCGAAGTTCTCGCGCGAATGCGCCATGGGAAAAAGCGAGTCGTTCTCACCGTAAATCCACAATGACGGCGGCGTTCGCGCCGGATCGTCCTCGAACAAAGCCTGATTGACGGCCGTTGCCGTCGAACAACTCGTGCTTCGCCAGCCGCCGGAGAAATTCAGCACGGCCCATGCCTCGTCGGGGTGGCGGCTGGCCCAGAGCACGGCAAGCGTGCCGCCCCGGGAGTGCCCACCGACGACGACCTGCCGTGCGTCGACAAAAGGCATCGCCATGATCACGGGCGTGATGGCTTCGATATCCCGCAGCCCCCGCATCGCGCCGGCCAGCAACCTCTCTTCGTCGCAGGTGTAGCCCTTCGACCGATCCTGGGAGAAACCTTCATCGTAAAGCCCGTCGGATCCGCCGCGTCCCCGGCGCGACGGCAGGACGACCGCCCAGCCTCTGGCCGTGAACCAGTCGACCAGCGGCGTGGGATAGTAAGGTGTCGCGAAAGTCGATGGGTCGGTCCCCCCTCCGGTCGAACCATGATGGAAGATCAATGTCGGGAAAGGGCCTGGTCCGGCAGGCGTCGCAACGCGAAGGGCAAGATTGACGTGCTCGCCGTCGATCGTCACCGGCACCATCGTATAGGGCGGTGCAGAATGCGTCCAAACTGCAGCGACCACGCTGCCGACAAGGCAAAGCGCGACCAGCCGCACGATGGAACGTGGCGTCATCGTCTCCCTTCCCAGCACACCCTGGCGTGTTAGCGCATCCGCTCACGCCGTTGACGAGTCAATTGGTGATCATTCCGACGACGGCAGGTCACAGTTGGGCGCAACTGCGAGGCAGTAGCCTTTCGCGGTGCGTCCCACGCGATCAATAATCGGGCGAAAGAGCCGAACCGCAATTTTGCTGTAACAAACAGCTCAAGGTATCAGCACGGTCTGGTAGGGACAGGGTGGGAAAGATGCTCGACTGGTCGGAAACCGACAAAATCATTCATGTCCTCTATCTCACGGCGATCGTCGCCGAGGCCATGACCGCCGCCATCGCGGCGGGACGGCGGCAAATGGATTGGGTCGGCGTGTTCCTGCTGGGCTGCGTCACGGCGCTGGGCGGCGGCTCGGCCCGCGACGTCCTGCTCGATCACCATCCCCTGTCATGGGTGGAAAATCCGACCTACCTGCTGATCACCGGCGGCGCGGCGATCGTGACGATCGCCATCGCCCGCTTCATGCACTCGCTGCGGCGCATATTTCTCTTTCTCGATGCGGTGGGCCTCGTCGTCTTCACGGTCATCGGCTGCGGCGTTGCCATCGAGATGAAGATGCCGCTGATCGTCGTGATTGCAGCGGGGATGATCACCGGCTGCGTGGGCGGCGTTCTGCGCGACATCCTGTGCACCGAAGTCCCGCTGCTCTTCCGCTCGGAGCTCTATGCGACCGTCTCCGTCGTCACCGGTCTCGTCTATGTCGCGGGTCCCTATGTGGGCCTGCCGCATGGCCCGTCGGCGGTCCTGGCCATGGCCGTGGGCCTGACCCTCCGGTTGCTGGCCTTGCGGTACAATTGGAGCATGCCGAAGTTCGTGTACACGAAGGACTGGCACTGACGGCGTTCGATGGCTCATGCTGCGCCGTGACGAGGTTCCTCGAATGAGAGGGCTCTTCGACTGAACCTCATTCACTGAACAAGGGGGATTGGGCATGCCACTTCGATCCGAACTGTTCTCCGACAGCAGGGAACTGCAAGCCTGCCTGGTGTCCGATGCGTCGCACGTGGTTCCCGGCGCGCGCGGCGACCATGTGGCGCGGATCCAGTCGGCGTTGGTCCGCCTGCGAGTCCTCGAGGCCGACGACGCGCGCGCCGAGGCCGGGCATTACGGCCCGCGCACCACGGAAGCCGTCCTCACCTACAAGCGCGCCTTCAAGATCATCAACCGCAGCTACCAGAACAGCGCCGACAACGTCGTCGGGCGCATGACGATCGCTTCGCTCGACGATGCGATCTTCGTGCTGGACGGCGGCGGCACGGGCCGGCGCCTCGCACCATTTCCCGGGCCCCACCCCGTGAGCCCGGCGAACGGGTCGAAGCGGCCGGCTCACCCCAAGCGCCTCGTGCCTCCGTTCACGTCGGCGAGTGCACTCGTGAGCGCGCCCGCAAGCTCCTCCGGAAGGGCCCCGCTCGTGGCCGCACCCGTGACTGCACCGGGCGGCGACGCTTTCGGGCCGCCGATTTCCACGCTGCCGCAAGACATCCAGGACGTGATCCGTCGCAGCAACGCCGCCAAGAAACCCGGAATCAGAATGCTCGCGCCGTATATCGAGGACCATGAAGGGCCGTTGCCCGGGCCCGAACTCACCAAACGCTTCGCCGGCGGGCATTCGGTACGGACAGTCATCTTGACTGAACTGCATGCCCGGATGGCGCCCTTCGATATCTGGAAGAACATCAAGACCATCGAGGAGGTCTTCTTCGGAACCGGCTCGAAAGGCATCTTCTGCCAACCGTTCGATCAC
Source organism: Alphaproteobacteria bacterium 65-37 (assembly GCA_001897995.1). Classification (GTDB taxonomy): domain Bacteria; phylum Pseudomonadota; class Alphaproteobacteria; order Reyranellales; family Reyranellaceae; genus Reyranella. The sequence continues at coordinate 14,332 of MKRV01000007.1, read as the reverse complement.
AACCTCTTCCTCGACCAGATGGAGGCCCTGACCAAGGGTCCGCGTATCGGCCCCGACCCCAATGTGGTGCCGGTCAGCGTGCCGCTCAGCGACTCCAAGTTCTGCCGCGACGCCTTCAACGTTCACGGCCCGCGCGATTCGTTCCGCGAGATCGTCAAGCAGGGGCCGGGCCTGCATATCTGCATCGCCCAGCCGGCCGTCCGGGCCACGCTGACCTGCGACCTGCATATCGACGAGATCCAGCAGGGCCAGGTGTGCTCACGCGGGCTCTGCATCCCGATCCTGAACGGCCAGACGATCGACCATCTGCGCACCGTCGGCCCCTGGCTCGCCAAGAAGGCGAAGGACTGGTTGCCCAAGCCCTGACCGCGCGGTCGGCAAAGCCCCCCGCAGCCCTCCCCGGCGCCGTGGCAGTTCACGAAAATGCCACTAGACATGTTGCGGTCGAAATGTAATAAGCGCGCCGCTCCCGCCTGGGAACGGGGGCATCTTGGGACTGGGTGTGGGAACTATTATGACTCCGAAAGTCGATCGGGCGCGTCGCAACGCGCTCAAGTCTATTGGTGTGCTTGCAAGCGCCGTCGCGGCCACGGCCACGACGAGCAGGCGCGCCGCGGCCGACCCCGGCAACGGGAATGGCAACGGCAATGGCAATGGCGGCAACGGCAACCACAATGGCTGGGGCGGCGGCGGAAACTGCTTCCTGCGGGGCACGCAAGTCCTGACCCGCGAGGGCTATCGCCCGATCGAGAGCCTGAAGGCCGGCGATGAGATCGCTGTACGCTTTGCCGGCTTCGCGCCTATCGAGGCCATCGAGAGCTTCACGCTGAGCCGTGTCGACGGTGCCTGGATCGGTCCGTCACGGCCGGTCCGCGTGAAGCGCGGCGCCCTGGGCGACAACGTTCCGGCGACCGACCTCTGCCTCACCGCCTCGCATGCCCTCTTCGTCGACGGCCTGCTGGTACCGGCGCACAACCTGGTCAACGGCACCAGCATCGTGTTCGAATCTGCCACCGGCCACGACACGCTCGACTTCTTCCATATTGCCCTCGCGCACCACGACGTGCTCGATGCCCAAGGGGCAGCCTGCGAAACGCTGCGGGACTCGGCGAGCCAGCCGTGCGCGCCGATCGTGGGCTTCAAGGGCGGGCGTGACGAACTCCGCTCCCGCCTGCGCAGCGTCGTGTCGCCAATCGTCGACCGCCGCCGGCCGCTCGATATCATCCGCGACGACATCGAGGCGCGCGGCATCGAGCTGAGGCGCGCCGCCTAGGAACGACAGGCGCTCGCAAGCAAGCGTCGCCGTCGCCTTGCCACGAGAAAGAGGGCCGGTTGGGGTGGACTACCGGCCCTCTCCTTACACACGCTAGTCCCGTCGACATATCGGGGAGACGAGCCGACGGTAACGCGGTAATGCCCCCAAGCGCCGCTCGGTTGCCCACCTAACAGGGAAAGCGCAAAGAATTGCAGCAGATGATCTGGGAGTCCGATCGCAGCGTGATTTTCGCGTGATCTGGACCAAGGAAAGTCACCCGGCGCTCAGAAGAAGACGACGGGTCGTTCTCCTCAGCGCCCCTCGAACTCGCGGACATTGACGACAGGCAAGTTGGGCATCCAGCTATCGGATCGAGACGAGGAGGAGCACCAGGACAGAGCGGCCACCGACTGCGAAATGCTTCCGAACGTGCCCGCCCATCTGTCGATGGCTCTGCCGAGCGGGCCTTGCTGTCTTGCCGCGTACAACATTGCCGTCGTCGAAGAAGGCCGCGCAATCAGCGGGAAAGGAACCAGAAGCTGCCCCCGCCAAGGATGGCGATGAGCGCCATCAGGCCGAACAGGCGCATTGTTCCCACCAGAAGGTTCTCACCAAAAACTGCGGTGACCAAACGGTCGAGACGATCCGGGTCCAATGCCTGCCTCCCTGATGCTGGCCTCCCTGATGATGGCCTCCCTGCAATCGCATCGATGTAACCGACTGCCCCTTCTGGAGGCAATTGCCGTCTGGCGCTTTGAGACGGAGGGACACGACCGTTCAGGATCGCCCCCAAATGAGGGCGATCGGCAGGTTGAAACGATCGTTGACCGGAGCATCGTCGCTCCAGGTCCAGCCGCCGCTACTCGCCCTTGTTGTCGCGCACCGCCTGGGCCACGCGGGTGGCCTGGGAGATGCTGCCGACCATCGCACCCGGCACGCCGTCGGCGCCTTTAGGGTTCTCGATCGGATTCACACCCGACTTGGCCCGCCGTCCCGTCGAGGGGTGGTGAACGCGGGCCGCGCGCTTGCGCGCCAGCGCGGCCGCCATCTGCGCGCCCATCGCGGCGCGCTTCTCATCGGTCAGTACCCGATCGAGCCGGGCATTGGCCCGTTTCAGGGCACGGGCGAAGACCTGTTTCTTGGCGGCGACGCCGCGTTCGCTCGATTCCGCGGCCGCCGCCGCCCGCGGCTCGGCCTTGCCGCGCTTGGCGCGGCGGCGCCCCTCGACTTGCGTCCGGAACTTGGCGCGGCGCTCGCGCAGCCAGCGCACCAGGTCGACAAGCTCCTGGCGATCGAGCTCGTTCAGCGCCGGATAGTGGCTGCGCACCACCGGCTGGTACTCGTCGGCGGAAAGTAGACGGCGTTCGTCGGCAATCGAAGTGCTCATGGAAACCCTCGCGTTGGTGCAGATGGCCCAGCCTGGCAGTCGAGTCCTTGTCGCCGGTCAGCAATAGCATTCCAGCGTCGCGCCGACCATGGAAGGACAGGATGTCGGGCCTCCGTGCTGCCGTTGCCGAGCCCCGGGGCGGCCAATATACGTAGAAGATGAAGCTTCCCCGCAGGCCGGCCGCCGTGATCTTCGACATGGACGGGCTGATTTTCGATACCGAGACACTCTATCAGGAGGCGTTTCTGGTGGCGGCGACCGCCGGCGGGCACGACCTGCCGGCCACAGTCATTCAACGCACCATCGGCGTGCCGTGGGCTCGAAGCCGGTTAATGCTTCTGGAACACATGGGATCGAATTTTCCCGTCGATCACTACTTCACGCAGGTGATCGGCCATTTCGAATCGCTGGCCGCCACGCAGCTTCGGCTGAAGCCTGGCGTCGTCGAGCTGCTCGACCTGCTCGATCGGCTCGCGATTCCCCGCTGCATCGCGACGTCGTCGGCCCACGCCACCGTGCAGAGCCATCTCACCGTCCATCGCCTGACCGACCGCTTCCACACCGTGGTCGGCCATGGCGACTATGCTGCCAGCAAGCCCGCGCCCGACCCGTTCCTGACGGCCGCGAAACGTCTGGGTGTGGCCCCCGCCCTCTGCCTGGCTCTCGAAGACTCCCACAACGGGGTTCGCTCGGCATCGGCGGCCGGCATGATGACCGTCATGGTTCCCGATCTTCTCGGCGCGACGCCGGAGATCCGGTCACTCTGCGCCGGCGTCGTCGACGACCTGCATGCCGTTTGCGCGCTCATCCAGGCCGCGTCGACGTCAGCCATCGCCGGCTGACGGTTTCTGGCAGGCTGCGCCCAGGCCACCTGTCTCCCGTGGTTCCGACTACTGCGGCGCCTGGAGCCTGACGATCGTGCGCCCCCGGATCCGGCCTGCCAGAATTCTCTCGGAAAGAGAGATCAAGTCGTCGAGGGACGCTTCGGACACGAGCGCGCCGGCATCTTCGTTGCCGAGTGCTTGGGCCAGCTCCTGCCATGCCTTCTCCCGGACCGGTTTGGGACACTGTACCGAATCCACGCCGAGAAGCGCGACGTTGCGCAGGATGAAGGGGAACACGGTGGTCGGAAGATCGCTGCCACCCGCCAGACCACAGGCTGCGACGGCGCCGCCGTAACGCACGGAGGCGAGAATGTTGGCGAGGATGGTCCCCCCGACACTGTCGACGGCGCCGTCCCAGCGCTCGGCCGCCAGCGGCTTTCCCGGCTCCTGATATTGGCTCCGCGCCATGACATGGGCGGCGCCCAAGGTGCGCAGATAAGTTTCCCCCGACAGGCGCCCCGTCAGCGCGGTGACCTCGTGGCCACGCTTCGCCAGCAGCCTGATGGCGATGCTGCCCACCCCACCGCCGGCGCCGCTGACCAGGATCTTCGCCCCCGTTTCCAGGCCGTGTTGCTCCAGCGCCATCACGCACAGCATCGACGTGAGGCCGGCGGTGCCGATCCCCATGGCCTGCCGGGTGGTCATCGAAACCGGCAGCTTCACGAGCCATTCCGACTTCACCCTGGCGCGTTCGGCGAACCCGCCGGACCATCCCTCCCCGACGCCCCAACCGGTCAGCACGACCCGGTCGCCGACCTCGAAAGCGTCGCTGGCCGACTGGCGAACCGTTCCCGCGAAGTCGATGCCCGGCACGATCGGAAAGCGGCGGAGAATGCGGCTCCTGCCCTGCAGCGCGAGCCCGTCCTTGTAGTTGAACGACGAGTACTCGACATCGACGGTCACGTCGCCCGGCGGCAGGTCCTCCTCCTGCAGCCGCTCGATACCGACTTTCTGGCTGCCATCGACCTGCCGGGCAACCAGCGCCCGGAATGCGTCCGTCATCTTCGCTTCCTCTCGAGACTTTGCGCGTGGCGTTGAAACCGATCCTCTCGGCCGCTCACTTCGGCAGAGAGGCTTTGGCGTCCGTCGCCCACTTTGCCCAAAACGGGATCTCGCGGGCGACGTCGGCCGTGAAACTGGCCTGGGTCGAGCCTGAGATCGGCACGGCGCCGATGCCTTCGAGCTGCTTCAGGAACTCAGGCCTGGCGCTCACCTTGTCGAGCGCATCGCCGATCTTCTTCACCACGTCCTGCGGCATCCCGGCGGGACCGGCGACGCCGAACCACGGCGAGAGCTCGAGAGGCGCACCGCCGCTTTCCTGAACGGTCGGCAGATCGGGGAACGCCCGCGAGCGCTCCTGCGCGGCGATTGCCAGCGCCTTCAGCTTGCCGCTCGAGATCTGCTGCGCGACGGTCGCTTCGGCGGCGAAGGAGACCTGTGTCGTGCCGGCGATGAGATCGTTGATGGGTTGCGCCCCGCCCGGATAGTTGATGAACATCAGGCGCACATCGTTGTCGCGATCGAACAGCGTACAGCCGATGCTCGCCGACGCCCCCAGCGTGCCGCCGCAATTGACTTGGCCCGCGTGCTTGCGCGCGTAATCGATGAACTCCCTGACGTTCGACACCGGCAGGCTCGGGTTGACGACCATCAGATTGAACTGCTTGGCAACTTTCCGGATGTAGGTGAAGTCCTTCACCTGGTCGTAGGAAAGTGCGGGATAGAGCGCGACGCCCCGGGTCTGCGACGACTCGACGGCGACCAGCAGCGTGTAGCCATCGGGCTTGGCCTTCGCGACCATGGCCGCCGCGATCGTTCCTCCTGCGCCGCCCCGATTCTCGATGACGACGGTCTGCCCGAGCTCCTGCGCCAGATTCTGACCGATGATCCGCCCAATGATGTCGGTCGGCCCGCCCGGTGGAAATCCCACGACCAGCCGGATCGGCTTGGACGGATACTCCTCGGCAGATGCCGGCAGCGGAGCCAGCCAGAGCGCCGCGATCGACGCGAGCCCGACAATGAGCCCGGCAACGAGCCAACGACTTGAACCCATGTGAGCCTCCCTGACGCCCCATCACCGCGCGTCGATCGCGACCGCGTCGAGGTGCCTATGTTGCTCATTAGGCAATATGTTGCCCGACAGGTCAACAGCGCTGATGGGCCCTCCGTGCCGCCGGTCGGGCAGCAAGCGCGGCCGCGCGTTCAGGCACGGGGCATCGGTCTCGCTGTGGTGGGGCGTCCGGCCGCCGGCGGCAAAGCCGTCGGCTATTCTTCGCTGACGATGACCAGGGCTCTCGCTTCGGGGCTCGTCTTGCGGATCTGGTGCGTCAGGTGTCCGGGGAACTGCACATAGTCGCCGGTGGAAAGCGGCACCACCTGCTTGGCGAACTGGATCTCGATGGAGCCTTCCAGGACGTAGACGGCTTCGGTGCCGGCATGTTCGGCGCGTTTGTCTGCGGTGAAGGTGGCCGTGGGAGAGACGAGAAAGGCACTCAGCCCCGGCCGCCCCTCGCCTCGGGAGAGAGGCACGACACCGTACTTGTTCTGCCGAACGCCCTCGGACTTGCGGGCCCGGACGATCTGGATGTCGTCCTTGGCAACCTCCTCGCCGAACAGCTGTCCGGTCGAGACCTCGAGCGCGCCCGCCAGCTTCAGGAGCGTGGCGATCGACGGTGTCTTCTCGCCGCTCTCGATGCGCGACAGGTAACCCTTGTTGAGGCCGGTCGCCTCGGCCAGCTGGTCGAGGGTGGTGCCGTTCCGGCGTCGCATGGAACGCACGCGCTTGCCGAGAACCTGTGAAGTGACAGCCGCCATCACCGAGCCTGCATCGGCCGATCCTGGATCGGCTCCTCCTGTAGCGGACACATGCTGTGTCCCTTGCACGGCTCTTGTCCTACAGTTTGTGGCTGCCAACAACCGCTCGTTTGGCCCGTGCCGAACGGCGATGCTCAAAATGTCAGCGGAGCGGCGGTTCGGGCCTGCAGCTCCTCACTGCTGATCCACTCGACCTTCTCCCGGACGTGCAACCCGGCCGGCGTGATGTCGATGGTGGCGAGGTCGGTGAAGATGCGCGTGATCACCCGCGCGGCAGTGAGAGGATAGGCGCAGCTCTCCACGATCTTGGGTCGACTGTCCTTCGTCGTGTGTTCCATCATCGCCCAGATCGCCTTGGCGCCGCACGCCAGATCCATGGCGCCGCCGATCCCGGGCACGTCTTGCGGGTCACCCGTCCACCAGTTGGCCAGATCGCCCACGGCCGAAACCTCGAACGCCCCCAGCACGGCGACGTCGAGATGGCCGCCCCTCATGAGGCCGAACGACGTCATGACGTCGATGTAGGCGCCACCCTCGCGCACCGCGATCGGCCGCTTGCTGGCATCGATGCAGTCGTAGTCGGGCTCCTGGCCGTCCGGCAGCCCTTCGAAGTTCAGGATGCCATTCTCGCTTTGCAGCACGACGTCCTGCTGGGCCGCGACGTAGCGGCTCACCAACGTCGGCATGCCGATCCCGAGATTGACCACGGCGCCGGCGGGGAGTGCCGATGCCACCTTCCGGGCGACATCCTCTCGCGACAAGGTTTTCATCACGCGTGCCCTCCGACGACGACCCGATCCACCACGACGCCCGGCGTCACGACGACCTCCGGATCTATGCCACCGTTCTCCACGACCTCGTCGACCTCGGCCACGACGGTCGTGGCTGCCATCGCCATGACGGGTCCGAAGTTTCGCGCCGCCTTGTTGTAGGTCAGGTTGCCCATGCGATCCGCGCGCTTGGCGCGCAGAATGGCGAAGTCTGCCTTGAGCGGCGTCTCCAGGACGTAGTCCTTGCCGTCGATCGTGTGGACGGGCTTGCCCTTTCCCAGAAGGGTGCCGGCGGAAACGGGATTGAGAATGCCGCCCAGCCCCACGCCTGCCGCCCTCATGCGCTCCACCAGGGTGCCCTGGGGATTGAGCTCCAGCTCCAGGCGCCCTTCGCGATAGAGTTTCACGAAAGTCTTCGACGAGCGTGGGTAGCTGCAGATCATCTTACGAACCAGGCCGGCCGACAGCCAGTCGCTGATGTCGCCCGTCGTGAAACCCGCATTGTTCGAGATCACCGTCAGGTCCTTCGGCGCCAGCTCCAGAACCGCGGCAACCAGGCCACGCGGCATGCCTGCGCCGCCGAAGCCGCTCACCATGATCGTGTGACCGGAGCTCAGGCCGTCGATCGCCGCCCTGCAGTCGGCTACCTGCTTGTCGATCACGTGGCCCGCCCTCCGTCGCGATAGCTGCCGCAATGCCTGGGAAGAAGCTGCCCGATCCGGTCGCGCTGGATTTCCGTCGTGCCGTCGACATAACCGGCGATGCGTGCGGCCGCGAGGTGCCGGCTGAACGGCAGCTCGTCCTTCAGGCCGACAGCGCCCATGGCCTGCTGGCAGGCGGCGACGGCACGCAGTGCCATCTGCGCGGCAAAGCTCTTGGCCTGCGAGGCCGCGAAGATCGCATCTTCTCCCCGGGCGATCTGCCGGGCCGCACGATAGGTCAGCAGCTTGGAAGCACTGAGCTCGGTGGCGGCGTCGGCAAGCGACCAGCGAATGCCCTGGTGCCCGAGCAGCGTCACGCCGAAGGCGGTCCTCTGCCCTGCATAGTCCACGGCCCTCGCAAGGCATTCCTCCACGATCCCGTTCGCCATGGCAGCGACGTGGGTGCGCGCGGCGGTGATGCCCGTCATTGCACTCTTGAAGGCATTGCCGGGCATCGCGATCACGTCGGCGTCGGGCACGAAGACGTTCGAGAAGGTGAGTTCGGCGGCGCCGATCGCAGCACCTCCCATGAGAGCGTAAGGCGACCTCGTCACTCCCTCGGCGTGAAGATCCACGAAGAAGCTGGCAATCCCCTTGGCGCCGGCACCTTCCTGCGTCTGGGCATAGAGCACGAGGAGGTCGGCATGGGCGGCATTGGTGATCCAGGCCTTCTGCCCGTCGATGCGCCAGCCGCCCTGGACCTTGGTGGCGTGCGTCTTCATGGCGGTCGCATCGCTTCCGGCGCCCGGCTCCGTCAGGGCAGGCGCGCTCACCAGCTCGCCCGACACCAGGCGGCCGAGATAGCGCCTCTTCTGATCCTCGGTACCGTCCCGGGCCAGCCGGGCAGCGGTCGCCTGGGAGTTGTTCAGGGCAAATGTCGCGGCAAAGCAGGACCTTGCCATCGCCTCGGCGACACGGACCTTGCAGAGGAAAGTGACGCCTTGGCCACCGAGCTCGGCCGGCACCTGCAGTCCGCTGAAACCGTGGGCTGCGTATTGCCGGAAGATGTCGCGGGGAAGCGCCCGGCGCTCCCGCTCCCATCCTGCCGCATGGGGTTCGATGAACTCGGCGGCGAACCGCTCCGCCGAAGCGACAAGCTCCTGCTCACGGTCGGTGAGCGGCAGTTCCTGGGATTCCAAACCCATCGCGCGACTCCAGATGGATCTTCGACACTAGCCAGCACGGCTTGGAACAACTATATGCTTCATGGGCAACCTGTTGTCCAGACGAAGTCTGGCACGGCACCCACCATCGAGTTTCGCGGAGGAACGCCATGGATACGGTCGATACTTTTGAATTCAGCAAGAAGCAGCTGATCGAACAAGCCGACAAGCAGATGGATCGCTATCTCGAGGACAGCGGCTACAGCACGACGCAGAAGCTCGCCCTCACCTGTCGCATCCTGTTCGACAACGGGCACGATTCGGGCCTGGCCGGCCAGATCACCGCTCGCGGCAGCGATCGTTCGACATTCTACACCCAGCGCCTGGGCCTTGGCTTCGACGAGATCAGCGCCGGCAACTTCCTCCTGGTCGACGAGCACCTGAACGTGCTGGAGGGAGAGGGCATGGCCAACCCGGCCAATCGTTTTCACTCATGGGTGTATCGCGCGCGCCCCGATGTGAACTGCATCGTCCATACCCATGCCCTCTACACCGCGGCGCTCGGCATGCTCGAAGTGCCCCTCGAGGTTTCGCACATGGACAACTGCGTGCTCTACGACGACGTCGCCTTCGTCGCGAAGTGGCCGGGCGTGCCGGTGGGCAATGAAGAGGGCGAACTCATCTCGAGCGCGTTGGGCAACAAGCGCGCCCTGATGCTGTCCCATCACGGCCTGCTGATCGCCACGTCGACCATCGAGGAAGCGTGCGTTCTGGGGCTGGCCTTCGAACGCGCCGCCAAGATGCACCTCCTGGCCTCGGCTGCCGGAAAGATCAAGCCGATCGACGTCGAGCTGGGCAAGGAGGCCCATGATTGGATCCTCAAGCCCAAGCGCAACACGGCGGCATTCAACTACTACGCCCGGCGCGCGCTGAGAAATCCGCACAATCGCGACTGCATCGACCTTCCGGCCGGCGACCAGAGGCTGGGTTAAGGCGGCTGGGCTGAAGACCATGGGCAAGGATCGCGCGAGCCACCCGCTCCACTTCGCCACGCGAGCGATACACCACGCCTACGATCCCGCGGATCATCAGGGGGCGGTGGCGCCCCCTGTCTACTTCACCTCGACCTATACCTTTCCCACGATCGAGGAGACCGATGCCGCGGCGGCTCAGGGCGGCCTGCTCTATGCCAGGGAGCACAATCCCACGACCAGACTGCTGGAGGCGCGGCTCGCCAATCTCGAAGGCGCAGAGGCCGGCGTCGTGGTCGCCAGCGGCATGGCGGCCGTCGGCAACCTCACTCTTTCGCTGCTGTCCCAGGGCGACGAGATCGTCGTGCACCAGACGCTCTATTCGAACACAATGGCGATGATGTCCGGCGGACTGCCGCGCTTCGGCATCAAGGTCGTGCCGGTGGATCTCGCCGATCCGGCCAACCTCGAGACGGCTCTCACCCCTCTCACCCGCATCGTGTATTTCGAAACACCGATCAATCCAACGGCGGGCATCCTCGACATTGCCGCGATCGCGGAGCGCGCACACAAGGTCGGGGCGATCGTCGTGGTCGACGGCACGTTCGCGTCTCCGGCCCTGCAGCGGCCGATCGAGTTCGGCGCCGACCTCGTGCTTCATTCCCTCACCAAGTACATCAATGGACACGGCGACGTGCTGGGCGGCGCCGTGCTCGGCCGCCGCGACCTGATCGAGAAGATCCACGGCAACGGCGTGCGCTACCTGACCGGGGCGACGATCTCGCCGATGGCGGCCGCCTTGGTCATGCGTGGCCTCAGGACGCTTTCGCTCCGCATGGAGCGGCATGGCGAGACCGGGCTGCAGGTGGCCCGGATGCTCGAGGCGCACCCCGACGTGGCGTGGGTGAGCTACCCCTATCTGCCGTCGCACGCCGCTCACGACGTCGCCAGGCGCCAGATGGCGAACGGCTCCGGCATGATGTCCTTCGGCCTGCGCGACGGCTTCGACGGCGCCCGGCGCCTGCTCTCGAGGCTTCGGCTGATCACCCGCGCCGTGAGCCTCGGCGATACCGAGTCGCTGATCACCCATCCCGCCAGCCTCAATCGAGCGCGCCGGAAGATCCGACCGGACGCGACCCTCGCGCCTTGTGTCGGCGACGACCTGCTTCGGCTTTCCGTCGGCCTCGAAGATGCAAGGGATATCGTCGACGACTTGCGCCAGGCGCTGGCCCGCTGAGGCCTGCTAAGCTCCGACCCGTTTTGTCGACAAGGATCACGGACATGCGAATTCTGATCGTCGGAGCCGGCGCCATCGGCGGCTACTTTGGGGCGCGCCTCTGTGCAGCCGGCCGGGACGTGACCTTCCTCGTCCGGCCGCGACGGGCGGCACAGCTCGCGGCAGACGGCCTCGTCGTCCACAGCACCAAAGGCGACGTGGTGATCGAAAGGCCCGTCACGACCTCCGCCGACGACGTGGCGCGCGCGTTCGATCTGGTCCTCGTCGCCTGCAAGGCCACCGATCTCGGTTCGGCCGTGGAGTCGTTGGCCCCTGCCGTCGGCCCGTCGACGACGATCCTGCCGTTGCTCAACGGTATCGCTCACCTCGACCTGCTGGGACAGCGTTTCGGCGCCGACAAGGTCCTTGGAGGACAGTGCGCGATCTCCGCCACCGTCGACGACCAGGGGCATGTCCGACACCTGAACGATCTCAGCGTCCTGACCTTTGGCGAGCAGGGCGGCGGCCCGAGCCCGCGGCTGGCCAGGATCGCGACCGAGCTGGCGGCCGACGGCATCGATGGCGGTCCGAGCGAGAGCATTCTCCCGGAAATGTGGGAAAAGTGGATGTTCATCGCCACGGCCGCGGCCAGCAACTGCCTGATGCGCGGCAGCGTCGGCGACATCGTGGCGGCCGGCGGCTCCGGCGTCGTCCTCGGCCTGCTGGACGAAATCGTCGGCATCGCGTCGGCCGAGGGATTCGCGCCGCGCGCCCCCGCCGTCGAGAGGGCCCGCCGATTGCTGACCTTGCCGGCCTCCCCCTTTGTCGCCTCCATGCTCCGCGATGTGGAAGCCGGCCGCCCCACCGAGGCCGACCATGTCCTGGGCGATTTGCTTGCACGGGCCGGCCGCACCGGCGAAAAAGCGCCGATGCTGCAGCTCGCCTACACGCACTTGAAAACCTACGAAGCCCGCCGCGCGGCCCGCTAGCAGGGCGAGGCGCGCTTGCTCTATCTGCTCTGGTCGCTGCCGGCGCTGCTCGTCATTGGTCTCATTGCAAGTGGCCGTGCCGGCATTCTCAAGGCTGCCGTCATTGGCACCGCCGTTGCCCTGGCCGTCGCCTTCTCGACGGCCCCGCATCGCTTCGAGACCGCGGATGCCGCCGTGGCGCTCGCGCGCGGCGCGTGGATCGGCTGGATCGTCGTGCCCTACATCGTCGGCGGATTGTTCTTCTGGCAGCTGGCGGTTCGCCCAGGCCGGGCGGCTGCCTCCGAGCGGCGCCCGCTCGACGATCCCCGGGCGCGACGCCGCCTCCTCTTTGCAGCGTGCTTTCTCGTGGGCCCGTTCGCCGAATCGGTCACAGGCTTCGGTGTCGGCATCATCGGCACCATGACCTTGCTGAAGCCGCTCGGCCTGAAGCCCGTCTTCCTGCTCGCCTTCTCGCTGTTCAGCCAGACCATGATCCTGTGGGGGGCGATGGGCAGCGGCTCGATCGTCGGGGCCGCCTTCGCCGGCATGACGCCGACCGATCTGGCGCTGCACAGCAGTCTGCTCGTTGCGACCATCAACATCGCCTGGTTGCCGTTGTTCTGGCGCCTCGCCAGGCAGGCGGGCCTTGGGACAACAGGCGTCGAACTGGTCGGCGAAGCGCTCTGGCTCACCGGCTGTCTGGCGCTCGTCATCGGCGCGACCGCCCTGCTGGGACCGGAAGCCGCCATGCTCGCCACTTACGGCCCCCTGATCGTGCTGCGCTTCCTGCAGGACGAGCGGCCCGGCCGCGACGCCTTGATCGGGGCCTTCACGCGCACCCTGCCCTTCACCATCGTCATCGCCTGGCTGGTCGCGGGCCGGCTCGTGGGGCCGCTTCACCAGCTTCTGCTGGAGGCCCTCGAGATCGCTCCCTTTACGGGAGCGCCCATCTGGTTTCCGCTGTCCCATGCCGGTACCTGGCTGTTGGTGGCGGGCCTTCTGACCGCGCTCTGGCGGGGTCACGGCTATCTGATTGCCTCCGAGTTCGCGGCCGCCTGGCGCACCGGCCGGCTTGCCATCCTGACCGTGGTCGTCTTCTCGATGATGGCGGAAGTCCTCTCCCTCTCGGGGATCGCGGCGGGACTGGCGCAAGGACTCTTCAAGTCGCTCGGCGAAGGCGCGATTGCGGTCACGCCTTTCCTCGCCGGCACGTTCGGCGTCGTGACGAATGGCGGCAATGCCGGCAACGGCCTGTTCATGGCCTCTCAGGTCGACCTTGCCAAGGCCGCCGGCTTCTCGGTCGCCTTTGTCGCCTCCCTGCAGCATATCTCCGGGCTCAGCATGAGCATGTTCTCGCCCGTGCGCATGGCAATCGTCTGCGGCCTGGCCGGAACGCCCGGCATGGAACGCGACGTCTATCGCGTCATGCTGCCCTTTGCCGCCCTGGCGATGGCCATCCTGTTTTCCTATGCGATCCTGATCGCCCTGAAGATCCTCTGAACCGGCGTTGCGGCCGCTTCCCGTAGACTGCGATCCGCTATATCTACTTGGATATATCGACAATCCGTCCACGGGAGTGACATGCAGCGGCGCAGCTTTTTCGGCTCTCTCCTCGTCGGTCTGGCCGGCGGGCCTCTCGGAGCCGGCAATCTGGCCGCGCAGCATCACGGCCTGCAGCCTCCCTCGGGTCCTGCCGACGGGCGGAGCCTTCTCGTCTTTGCGGCGGCGACCTTGAAGCCCGCCCTGGACGCCATCGTGGCGACCTACCGGACGACGCAAGGCGGCGAGATCACGATTGCCTATGGTCCGACGCCGGCACTCGCCAAGCAGATCGAGAACGGCGCCCCCGCCGACATCTTCCTGGCGGCCGATCCGGTATGGATGGACTATCTCGCGGAGAAGCGGCTCGTCCGCCGGCATACGCGGGCCGATCTCGTACGCAATGTCCTCGTCCTGGCCGGGCATGGGTCGCCGCCGGCCGCGATGGCGGCGCCCCCTACTTCGGCAGGCCCAACTTCTGTAACCATCGACGGCAAGTATCCGCTGGCGCAGGTCGTCGGCAGCGGCCCGTTGTGCATGTGCAATCCCGCCGATCATCCGGCGGGCCGGTACGGCAAGGCGAGCCTCGAAACGCTCGGCCTCTGGGACAGCGTCGCCGCGAAGGTCGCCATCGTCGACAATCCGCAGGTCGCCGTGATCATGGTCGCCCGAGGAGAATCGTCGACAATCCGCAGGTCGCCGTGATCATGGTCGCCCGAGGAGA
>MKRV01000006.1 GCA_001897995.1 Alphaproteobacteria bacterium 65-37 | reverse complement strand
CTGAACGAGCTGGCCGACGCTGGCATCGCCGGCCGCGAGCCGGACGATGATCGAGGCGAGCTCGCGAAAGCTTACCTCGGATCCGCCATAGCGTCGTGGCACGCGTGCAGCGCCCAGAGCATGCGACAGGATCAGCGCCAGCGGCTCGTCCGGCGGCGCTCCCGTACGGTCGCGCTCGGATGCGGTGCGGGCGATTTCCCGCCGGATCACCCCGGCGGCTTCGACGAGCGATGCCCCGTCCGGTGCCGTTCCCGTTCCGGCGGCAGGCTCGACGAGGCGATGAGCTGCAACATCAGGAGGCAAAGGCAACCTCCTTGAGCGAGGCGCCGCCGCCGTCCGGCTTGACGTTGACGCCTTCCAGCCGGGCCGAGAAGACGCGGAAAGGCCGCAACTCCAGAAGCGTGATCGACGGCAGATCGGCCTGTGCGACGCGTTGCAATTGGTGGATGAGCTCGACCCGCCGCGCGATGTCGCCTTCGGTCTGGATGGCGTTGATGATCGCGTCGGTCTCCGGTTTCGAATAGCCGGAGGCGTTCGACCAGGGCGTGCCGGTCTTGATCGCTTCCGTCGAGAAGCGGCGATGCACGCCGATCTGCGGATCCGGGAAAGCGGCATAGAACGAGTTCAGCGTGTCGAAATCGCGCTCACTGAAGACCTTGCGCAGGAACGTCGGCAGGTCGTGATTGCGCAGCGTGACCTCGATCCCGACCTGCTTGAGCGCCTGGCGTACGAACTCGCCGGAGCGGGTGTATTCGTCGCCATAGGGCATGGGATCATGGGAAATCCGGAACCGGATGCCGTCGCTCCCCTTCTTGTAGCCGGCCTCGTCGAGCAATTGCTCCGCCCGCGCGAGGTCGAACCCGTATTGCGGCACGTCGGCTGCGTAGAACTGCTTCTGATAGGAAGGGATCGGCCCGGTCGCCGGTCGCGCAAAGCCGAACCACACCGTATCGGCGAGGGCCTTCTTGTCGATGGCATGTGCGATGGCACGGCGGACGCGTACGTCCTGAAACTGTGGGCGCCGGACGTTGAAGTCGAGAAAGAACATCGGCGCATTGGCTTCGTTGCCACGCGTCTCGACCACGAGGCTGGCCTTCTCCTTGAGACGCGGCACGTCGGCGTAGGGCACCGGGCTCAACGGCGTGTAATGAACTTCCCCCGTCTCCAGGGCAGCAGCGCGGGCGCCGGAATCGGGAATGAACCGGAACCGGATGCGGTCGAGCCTGGATTTGTCCTTGTCCCAGTAACTCGGATTGCGTTCGACCAGCACGTACTCGCCACGGACCCATTCCTTGAAGACGAAGGGGCCCGTGCCGACCGGCTTCACGTTGTAGGGGTTGGTGAGGATATTGGTGCCTTCGTAGAGATGCCTCGGCAGGATCTGCGTCTCGTAGTTCAGCACCGACCACACGACCGGCGCGCGGCTGGTGAAGCGCAGGACGGCGGTATGGGGATCGGGCGTCTCGACATCGACGAGCTGGGCAAAGAAGGCGCCGCCGCGCGGGTGCACCTTCTTCATCAGTTCCAGGATGGAATACTGGACATCGGCCGAGGTGAAGGGCTTGCCGTCATGCCAGGTCACACCCTTGCGGAGGCTGAGGATCAACGTCTTGCCGTCGTCCCTCTCCTCCCAACCCGTGGCCAGCGCCGGTTTCGGCTTGAAGTCGGCGTCGTACTCGAACAGCGCATCGAAGATGTTGTTGGAGATCGCCACGGCCGGCGCCGAAATTGCAATGCCCGCCACCAGGCTCTGCGGTTCCGGAACGATGTTGGCAACCAGCGTCCGGCCGCGCTGAGAGGCCTGCGCAAAGGCGCCGCGCACACCCAAGGCCCCGAGCGCTGCCGCAGCCGACGAGGAAGCGATCAGGCCACGACGGCCGATGCCGTAGAAGGCAGAAGTCATTGCATCATCCTGCGAAAGCTGGCTGGCGGGAGGCGGCAGCCGTGGGCACATCCGGCAGGCGCAGGCCGGCCTGATACATCAGCGGCAGCACTTTCTCGGCGAAGTGCTCGAGATCCGGCGCGAAGTCGTAGAAGGTGAGCTGTACGCCATCGACGCCGGCGTCGCGGAGCTTCAAGAAGCCCTCGACGATCTGCTCCGGGGCGCCGACGAGATGGAGGTTGCCGCCGATGGCGCGATGCAGGCGACGCTGATTGCGCCAGGCCTGGGCATCGCCCCTCCGCCCATGCTCGGCAAACCCCTCGACGGCTTCGGTGTCGGCCGCAGCCTCGATGGCATCACGGTAGGCGATCGCCTCGCGCTCGGTATCCCGGCACAGGATCATGGGATTGATGATGGTCCGCACCTGACGGCCTTCGGCTGCCGCCGCCGTACGAATGGCCGCGACGTGGCCGGGCACGCTGACCACCGCGTCTTCGAGCTGATTGCCGGCCGGGCTGGTGATGAACATGATGTCGGAGTGGCGGACGCCGTAGCGGATTCCCGCTGCCGAGCCGCTGGCATTGACCATGATCGGTCGCCCGAAACGCGGCTTCGGCGTCACGAAAGCGTCTTCCATCGACCAATAAGGACCGTCGACGGTGAGATTCTCGTTCGAAGACCAGAGCTGCGCGAGCCGCGAGGCGAAGACTTCCGCCATTTCGTAGCGCAGGTCGTGCTCGACCTTCGTCATGCCGAACATCGCCGGTTCACGTGCGGCATATCCGGTGACCATGTTGATGCCCCAGCGTCCCCGCGCGATGTGATCGAGCGTGGCACCGAACTTCGCCAGATGGACCGGGTGCCAGGGGCCGTAGAGAATGTGCAGAGTGGAGATCAGCAGGATCCGCTCGGTCGCACCGGCGAGCGCGGCGGTGGCGATGAAGGAATCGAGCGAAGTCTCACGATACTTCGTCGTGCCACCGTAGCCGCCCTTGCTGGCCCATTGCGCCAGGCCAAAGACAAGGTCGAAGCCGAGTTCCTCGGCGCGGCGCGTAAGCGCCAGATTGTAGTCGAAGGTCCAGCTCGTGGTCCTCGGCAAGGTCGACGGCGTCCAGCCACCGGCCTGGATGGGCAGGAAAAGCCCCAGCAGAAAGGGCTGCCGCAACACGCGAGACAAAGGGCTGCCGGCGAAGTCGCCCGGCGAGAGCAATGGCGACGAAGGCAAGGAAAAGTGCTGGCTCATATGCAGGCCGAGGGGCTACCTGTTCGAGTCGTGGAATGAAGCGGACCGCCCAGGCATTCGCCCGCTACGGCCGATCTGAGCGAGCGCCTTCGTCTGTCGACTGCGCAATGCAATCGACATGGAACGCGTGCTCTCCTTGTGTCGTTATCGTCGACTTGAGGCGACGATGCTCGCAGCTTCAGTTTCTACAGAAGCTCGTTTGCCGGATGCCGATCACGTGCCGCTCCTCGCGTCGAGGATTACGCAGCCAGGCAGTCCCACGCGATACTCTTTGATCTCCAATCATGACGGCAGTCGTACCGCATGCTTGCGAGCAATAGCTTCCAAACTTCTCGACGATCGGGAAAGCGACGCGGTGAATGCCGCGCCAGACGCGGTCTGAATTCTTCTTCGATCTGTCGTCGCGACAGAAATTGCAGCTAGTACAATCGGTCCAGCACCGCGTCCGGCAACGGCCCTTTCTCGACGGCGGCGATCGCCGTCTCGAGATGGTCGAGGGTCGAATAGCCGATCAGCATCGTCGACACCGCGGGATGGGAGATCACGAAGCGCTCGCCGAGCTCGGCGAGGCTGCCGGCAACACCCTCGCGCACCAGCGGTTCCAGGCGCTTGGCACGCACGACGTCGGTGGTGAAGTCCGGTGCGGAACCGATCGGCGCCACTTGCTGCATGGCCAGCGGATGGCGTTCGGCCGTGCCGCTCAGCGCCCCGCCTGCCAGGGCGCGGATGACGATGGTGCCCATGTTGGCTGCCCGGGCGCGATCGAGCAGACCGCCGTAGTCGAGGCCCGGCGCACCGGCTGGCATCGGGCCGCCAGCGCTGGGGTTCAGCGCATTGTAGACGACCTGCACTGTGTCGAAGAGTTTGGAGTCGACGGCGCGCAGCAGCGCGGTCGGCTCGCCGACGCCGCTGAAGCCCACGAAGCGTGTCTTGCCCGCGCGGCGGAGCCGGTCGAGCGCAGGCGCCACCTGCTCCAGCGCGAGATCGATCGCGAGCTGGTCGCCGGCATCCGTTGCCGCCAGCGGATTGTGAAGCTGGAAGAGATCGACATGATCGCGGCCAAGGCGCGCCAGGCTTTCGTCCAGGCTGCGCGCGACCGCGCCCGCAATATCGCCACGATGCTCGGCGCCGAGCCGCACCTTGGTCCCCAGGACAATGTCGGGCCGCAGCGCCTTGAGAACGCGGCCGAGGTTGCGTTCGGACTCGCCGTTGCCGTAGAGCGGCGCTGTATCGATATAGTTGACGCCGGCCGCGATTGCGCGCGCCAGCGCCCGCTCCTGATCGGCTGCGGCGCCCTTGGTGAAGAGGCCGCCGACGGCACCGGCGCCGTAGCCCAGCACCGAGACTTCGAGGCCGGTCCGGCCAAGGCGCCGCTTCTCCATCAGGACTCCCCCTCGACGCGGACCTTGCCCGCCTCGTTGTCCACCACGACGTGGTTGTCGTAGTAGGTCACGGTGGGCTTGGCGCCGAAAGCTTCGGCCATGCGGGCCTCCCATTCGGCCGTGTACCAGGCACGCGCCGCCGCCTCCGACTCCCAGAGATAGACGCCCCCACCGCCGGCATCACCGTTGAGGTAGTATTTCTTCAGGAGCCCCTTGGCGCCGAGCGCCGTGTAGGTCGGGGCGGACTTGCGGGCGGCAGCGACGGCGGCATCGCGCGGGCGCTTGCTCATGGGGATTTGAACGATGGCGACGAACATGCAAGCTACCCTACGTCCAATCGCCGTCCGGGAGCAATGATGGCCGACCACCTCAGAGGCATCGAGCTCTGCGTGTTCGATGCCTACGGCACGCTGTTCGATTTCAATTCGGCGGTCGCGCGCCATCGCGGCGCGATCGGACCCAATGCCGACGCCCTGTCGGAGATGTGGCGCAGCAAGCAGATCCAGTACACTTGGTTGCGCAACAGCATGGCGGCGTATGCCCCGTTCTGGCAGGTGACCGGCGAAGCACTCGACCATAGCCTGGCGGCACAGGGCGTCGCCGCCACCACGGTGCGCGACAGGCTGATGGGGGCCTACCTCGCCCTCGATCCCTTCCCTGAAGTGCCGGCGATGCTCGCGCGCCTCAGGAGCGGCGGTCTGCGCGCGGCCATTCTGTCCAACGGCAACTCCGAAATGCTGGCACCGATGGTCGCCGCGTCCGGCCTGGCCGATGCGTTCGAAGCGGTCCTGAGCGTCGACGAGGTCAGGGTCTTCAAGCCCGATCCCAAAGTCTACCGCCTGGTCGAGACGCATTGCGGCGTGCCGCCGGCGCGGGTGTGCTTCCTGTCTTCCAATTGCTGGGATGCGCACGGTGCAGCGTATTTCGGCTTCCGCACAGTGTGGGTGAATCGCAGCGGCGCCCCCAATGACAATCTGCCAGGTGCGCTGGCCGGAGAAATCCGCGATCTTGCCGGACTTCCCGAGTTGATAGGTGTTCCAGGATGAGTCCGCTGCCGACCTTTGCCGACGTTCAAGCTGCCGCCCGCCGTCTCGAGGGCGTGACGATCCGCACGCCGCTGCTCGAGAATGAGCGCGTCAACCGCGCATTGGGCGGTCGGCTGTTCATCAAGGCGGAGTGCCTGCAGCGTACCGGCTCGTTCAAGCTGCGTGGCGCCTACAACTTCCTGGCCGCCATGACCGATGCCGACCGCGCCAAGGGCGTCGTCGGCTGGTCGTCTGGCAACCATGCCCAGGGCCTCGCGGAGGCCGCGCGACTGATGGGCGTGAAGGCCACGATCGTGATGCCGTCCGATGCGCCGGCGCTCAAGGTCGCGAACACGCGCGCGAGCGGCGCCGAGGTGATCCTCTACGACCGGGTCAAGGAAAGCCGCGAGGCGATTGGCCATGGCATCGCCGAAAAGACCGGCGCCACCATCGTGCCGCCCTACGATCACCCTTGGATCCTGACCGGCCAGGGCACGGCGGGCATCGAAATCGCCGAACAGGCCAAGGCGGCAGGCGTCACGCTCGACGCCGTGGCGGCGCCCTGCTCCGGCGGCGGTCTGGCGACCGGCGTGGCGCTGGGCGTCCAGGGCCTGAGCCCGACCACGGCCGTGCATGCCGGTGAACCGGCAGGCTTCGACGACCTCGCCCGGTCGCTGGCCAGCGGCACCAAGCAGAAGAACGACAAGCTCTCGGGCTCGATCTGCGACGCACTGCTGGCGCCGACGCCGGGCGACGTCACCTTTCCGCTCGCCCAGAAAGTGCTGGGGCCAGGCCTGGTGGTCAGCGACGACGAGGTTCTCGACGCCATGGAGCTCGCCTTCCGCGAGTTCAAGCTGGTGGTCGAGCCGGGTGGCGCCGTGGCGCTGGCCGCGGCGCTTACCGGCAAGCTGCTGGTGAAGGGCCGCGCCGTCGCCGTCGTCTGTTCCGGCGGCAACGTCGACCACGAGACCTTCAAGCGGGCCCTCGGCCGCGCCAAAGCATGACCCTGTCGCGGCGCGCCCGCCGCGAATGGCGGTTCTTCCTCTGGTTCAGCCTCGCGAGCGCCGCCGTCAGCGCCTATTTCGGCTACGCCGTCGGGGCAGAGGACGAATCGGCGATCAGGGGAGCGTCGCACGGCATCCTCGCTTCGCTGCTGATCGCGACGCCGATCACATTCGTCGAAATCCGCGGCCGCCGTATCCCTCTGCTGCGCCGCCTGCGGCGCTTGCCATGGGCGGCCTTCTTCACCATCAAGGCGCTGTTCTACGTCATCGTCATCGTCGGCGGACTGTTGACCATGCGCGTGCTGACCCACGGTCCGGACGAGGATCCTTTCGCCCTCACGGCGACCTTTCGCGGTTCGATCGCCTTCGGCGTCGCCATGGTGTTGCTCGCCAACCTGATCGTCGAGACGGGCGGCCTACTCGGCTTCTCGACCTTGAAGAACATCCTGACCGGCCGCTACGTGCACCCGCGGCAGGAGCGGCGGGCGTTCCTGCTGATCGACATGCGGGACTCGACGGGCCTCGCCGAATCACTGGGCCCGATCCGCTTCCACGAGCTGCTCAACAGCTTCTTTCGCGACATCGCCGAGGCAGCTTTCGAGAGCGAGGCCGAAATCCACAAATACGTCGGCGACGAGGCGATCCTGACCTGGCCGATCGATACGGCGCTGGCGGACGGCGAGTGCCTTGCCTGCCCCTTTCTGGCGCGCGACCTGATCGCCGGCAATGCCGCGCACTATCGCAAGCGCTATGGGGGCGTGCCGACGTTCCGCGCCGCGCTTCATTGCGGCGAGATCGTCGCCGGCGAGATCGGCGACGTGCGGCGCGAGATCGCCTATGTCGGCGATACGCTGAACGTCGCCGCCCGCCTGCTCGAAGCGTCGAAGAGCCTGGGCCACGACATCCTCGTCTCGCAGGATCTGCTGCAAATCGTAAAGCTGCCGGCAGGGCTCAAGGCCACGCCGCTGCCGACCCTGACCATTCGCGGCCGGACTGCGCCGCTCGGCATCTCGGCCTTATCGCGCGTCGACTAAAACTACCGCGCGTCGGCCAGGATCAGATCGGCCGCCTTCTCGCCGATCATCATGCAGGCGGCGTTGGTGTTGCCCGACACCAGGGTCGGCATGATCGACCCGTCCGCGACGCGCAGCCCTTCGATCCCATGCACCTTCAATCTGGGATCGACCACGGCGTCCGGATCGTGGCCCATGCGACAGGTGCCGACCGGATGATAGGCCGACTGGCCCTGACGCTTGGCATAGTCGAGGAAATCCGCGTCGTTCCACACCTCGGTGCCGGGCAACAACTCCTCGGTGATGATGCGCGTCAACGCCGGCGTACGGGCAAGGACGCGCGCGAACCTGACCGCGGCGACCACGGCCTGTTGGTCGCCGAGCGTCGACAGGTAGTTGGCGACGATCTCCGGATGATCCTCCGCCTTCGGCGACACGATGCGGATATGGCCGCGGCTCTCCGGCCGCGACTGGTTGGCGAGAATGGTGAACCCCGAAAAATCGTGCGGGCCGCGGTCGATGCGGTCGGTCGACCAGGGGAAGAAGTGGAACTGCGTGTCGGCTTCGGCCGATTGCGGCATCAGCCGCGTGAAGGCCCCGGCAAAGGCTGGACTGGCCGTCAGCGGCCCGGTCTTCAGCAGCACATATTCGAGTGCGGCGCTCACGCGGCGGTGCAGCGTGTTGATGTCGTCGTTGATGGTGAGGCGCCACCACGTCCGGTAGGTCGACGGCACGCCCCAATGGTCCTGCAGGTTCTCGCCGACGCCGCGCAGCTCGCGAACGACGGGAATGCCATGCAGGTTCAGGAGCGCCCCCGGCCCGATGCCCGAAAGCTGCAGGAGCTGCGGCGAACCGATCGCCCCCGAACAGAGCACGACCTCGCGCCGTGCGCGCGCCGTCCTGGTCTCGCCGCCCCGACGGTAGGCGACGCCCGTCGCACGGCCGTTCTCGACCACGATGCGCTCGGCCATCGCACCGGTGACGACGTGGCAGTTGCTGCGCTTGCGCGCCGCGGCGATATAGGCGCGGCCGGTCGAGTTGCGCCGGCCACCGCTGATGGTGGCGTGGTAGTAGCCCGCCCCCTCCTGGCTCATGCCGTTGAAGTCGTCGGTCTGGTTCAGGCCGACCTCGGCGCAGGCAGCGAGAAAACTGTCGCTGAGCTCGTTACGATACTCGCCTTGCGTGATCTTCACCCGGCCGCTGCCGCCGTGCAGCTCGCTCTCCCCGTCGGGATAGTGCTCGAGACGCTTGAAATACGGCAGGCAGTCGTCGAACGACCAGCCCTCGTTGCCTCTCTGCCGCCAGCCGTCGAAATCCGAGGGCAGGCCTCGGATATAGACCATGCCATTGATGGCGCTGCTGCCGCCCAGCACCTTGCCGCGTGGCCAGTAGATGCGACGCCCACCGAGCCGATCCTCGGGCGCTGTCGTGTATTTCCAATTGACCGACGGATCGAGAAAGGTCTTCGCGAAGCCAAGCGGCATCGAGATCCAGCGGCTTGTATCGTCGGGTCCGGCTTCGAGCAGGAGAACGCTAAACCGACCGCTTTCGGTGAGGCGGTCGACGACCGGACCGCCCGCAGAGCCTGCCCCGACGACTACAAAGTCGAATTCATCCATTCTGCCGCTTACTGCGAGTGCTGATACTCGACAGCAAGCTACCAAGAATGCCCTTGGGAAGGAAGATGATGAACACGACCAGCAGAACGCCGTAGACGAGGTTGTCCCAGCCGACCGCCTTGGTTCCGAAGCCGATCCGCAGCACCTCTGCGAGGAGGATGGTGATGATCGCCCCCACCGTCGGCCCCAGCGCCACGTAGATGCCGCCGACCACCGCGGCAAAGACCATCTGCAGCGAGATGCCGATGCCGCTCACCGTGTCGGGCGAAATGAACATCTGGTACTGGGCATAGATTGCCCCGGCCATTGCCGTCATCAGCGCGCTGATCACCGTGATGCGCAGTTTCTGGGCAGTGACATTGACGCCGGCCGCCGCTGCCGCGTCCTCGTCTTCGGAGATCGCCTCCATCGCATAGCGGCCCATGCTGCGGTCGATCCACGACCAGATCAGCAGGCCACCGGCCCACACGCCCAGCGCGATCAGGTACCAGACGATCTTGTCGTCGAATTGTAACGCCCAGATGTGACTCCCTTTGGTCCGCTCCGGCGTGATGCCGAGCGAGCCGCCGGTATGGTTTCGCGTTGCGGTGATGACCTGGAGGACAATGCCGGAAAGAGCCAGCGTCACCAGTGCAAAGTAATGCCCGGTGATGCGGAAGCGGAAGCACGGATAGGCCAC
The DNA here is from genome assembly GCA_001897995.1 of Alphaproteobacteria bacterium 65-37. Taxonomy (GTDB): domain Bacteria; phylum Pseudomonadota; class Alphaproteobacteria; order Reyranellales; family Reyranellaceae; genus Reyranella. The sequence goes on along the minus strand of MKRV01000006.1, from coordinate 29,132 downwards.
CACCAGCGCCAGCAGGCCGGCGCAGGCCAGCGCGATCGGAATGCCGAGCCATGGCGACAGGCCGAAATGGTTCCACAGCAGCACCGTCACATAGGCGCCAACGCCCATGAAGCCGCCGTGCCCCAGTGACACCAGGCCGAACCGGCCCATCACCGCCCACGAGGTGTAGGCGAAGGACCAGATCAGGATGAGGATCAGGATGTGCAGATGGTAAGGGTCGCGATAGACGAACGGCAGCGCGATCAGGACCAGGCCTGCGATCAGGTTCAGGGAAGTCGGACGAAGGGTCACGAGCGCCTCGCCAGCAGGCCGGCCGGCCGGATGAACATCATCACGATGAAGAAGGCAAAGGCCAGCACATAGCCCCATTCAAGGTCGGAGAAGAGGCCGCCGAGCGAGATGATCTCGGCGAACAGAAAGGCGGCGACAAAGCCGCCGACGAAGTTGCCCAGTCCGCCCAGCACGCAGATCAGGAAGGTGATCGGCCCGAAAGACAGGCCGACGAAGGGATGGACGTCGTACTGGAGCACCAGCAGGCAGGCCGCGAGCCCGGCCAGCGCACCGCCCAGCGCCGAGGTGACGACGTAGATCTTCTTCGCGTCGACCCCCATCAGCGCCATGATCTGGCGGTCCTGGGCGATGGCACGGATCGCCGTGCCGGTGAAGGTGCGCGTCATGAACAGATAGACCACGACCATGCCGATCAGCGCCGCCGCGAAGGCGAGCAGCCGCGAATAGCTGAGATGCATGTCGCCCAGGGTGAGCAGCGGCAGCCGGATGCCGAGATTGCGGAAGTCGATGCCGAAGGCCACGGTGGCGAAGCTCTGCAGGACGAACAGCACGCCGCCGGTCGCCAGGAGCTGATTGATCGGCGCCGCCGACAGCAGGGGCGCGATCACCAGCAAATGCAGCAGCGCCCCCAGCGCCGCCACCAGCAGGATCGCAATCGGTGCTGCGGCGTAATAGGACAGCCCGTAGTACTGCACGAGGTAGTACATGCCGTACATGCCGATCATCACCAGCTCGGCGTAGCAGATCCACGTCACGTCGATGACGCCGAAGATCAGGTTGAGCCCGAGCGCCAGCAACGCCAGCAGGCCGCCCAGCAGGATCCCGTTCAGGACCGCCTCGAGCAGGTAGATGTCGAAGATCTCGAAGAAGGAACTCATGTTCTTTCCTAAGTCCGAATGTCACCCCGAGCGTAGCGAGGGGCCTTTGAGTCAAACGAAAGGTCCCTCGCTGCGCTCGGGATGACAGGGTTAAACACCGAGATAAGCCTGCTTGATGGTGTCGCTGGCGAGCAGTTCGGCCGAGCTGCCCGAGGTGCGGATGGCGCCGGCCTCCAGGAGGTAGGCACGATCCACCACCTGCAGCACCTGCTGCACGTTCTGCTCCACGATCAGCACCGTGGGGCCGCCGGCGCGGATGCGTTTCACCAGTTCGAAGACCTGCTGCACCACGACTGGCGCCAGGCCGGCCGACGGCTCGTCGAGCAGCAGAAGCTTGGGATCGCTCATCAGAGCGCGGCCGATGGCGCACATCTGCTGCTCGCCGCCCGACATGGTGCCGGCGAGCTGATGGCGCCGCTCCTTCATGCGCGGGAAGAGGTCGAAGACGAAGGCCAGCCGTTCGGCGTAACGGGCACGCGCCGCGGGCATGTAGGCGCCCATCTTGAGGTTGTCCTCGACGGTGAGCCGCGGAAACAGCCGGCGGTTCTCCGGGACGTGGGCGATGCCGAGCTCGACGATCTTGTGCGCCGGCGTAGCCAGCACGTCGCGGCCCTCCATCGAGATCGAGCCCTTGGTCGGCCGGATCAGTCCGGAAATCACCCGCATGAGCGTCGTCTTGCCGGCACCGTTGGGGCCGATCACACCCACCGCTTCGCCGGCCTTGACCTCGAGGTTGACGCCGAACAGCGCATGGAAGCTGCCATAGCCCGCATCGACCGATTTGAGTTCGAGCATGTCCCCGCCCCCGTCAGCGCCGCGCTTCGGCGGCCGCAGCGGCCGCCTGCGTCGAATGGGCATCGGTGCCGAGATAGACCTCGACCACGCGGGGATCGCTCACGACCTTGCTCGGCAGGCCTTCGGCGATCTTCTCGCCATGATCGAGCACCATGACGCGATCGACCACGCGCATCAGCACGCCCATGATGTGCTCGACCCAGATGATGGTGATGCCGAGCTCGTCGCGGATCTTGCGTAGCATGTCGGCCGCCTGATCCATCTCGCTCTCATCGAGCCCGCCCAGGCTCTCGTCGGCCAGGAGCAGCTTCGGCGCTGTGGCCAGCGCCTTGGCGAGTTCGAGCTTCTTCAGGCCCGCCGCGCCCAGGCCGTCGACCGGCGCGGTGCGATCGGTGGGCAACCCGACCATCGCGAGCGCGCGCTCCGCCGCCTCCTGCGCCTTGGCGCTGCTGTGGCTGCCCTGGCCGTAGAAGCCCGCCAGCGCCACATTCTCGAAGATCGTGAGCCGCTTGAACGGCCGCGGAATCTGGAAGGTGCGGCCGACGCCGGCATTGATGATGCGATGCGGCGCCAGTCCCGCAAGCTCGCGGCCCTCGAAGGATATCGACCCCGCCGAGGGCGGAAACGTTCCCGAGAGCATGTTGAAGATGGTGCTCTTGCCCGAGCCGTTGGGACCGATCAGGCCGAGAATCTCGCCCTTGTCGACCTTGAACGACACGTTGTTGACGGCGGTGAAGCCGCCGAAGCGCTTCACCAGCCCATTGACCACAAGCACTGTCGATACCCTCGCTGACGCGACGACGTTCGATGGAACCGCCGAAGACCACTTGAGACCGGCGGCGGTCCCCTTCCGGACAGGTCCTACTGGTTGCTGTAGGTCGTGCCCTTGGGCAGCGGCAGCACGGCGTCGCGCTGCGCCTGGCTCTTCGGCCACACCACGTACGACTTGTCGTCGACATACTGGATGACCACCGGGAAGGAGCGCTCGTTCTGGCCGGCCATCGAGCCGTCGGCCGGAAACTTAACGCCGAAGCCCAGCATGGTGCCGCCTTCCGGCAGATCGACCTCGAGAGCCGCCTTGCGCAGCGCCTCCGGATCGACGCCACCGTACTTCTTGATGGCGCGCGGCACGACTTCGGTCAGCAGCACGTAGATGTTGCTGGCCGCCATGCCGGCATGGGCCGATCGGATCGCCATGCCGGGCTTGGCTTTGTCGAACTCCTCGCCGACCTGCTTGATGACCGGCGGCAGCTTGGGATCGAGTCCTTCGGGCTTGGACAGCCAGATCGAGATCGGATCGGTGTTGAAGAGAAGGTTGGCATCGGCGCCCATGCCTTCCTTGAGCTTTTCATAGACACCGTAGCCCGCACCGTGACCGACCAGGGCGCCGAACTTCAGCCCCTGCTCGCGCGCCTGGCGGGCGAACAGAGTGATGTCGGGGTTGTAGCCGGTATGGAAGATCACGTCCGGCCGGGCGCGCTTCAGCTTGGTGACCAGCGCCGAGAGATCGGGCGCCGTCGCGGCATAGCCTTCCTTCAACACGACATTGAAGCCCGCCTTCTTGGCGCCGGCCTCGTTGCCCTTGGAGACGTCGACGCCGTAGGCGCCGTCCTCGTGGATGATCGCCACGCGCAAGTCCTTCGGCTCCTTGCCGAACTTCGACTTGGCGTTGTTGGCGATGAAGTCCATGGTCATCAGGCCGAACTGGTTGCCGCTGGCCTGAGGGCGAAAAATGTACTTGTAGTTCTTGTTCTCCAGCACCGCCGAGGAGATGCAGGTGGTGATCCACATGAACTTCTTGAGCTGCTCGACCCGGGCCGCCACCGGCACGCACTGCGCCGAGGAGAAGAAGCCGAGCAGGATGTCGACCTTCTCCTGTTCGATCAGGCGCACCGACTCGTTGATCGCTACGTCGGGCTTGCTCTGAGCGTCGGCGTAGATCGCCTCGATTTTATAGCCCTCGACTCCGCCCTTCTTGATGAAGTCGTCGATCATGATCTTGGCGCCGGTGTACTGCAGCTCCGAGCCGCCGCCAGCCAATGGCCCGGTGAGATCGTAGATCACGCCGAGCTTGAGCTTCTTTTCCTGTGCTACGGCCGATGTCGCCAGACCGAAGGCAGCCGCAGCCGCCAACGTCGCGCCGAGCAGGCGCCGTCCCATCTTGATGGACATTCCCGTTCCTCCCAAGACACGCTTTAGCGTGCATTCGTTGTGCGCATCACAAGGTCCGCAACGGATAATGTCAAGCGCCGTCCATCATTTGCCCATCACCTGCCTTCACCTGGCGTCAGGACGTCGAACATCATGCCGGCCGACGGCTCCAGCATCGCGAGCAGCGCGGAGAGTCGCGACAGGTCGCCGTCGATCTTCACCGCTCCGGCCGCCAGCGCGTCGGCGATGGTGGTTCGCCGCAGCATGATCTCGTCCAAGGTCGCGCGCTTCAGGGAGACCGAGGCCGCCGCCGGTGCGGTCTCGCCCAGCCGATGCGTCAAGGTGCAATTCTTCAGGGTGAGCACCAGTCGCTCGTCGCGATCGGTGAAGTTCCAGTTGATCACCATCGCCTCGCCGGCCGCCTTGGCGGGATCGAGCCGGATCGCCATCAGGTCGAAGAAATTGTCGGTCGACAGGCCAGCCAGGGTGTCGGCGCCTGCGCCGGCGCGCGCCGACATCTGAAAGACGCCATGGCGCAGTTCCTGTGCGCCATAGAGAAAGGCGTTGCGCCAGGTCGCCGACTCCGCCTGATAGCCCATCTGCTCCAGCGCGTCGGCACAGAGCGCCCGCGCATCGAGATTGCCCGGCTCGGCATAGACCACTTCCTTCAGGACCTGCGCCACCCAGCGATACTCGCCCTTGGCGAAATCGGCGCGGGCGCGCTCGATCACCGCCGCCGCGCCGCCCATGTATTCGACGAATTTGCGCGCCGCCGGCGCCGGCGGCAGCGGATGGAGATTGCAGGGATTGCCGTCGTACCAGCTGAGATAGCGCTGATAGACGGCCTTCACGTTGTGGCTCACCGTGCCGTAGTAGCCCCGCACCGACCAGCGCTCTGCCAGGCCGGGCGGCAGGTCGATGCGCTCGGCGATCTCGGCGGGCCGCCAGCCCTTGTTCATCCAGCGCAAGGTCTGGTCGTGGATGTGCTTGTAGAGATCGCGCTGCGCCTCCAGATACTCGATCACTTTGGCGCGTCCCCAGGTCGGCCAGTGATGCTGGCCGATCAGGACCTCCGTGTGCGGCGCATAGAGGGCGATGGCGTCGCCGATATACTTGGACCAGATCCGGGGGTCGCGCGCCACCGAGCCGCGCAACGGGATGAAGTTGTGCAGCAACGGACAGGCGTTTTCGGCCATGTTGAGCACGCCGAACTCGGGATAGAACATGTGCATCTCGGCCGGCGCCTCGGTCTCGGGCGCGAGCTGGAAGACGATGCGCACGCCGTCGATCAGGTGTTCCTCGATCGGCTTTTCGATCGACCGCGTCGGCGCGATCAGCCCCGGCGTGCCGCGCGCCACGCCCTTTCCCAGGCCGGCATCGACCTGGCCGCGCGGCCCCCGCGGCAGCAGCGACCCGAACTGGAACTGCGCCCGGCGCATCATCGGCGGCCCGGCCAGCACGTTCTCGCCCGACACCGCCTCCATGAAGCCGGCCGGCGCGATCACCTCGACCTTGCCTGCCTTGACGTCGGCCTCGTCGACCACGCCGCGCACGCCGCCGTAATGGTCGATATGGCTGTGGGTGTAGATCACCGCCACCACCGGCTTCTTTGGTCGGTGCGCCCCGTAATGGTCGAGAGCGGCCTTCGCCACCTCGGCGGTGGTGAGCGGGTCGATCAGGATCAGGCCGCTCGCCCCTTCGATCACCGTCATGTTGGCGATGTCGAAGCCACGGAGCTGGTAGACGCGCTCCGTGACCTTGAACAGTCCATTGGCGAGGTTGAGGCGGGCGATGCGCCACAGGCTGGGATTGACCGTGGCGGGCGCCAGCTCGCCGTCGATGAAGGCGTATTCGCCGAGGTTCCACAGCACCGTACCGCCGGCGGTACGCACCGCACCGCCCGGCACTGGCGCGATCAGTCCACGCTGCGCTGCCTCGAAATCCGCCTTATCGCCGAACGGCAGGCGCGCTGCCATGGCGGCATTGGCCGCCCGCGTCGCGGGCTCGGCGTCGCGCGCGACATCGAGATGCGACGCGGGAACCGGAACGGCGGAGTTGGCGGCCATGGCAATACCTTTCGACGGCTAGGCTTCTCTTCAGCCTGCGCATCGTAGGCACGGATCCCCGTCCAGGCCACAAGGGGGCGCTCGACGGCCCGCACGACCGCCGGCTCAAGCGCTCGGGGAAGCAGCCTCGACAGGCAGGCCCGCGGCGCGCCATTCGGGATAGCCGTCCTCGAGCCTGCGGATCCTGAAGCCACGCGCCCGCAGCCGCGCCACCGCTTCATAGGACAGGACACAGTACGGACCGCGGCAATAGGCGATGATCTCGTGCTTGGAGTCGAGATCCGCCAGGCGCCGTTCGAGCTCGACAAGAGGAAGATTGATCGCGCCTGCCACATGGCCGAGCGCGAACTCGTCGGCCGGCCTGACATCGAGCACCGTGACCAGCCCTGCCTGCAGACGCTCCATCAGCTCCGTTCGCGTCACCGGCTCCAGAGTATCCCGCTGATCGAAGTAGCCGCGAACCACGCGATCGACTTCGGCCGATTGCGTTTCCGCGACGCGCCGCAGTGCCGCCACGAGGTCCAGGACGGCATCGTCGGCCAGTCGATAGAAGACGAACTTGCCGCTGCGTCGGGCGGCGACCAGTCCGGCGCGGCGCATGTGCTGCAGGTGCTGGGACGCGTTGGTGACTGTCGCGCGGACACGATCGGCTAGCACTTCGACGCTGCGTTCGCCTTGCGCAAGCTGCTCCAGAAGCTCGAGCCGATGCGGATGGGCGACCGCCTTCGCCACCGCCGCGAACTGGGTGAACAGGATCTGTTTGGGATTCTCTGTTGACATCTGCCGGCCTTCACTGGATCATTCCAGTATTTTATGGAATGTTGGATTGACGGACCTCCTTCGTCAAGCCCGCCTCGTCGGGGATCATAACGTGGCAGACATCCTGCTCCCTCTTGAACCTGCAATTCGCCTCGGCGCTTTCATGGGCGTTCTCGTCCTGATGGCGCTCTGGGAACTGTGGGCGCCGCGGCGGCAGCCGTCGATCCCCCGGCGCCGTCGCTGGCCGAGCAATCTCGGTATCGTCGCCCTCAATACGATGGTTGTCCGCCTCGCCTTTCCAACTGCCGCCGTCGGCGTGGCCCTGCTTGCCGAGGCGCGCGGCTGGGGCCTGTTGTCCCTGCTGAATGCCCCGCCCTGGGTCTTGGTCGCTCTGGCCGTGGTGCTGCTCGACCTCGCGATCTACCTGCAGCACGTGCTGTTCCATGCCGTGCCGGCGTTTTGGCGACTGCACCGCATGCATCATGCCGACCTCGACCTGGATGTGACCACAGGCCTTCGCTTCCATCCCCTCGAGATCCTGCTCTCGCTGGCGATCAAACTCGGCATCGTCGTGGCTCTCGGCGCCCCTGCGGAGGCCGTGCTGATCTTCGAGGTGCTGCTCAACGCCACGTCGATGTTCAACCACGGCAATGTCCGACTTCTGCTGCGTCTCGACCGTGCCTTGCGCTGGCTCGTCGTCACGCCGGACATGCATCGCATCCACCATTCGATCCTGCCGCGCGAGACCAACAGCAACTTCGGCTTTAATCTTCCTTGGTGGGATCGCCTATTCGGCACCTATCGAGCCGAGCCTCAGGGCGGCCACGAGGCGATGACGATCGGCATCGAGCAGTTCCGCAGCTCGCGCGACCTGCGCCTCGACCGCATGCTGCTCCAGCCCTTCCACGACGACGACCGCAGCTATCCGCTGGGCCGTCGAGAACCCGCCGCATGAAGCGCTGGCGGGTCCTCCTACCTCGGATTGTCCTCGGCTTCGCCATCGTGAGCGCAGCGACCTGGCTGATGCTCGAACGTGACCATGTCGATCCGGTGCTGATCGAGCGCTTCGTGCGCGATCTCGGCCCCTGGGGACCGGTCGGCCACATTGCGCTCTTCGCCGTCTCCACGATTCTATTTGTGCCGGGCATCGTCTTCAGCCTGGCCGGCGGCCTGCTCTTCGGCCCGATCTGGGGCACGATGTACAATCTCACCGGTGCGACGATCGGTGCGACCGCCGCGTTCCTTGCCGGACGCTTCGTTGCCGGCGACGCGGTGCGGCGCCGGACTGGCCGCCGGCTCGAACCTCTGATCACCGGCGTGGAAGCGGAAGGATGGCGGTTCGTCGCCTTCGTGCGGCTCGTGCCGCTTTTCCCCTTCAACCTGATCAACTACGCGCTCGGCGTGACCCGCATCTCCCTGAAACATTACGTCCTGGCCACCGTCGTCTGCATGGCGCCGGGCGCGCTGGCCTATACGTGGCTGGGCTACGCCGGCCGCGAAGCCGCTGCCGGCAACGCCACCGCGATTCGCCATGGCGCCATCGCTCTCGCATTGCTCGCCGCCGTCGCATTCCTGCCGAGGCTGATACGGCAATACCTCGCCCGCAATCGTTCGACTCCCTCCTGATTCGACTCCCCCTGAGAGGATCTGCCAATGCTCGGCCGTCCCATGCACCGGCAGGTGCTGCTTCTTGCTGTCGCGCAGGCCTTGTTCCAAACGGCATCGGTCATGGTCATGACGGTCGGCGGCCTGGCCGGCGGCCAGCTCACGTCACGGCCCGAGCTCTCGACATTGCCGATCGCGGCGATGTTTCTCGGTACGGCAGCGACGACCTTCCCAGCGTCCATGTGGATGACGAACGTCGGCCGACGAACGGGATTTGTCGTCGGAGCGCTCTTGGGCGTGACCGGAGGGCTGGTGGCGGCGGCAGGTCTATGGCTGGGCAGCCTCGCGCTGCTCGCCTGTGGCACTTTACTCGTTGGTGCCTACCAGGCCTTCGCACAGTTCTACCGATTTGCCGCCAGTGAAGTGGCCGACGCGGCTTTCCAGTCGCGTGCGATCTCGCTGGTGCTAGGCGGCGGCGTCGTCGCGGCTCTGGCGGGCCCGGCAATCGGCCGCTTCGGTGGGCCCCTGCTCGAGCCGACCTATGTCGGTTCCTTCCTCCTGCTCGCCGCGGTTTCCATGGCCGCGGCCGGCGTGCTCCTCGGCCTGCGGATCCCCGCCGCCAAAGCGGCGCGCGGCGAACCGGCGGAGGGTCGGCCCTGGCGAGCCATTGTCGCGCAGCCCGCCTATGTCGTGGCCCTGTTCGGCGCGGCGACCGGCTACGGAGTCATGATCCTCGCCATGACCGCGACGCCGATCGCCATGCTGCATCACCATCACGAGCTTTCGGCCGCCGCGACCGTCATCCAGCTCCACGTCCTCGGCATGTTCCTGCCGTCGTTCTTCACCGGGTCGCTGATCGCCCGCTACGGCGTACTGCGGGTCATGTTCGCGGGCGTGGCCTTGCTCACGGGTCACGTGCTCATGACCCTGACCGGTACGGAATTCCCGTCCTTCGCTCTGGGGCTGGTGCTGCTCGGCGTCGGCTGGAACTTCCTCTATATCGGCGGCACCACGCTGCTCACGACGACCTACAGAAGCTCCGAGAAAGGACGTGCCCAGGCGACGAACGACATGACCATCTTCGCGGTCGGCCTCGCCTGTTCGTTCGGTGCCGGCGCGCTCCTGCAGACCTTCGGCTGGCAGACGCTCAACATGCTGCTGCTGCCCTGGCTCGCTGTCGCGGCACTCGCCATCGCCTGGCTGGGCCGTCGACGGCAGCACCCTCAGGCTGCCCTCGCGGACTGATCCAAGGTGGCCGCTTTGCTGCGTGCCGGCTGGTCTAGGCCGCCAGCTTCCACACCGGGAATGGGTCGGCAAAGCGTGCCCAAATCGGCGGGCCCAATGCCATCTCGGCGTCGGTCAGCAAGCAGGCATCGAGACGTTCGGTAAGAATCCTCTTGTCCATCCCCCTCGAGCCGATGAACACGATCTCCTGGCGGCGGTCGCCATAGGGGGACTTGAAAGAGCTGCGGATGCTGGCCCGCCATGTCGGGTCCTGGGGCCAATCCTTGCGATCGACCGCGGCCCACCACGCGCCGGCCGCTTCGTGGCGCAGCATGCCGCCCGCCTGGGAGACCGACCCTGCAATGCCCATGCGTGAGGCCAGCCAGAAGAAGCCTTTGGACCGGATGACGCCGTCCCAACGGCCGCTCAGCAGGGCATGAAGGCGTTCCGGATGGAACGGCCGGCGCGCCTTGTAGACGAAGCTCCAGAAGCCGTAGGTCTCGGTCTCGGGCGTGTGAATGCCGCGTATCTCCTGCATCCACCCCGACGCCTGGCTGGCCTTCTCGTAGGAGAAGAGCCTGGTATCGAGGACGGCAGCGAGCGGCACGCGGCCAAACTCGCTGGTGACGAGGCGTGCCTTGGCATTGAGGCGACGCAGCATGGACATGAGGAAGCCAAGATCGTCGACCGGCACCAGGTCGGCCTTGTTGACCACGATGACGTCGGCGAACTCGACCTGCTCGACCAGGAGATCGACCACTGTGCGCTGGTCTTCGGCCTCAGCCGTCTGATTGCGATCGCGCAGGAAATCCGCGGAGCTGAAGTCTTCGAGAAAGGCGCTGGCGTCGACGACCGTCACCATCGTGTCGAGCCGGGCGACCTTGGACAGGCTCCTGCCTCCTTCGTCCTCGAACTCGAAGGTCGCCGCCACCGGCATCGGCTCGGAAATGCCCGTCGATTCGATGAGCAGGTAGTCGAAGCGCCGCTCGACTGCCAGCCGCTCCACCTCCTTCAGAAGGTCCTCGCGCAGCGTGCAGCAGATGCAGCCATTCGACATTTCGATCAGCTTTTCCTCGCTGCGGCTGAGCTCCGCGCCGCCTTGGCGCACTAGGGCCGCGTCGATGTTGATCTCGCTCATGTCGTTCACGATTACCGCGACCTTGCGACCTTCGCGGTTGTTCAAGACGTGATTGAGCAGTGTCGTCTTTCCCGCACCGAGATAGCCCGACAGCACGGTGACCGGCAGCCTAGTCATCTTCGGGCACCTCGTTCACGCAAAGAAAGAGTCTCGTCCGACCACTGCCGGCGACGGGCGGCGATCGATGAACGATGGCTCCGACACCGGCGCGTACAACACCTTTGAAGAGGCCGACGGCGAAGCGGGGCATCTCGTTCAACGGCCCGCGATAGCGCCGCTGCGACCGCAGCGCGCGGACGGAATGCTCCGGCGGGAGCCATTGCGTGCCGGGTCCGCGATACGTCGCATTCAGGCGATAGCCAACATGGTCGCGATGGAACCGCCAGCACGAGTCGTGGGCAACGGCGTCCAGCCGCAAGTCGATGAGAGGGCCTCCGGACAGCGCGGCGAAAGTCCGCGCGAGCCGCGCAACGTCCTCGACGAAGGCTTGCCGTTCGGAGCTGGCCTCGGCGCCCGCAAGATCGCAGAACGTCTCCAGGCGCGCCGGCACACAGGCGGCCGGGCCGATGAAATGTCCCACGGGGAGGCGATCTGCAGGCAGATCATCGAGCCAGCGCTCGAGCCCTGCGAGGGACTCTCGATGCCAGATGGCCAGCGCCACCTTGTTGTCGCCGATCCGGTGCAAGACCGTCTCGCCTGCTCCTTCGACGACCCGCGGTGCTCCCGCTACGGCGCTGAAATCGGGGCCGATCCGCACGCGGGCCGACTCTTGATGGGGCACAGGACTTCGATCTCCAGAAGAGGAAAGAGAATGGATACGTTATAACGTATTATTTTATGGCGCAATGCCTCCCCTGCCGAATTTGCTCCGGCCCTAGCGTTGCAATGTCATGCGCCTCGCGATTTTTCGGCACCGAAGGCGCCAGCGCCGGCCGCCTTCTCGACAGCAGCGGCATCCCAGCCGAGCCATTCCGACAGAACCTCGCCGGTATGCTCGCCGAGCAACGGCGGCGACGTCGACGGCGCGGGCGGCCGATCCTCGAAGCGGACCGGACGGGCGACGAAGCGCACGTCGCCCGCCACCGGATGCGGCGCCGATTGCACCATGCCGCGTTCGACAAGTTGCGGCGCTTCGCAGACTTCGCCGACCCGGCTGATGATGCCCGCCGGAATACCGGCGCCGCGCAGTACCGCCAGCCACTCTGCGCGCGTTCGCCCGGCGAAGATGGGCCTCAGGATGCCGACAAGATCCGCCCTGTTGGCTGCCCGTTGCGGCGCCGTCCGAAAACGCGGGTCGGCCTCGAGATCCTTGCCGCCGATGACATCGCAGAAGAGCGACCAGAACTTGTCGTTGGCGACGCCGAGGTTGATCCAGCCGTCGCTCGCCTGGAAGGTCTCGTAGGGGCTGATGGTGGGATGCACGTTGCCGCGGCGTTTCGGGCTTTCTCCTGACGCGAAGTACATGCCGGCATTGAAGGTGAGCAGCGACGCCATGGCGTCGAGCATCGACACGTCCACCCGCCCCCCGATCCCGGTACGTTCCCGCCGCATCAAGGCCGCGAGAACGGCCTGCGACGCATAGAGACCGGTCACCAGGTCGGCGATCGAGGTCCCGACCTTGGTCGGCGGGCCATCGGCCTCCCCCGTGATGTCCATGATCCCGGACTCGCCCTGCAGGATCAGGTCATAGCCTGGCCTGTCGGCATCCGGACCGGTGCGGCCGAAGCCCGTGATGCTGCACCGGACGAGGCGCGGATTGCCCTGCCGCAGCGCTTCGTCACCCAACCCCCACCCGTCGAGCGTGCCGGGCCGGAAATTGTCGATCACGACATCGGCCACTCCAGCCAAGGCAAGGACGACGTCGCGGCCGGCGGGCGACTTCAGGTCGACCGCGCAGCTTCGCTTGTTGCGATTGACCGAGAGAAAGTAGGCGCTCTCCCCCGCGATGAACGGCGGCCCGTAGCGCCGGCTTTCGTCGCCGTGTCGCGGATCCTCGACCTTGACGACGTCGGCGCCGAGATCGCCGAGATGCATTGTGGCGAATGGCCCAGACACGACCCGGCAGAGGTCGAGGACCTTGATGCCCGAGAGCGCCTCGCCGTCAGACGATCGCATCGGCAAGGTCTTTCATCGTCGGCACGAGGATGTCGGGCTGATGCGGGGTCTCGCCGAACGGCCGGCTGCGCCGGTCGATGAAGGCGGTGCGCATGCCGGCCGCCTTGGCCCCGATGCAGTCGAAGGCATGGTTGGCGACGAACAGGATCTGATCGGGCTTCAGGCCGCAGAGTTCCGCCGCTTTGGTGTAGGTCGCGACATGCGGCTTGAAGGAGTTGGCCTCCGCCACCGAGATCACCTTGTCGAACGCAATCCCGTGATACTGCTTGGCCGTCTCGAGCATGTCGGGATCGCCGTTCGAGAGCACGACAAGCTGGTATCGGGTGTGAAGTTTCGCCAGCGCGGCCGGCACCTCCGGAAATGGCTTCAGCTTCTCGATCTCGCCGACGAGGTAACGGACCTCGTCTTTGGTGTAAGCGATGCCGGCGCGATCCATGACGTGGGCGACGGCGCGGTGACCGATCTCGCGGTACGGCGTGTGCTCGCGATGCAGCAACGCATCGATCATCGAGTTCTCGAAGTGCGTGCGCCGCCACCAGGTCACGAACGAATTCGCGCTGCCCTTCCAGCCCTTCTTCCGCAGGAACGGTTCGGCGATCGCCGTGAGGCCGCCCTGCATGTCGACCACCGTTCCGTACTGGTCGAACATGCAGACCTTGACGTTCTCCTTGATGGCTTCGCGGCTCTTGGGTTCGCTCATGGGGGCGGCTCCTCGTATGTCCCAGTGACCCGTCTCTGGTAGCGCGCCCCGCAATATCTTCTAAATGGATTTGTGATCTCTCATTATTCGTCTTATGAATGATGCAGGATAGAGAGCCATGTCGCTTCGTTCGATCGATCTCAACCTGCTGGTGGCCCTGGATGCGCTGCTGACGGAGCAGCACGTTACGCGGGCGGCAGATCGTATCGGTCTCAGCCAGCCGGCCATGAGCAATGCGCTCGGCCGGCTGCGCGGCATGTTCGGCGACGAGCTCCTCGTGCGCACCTCGACCGGCATGCAGGCAACGCCTCGCGCGATCGAACTCACGGAGCCGCTGCGGCAACTGCTGCGCCAGGTGGAGCGTGTGCTGGAAAGCGATGCCGGCTTCGACCCGGCGACGTCGGAACGGACCTTCACGATCCGAATGTCCGATATCCTGGCCTTCCTCATCCTGCCGCCGCTATTGGCACGAAAGCCAATGCAGTCGCGTCTTGCTTACAGCACCGTGCATCTGCCGCCCGCCGACACGATCGAGGCGCTGGAGCGCGACGAGGTCGACGTGGCGGTCAGCATGGGCCTGGATCCCTCGACCGCGATCCATGCTGAAAAGCTGCTGGCCGACCGGATGGTCTGTGTGATGCGGACCTCGCACCCGATCGCCCGCCGACGGCTCACCTTCAAGACCTTCATCGCCCAGGACTACGTCAAGCAGTCGATGAGCCCGACCGACCTGCGGTTCGTCGACAGCGTCCTGGCGGACATGGGGCACAAGCGGCGGATCGCCTTGAACGTGCCGCACTGGCTGGTCATCCCGCACGTGCTGAAGCGAACCGATCTCCTGGCGGTCATGCCGGGCCGCCTGGCGGCGGCGCTGAACGACGACGAACTCAGCGCCTTCGACCTTCCCTTTGACTCTGCCCCCTTCGACTGGATGATGTACTGGCATCGCCGCCACGATCGGAGCAAGGCGAGCCTCTGGCTGCGCAACGAGCTTCGGCAGGTGTGCGCCGCTTTTTGAGGCTATGCTACGCAACTGAGCGCCGGCTCTTGCTCAAACTCTGGGGGACGCGATGGATCTCAAGGGGAAAGTCGCCTTCGTGACAGGCGGCTCGGGTGACATCGGCAGAGCGATCTCGCAGGCGCTTGCGGCAGCCGGCACGGATGTCGCCGTCTCCTACGCCGGCGAAGCCGGTCGTGCGGCCACCGTGGTCGAGATGGTGCGACGGGCCGGCCGGCAGGGCCATGCCCTGCAGCTCGACCAGCGCGATCCCAAGTCGATCGATCTCTGCGTCGGCGAGATCGTGGACCGTTTCGGGCGGATCGACATTCTGGTCAACAACGGGGCGTGGAACATCGGCATCCCGTTCGGCGATCTCGAGTCGCTCACTCAGGACATTTGGGACAGGATCCTCGAAACCAACCTGCGCGGGCCGTTCCTGCTGTCGCGGGCCTTCGCCTCGGCGCTGCGGCAGCACAAGTCGGGGCGAATCGTCAACATCGCCTCGCTCGCCGGTCTCGCACCGGGTGGCAGCAGTATCGCCTACGCGTCGAGCAAGGCCGCTCTGATCCACCTCACGCACTGCCTGGCCGTCGCACTGGCACCGGACGTGACGGTGAACTGCGTCGCACCCGGACTGGTTGAAGGAACACGCATGGCCGAACGGGTCCCGCAAACCATGAAGGAACAGATACGCACGCAGTCGGTCCTGCAACGAACCGGCAGCGCCGAGGACATCGCCCAGATGGTCGTTGCCTATTGCCGCGCGGACAGCATCACCGGGCAGACGACTATCGTCGACGGCGGCAACCCACTGGGCATGCGCTGACCGATCTCCTGCTCAGTCCGCTCGAACCCCGAGACTTGTGGCGAGCGCGGACCAGCGCGCCGTTTCCTCCTTCACGAAGGCGTCGAGCTTGGCATCGGGAACTGTGCCCGGTTCGGCGCCAAGCTGCTGCCAGATCTTGACGAGGTCGGGCCCGGCGAGCGCCGTCTTCACGTCGCGGCGCAGCCGTTCGAGGACCGGCTGCGGTGTTCCCTGCCGTACCCAGAGCGCATACCAGGTCCCGGCATCGAGGCGGGGACCACCCGCCTCCTCCATCGTCGGAATATCAAGAAACAGCGGGGATCGCCGCAGCACGGTGAGCGCCAGAGGCTTCAGCCGGCCGGCAGCGATATGGGCGGCGGACGTGCCCATGCCGTCGAACATCATCTGGCAATTGCCCGCCAGGAGGTCGTTCATGGCGGCCGCCGTCCCCCGGTACGGCACATGCAGGATGCGAAGGCCGGTTTCCCGCAGGAACATCTCGGCGATGATGTGCTGCGACGTGCCGCTGCCTGAAGAGCAGTAGGTCAGCGAGTCCGGCGCGGCACGTGCGCGTTTGATCAAGGTCGACAGGTCGTCGAGACCGGCGGCGGGATTGACGACCAGGACGTTCGGGACGACCGCGGTAATCGCGACAGGCTCGAAGTCCTTGTCGATCTGATATCCCCTGTTCGGATAGAGCACCTCGGCCATGGGCTGATGAACGCCGCGCGACAGGAGCGTGTAGCCATCGGTGGGTGACCGGGCGGCATTGAGAACACCGATGGTTCCCCCTGCCCCGCCGCGATTGTCGACGATCACCGACTGCCCCAGCAGCGATTGCAGATTTGCCGCGAGGGGCCGCGTGAAAGAATCGACACCGCCACCGGGACCATAGGGGACCACGATCCGGATGGGCTTTTCCGGCCAGTCCGCAGAGGCGGCCGGCGCAATGCCGAGCGCCAAAGCAAGCCCCATACAGATGAGAGGGAGGCCAATTCTTGTCCCGGGTCTCGTCCCAGCTTTCGTCATCGTCTCCTCGCGCTTCCTTGCCGGCCAAACTCGCCGGCAATGGGTGAGGAGAGAAATCGATAGTCGGACTGCCGCTATTGAGCGGATGAATGGAGGGCCCTCACAGGAGGGCCTCCCGGCCTCCGTCACATCGGTTGGCCCGTGAGCCTGCTCGCCTGCTTCACCCAGGCGACGAACTGGGCCTCGTCGAGCGGGTCGTCCTCGCGGATGTCGAGATAGCGCGTCGACTTGCTCGTCGAGGTGCCTGGCAGGACGGGACGCAGCGACGCGCCGGCGAAGAACGCCACCTTGAGATACTTCGCAAAGGCATGGAGGCCGAGGAACCAGCCCTGGCCCTCGACGCCGTAGAGCGGCGAATTCCATTTGACGGCTTTCTGGACACCGGGGATGGCGCGCACGATCAACGCATCGAGACGACGCCCGACGTCGCGTTTCCAGCCCGGCAAGGCTGCGATATAAGCCTGCACCGGCACGTCGCCATCGGCCTTCGCGATCTGCGGGTTGCCGCCGGCGAGGAGCTTCGGCTTCGCCGCCCTTCGTCCGGCCGCGGCGCCTTTGGCCGCTGCCTTCTTCGCGGCGGCTTTCTTTGCAACCTTCGGAGAATTCCCAGACGCCCTGCTCGCCATTGCCTTCGCTCCAATCGACCGGCTTCCGCACGGAGCCGATCCGGCACATAGTTACTTTTGGTAGGTTTGCAAGAGATGGCCTCCCCTTCCCGCCCTGTCGGTCCCACTGCCTCCCCTGGCTCTGCCCTCACGGCGAGAGAAATCCGGTCGATCATCTGGGGGCTCGCGCTTGCCATGCTGCTGGCCGCGCTCGACCAGACCATCGTCGCCACGGCCATGCCGACGATCGGCCACAGCCTCGGCGACTTCGAGGACCTGCCTTGGATCGTCACGACCTATCTCTTGGCCTCGACGGCGGTGACGCCGCTCTACGGCAAGGTTTCCGATATCGTCGGCCGGCGCATCACGCTGCTGGTGGCCATCACCGTATTCATCGTCGGCTCGATCGCCTGCGCGCTCGCCCCGACCATGCTGGCGCTGATTCTGGCCCGTGCTCTGCAGGGCCTGGGCGGCGGCGGCCTGATCTCGCTCGCCCAGACCGTCGTGGCGGACGTCGTCTCGCCGCGCGAACGGGCACGCTACCAGGGCCTGTTCGCAGGAGTTTTCGGGACCTCGAGCATCGCAGGTCCGGTGCTGGGCGGGCTGATGGCGGAAAAGCTGCACTGGTCGGCAATCTTCTGGATCAACCTGCCGCTCGGCTTGATTGCCGTTGCCATGACCGCTTCGCTTTTGAAGAAGCTGCCGCGTCACGAGAAGCCGCATCGCCTCGACCTTCTCGGTGCCGGCCTGATGACGCTGGCGACCGTGGCGCTGCTGCTCGCCCTCAGCCTGGGCGGCCATCAGTATCCCTGGGGCTCGCCGCGCATCCTGGGGCTGGTCGGCCTCTCGGCGGTATTGTGGGGTGCCTTCATCTGGCGTCTGCGGACCGCCCCCGAACCGCTGATCCCCATCGAAATCCTGCGCAATCCCGTCGTGTCGCATGCCACCGTCGCGGCCTGCTTCGCCATGGGCGTGTTCATCGGCCTCTCCATCTATACGCCGATCTTTCTCCAGGGCGTCTACGGCCTCAGCGCCAGCCAGTCCGGGCTGGCCTTGATTCCCCTGATGGCCGGCACCACGATCGGCGCCACCACGGCCAGCCGCCTGATGCCGCGCCTGCAACACTACAAACGCATACCGCTGATCGGGCTCAGCATCTCGGCCGCCGTGCTCGCGATCCTGGCGGTCTGGCCGCACACCCTGCCGTTCGTCGCGCTAGAGGCGTTGCTGGCACTCGCCACCATCGGCATCGGCCCCGTCCTGCCCGTCACCACCGTATCGATCCAGAACGCGGTGCTGCCACATCAGATGGGTACGGCGACCGGCGTCATGTCCTTCTTTCGCTCGCTGGGCGGCGCGCTCGTCGTCGCAGCCTTCGGCGCCATCGTCATGGGCAGCCTGCCGCCCGACCGGACAACCGGTGTCACCATGGAGAACCTGGCCGCCCTGCTCGCCACCGGCGGCAGCGACATCGGCCTGGTGTTCCGTCTGGTCTTCGGCGCGGCTACCGCCGGCATTCTTGTCGGCCTCTTCCATATCGCCCGCATGGAGGAGCGGCCGCTGCGCAACACGGTGCAGCCGGCGGCCGAGAAGGCGGCCGGCAACGAATAGGGCCTCAGAAGCGATAGGTTCCGGAGAAATAGACGAAGTCGACATCCCGGCCGCCGGCCTGCCGCAGGGCGTTGCCGGCGCTCAGATGGACATACCCCAAGCCGATCTGGAAATGCCGATCGACCTGCCAGGCAACGTCGACGGCGACCTGGCTGCCGGTGTACCGGTCGGGCTGGCCGGCCGTGCCGGCGATCGGGATACCCGTCCCGGTGTAGATCGCATCGGCTGTCGTGGTGCGCCACAGGAAGTCGTAACCCACCGTCAGGGCAAGGTTCTGCGACGGCCGGATAGTGAGTATCGGCTGCAAGTCCATCACGTTGGAGGGACCGAGAAGAGCCGCTTGATTGAAATAGGCCAGCTTGGGGAACAGCGGATTGAGCGTGCCCAGCGTGCCATCGCGAAGATTGTCGTCGCCGCTACCGATATCGGCCCGCAGACCGATCCGGATCGACCAGCGTCCGAGACCGAAGGAGTATCCCGTATCCGTGGAGATGCCCCACGCCCTGATGTCCTGCGCGGCGAAGATGCCGAACTGACCCAGCACTTCCCAATCCCAGTCCCATCCCGCAGTGGCGCCGAAGAACCGTGCCCCGATCGTGTGCCGCCATTCCCCGCCGGTCCCTGCCGCGAAACGGGCCTGCTGATTGGCGTATCCCAAATAGTAGAGATCGAGGCCGCCACCGCTCACGACGTTCAACGGCATCGTGGCATAGGCCCCCCAGAAGCCCTGCGTTGTGTCGCCGGAGTCATCGAAGACGCCACTGCGCTGCTGGACGGGGCGCGTCGCAAAGAGGTCGATGCGGACGTCGCCGACCGTTCCGCCGAGACGGACTCCGTCGAAGTTGCGACGGACGTTTGGGGCGTCCCGGATCGAAACCAACCGTTGGGAGCCATAGGCCATCTCCTGTCGACCGACTCGCAGGACGGGATCGGCCGTGATGCCGAGCGGCAACCGCAGATCGACGAAGGCCTGCTGGACATCCAGCGCGTCGAGATAGGGCGGCGCGGCAAAGTCCTTCCAGGGCGCAAGATGGCTGCCGAGCTGGACGAACGCCCGCACATAGTCACCGGCATGCAGATCGGCATGCAGCAGGGGTCGCTGCAGCAGATAGGCGTTCGGTGATTGTCCCTGCAGTCCGAGGCCAGGATGCGAGTAGTATTCGAACCGCTCGCGGATCTCACCGCCGAAGCTCAAAAACCAGCCAGGGTCGTCGCCGAGCGGGACATACTTGAGAGCATCCCAGAAATCGCGGCGGTTTCCGGGATCCCGAAGCTAGCGATAGTCCTCGTCGAAACGGAACAGCTTGTAAGCAGGTGCGATGCCGGACGATGCGGGCGGCTGTTGGGCGTGAGCCGGCCCGGAAGCGAAACTCGCGACGAACAGGCAGAGCGCGGCGAGCAGGCATGGCGCGGCCGAGGCTCGCCGACAGAGCCCCGGCCACCGCGGCGTCATGTGCGCTGCGAATCGAGCCGCTCGTTGTTCTTCAGGACCTCCTGGGCCTTGCTGTAGCTCTCGATGAGGAGCTGATAGGGTGGGAAAATCAGCGCGTAGATCTTCGCCCACTCCTCGGCGTCGTCGCGGTGCCAGGTCTTTTGCAGTTCGGACGCGACCGCGGCAGTGTCCATCGGCACGACACCGGCCTGCACGACCCGCGCCAGGGTTATCTCCTGCGCCATCTTCGAGTAGGTCCCCGAGGCGTCGACCACGGCAAAGACCCTGTAGCCTTCGTGTACCGCCGCGATCGCCGGGAACGCCATGCAGACGCTGGTGATGGTGCCGGCGATGATCAGCGTCTTGCGCCCGGTCGCCTCGACAGCCTCGACGAAATCGCGATTGTCCCAGGCATTGATCTCACCCTTGCGCGCAACGTACTTCGCATGCGGTGCGCTCTGGTGGATTTCCGGAATGAGCGGCCCGTTGGGGCCCTGCGGCACCGACGCCGTGGTGATGACCGGCAGCTTGCAGAGCGTGGCCATCCTGGCCAGTGCCGTGGCGTGCTTGCGCAGCACCGTCATTTCCATGTCGCCGACGGTCTGGAACAGGCCGCTTTGATGATCGATGAGGAGCATGGCGGAGTCGTTGGGATCGATGATCGGCCTGCGGCCGTCGAAGTTGGCAGCGCTGGAAGTCGTTGGCATGGGAGCGTCTCCTTCGGGTGAAACCGCGGAAAGGCGGATCGGCTGGCGCTGCAGGTAGCAGCGCGTCTCAGCCCAAGGGAGATGCGCAAATCGATACGATGCGTCCCATCCATAGGACGATCATCTCAATGCAGCTGAGGATCGAAAGACGGCGGTGATCTCTTCACCCTCTTCTACCGCGGGCCACCTCCAGCGGAAGGCAGGGTCACCTCGGCCGACACCCCACCCTCTTCCCTGTTCCTGAGTTTCAGGGAACCGCCGATGGCCTGGGCGAGCTGCTGGGCGATGGCGAGGCCAAGGCCGGTGCCACCGGTGTCGCGGTTGCGCGACGGGTCGAGGCGGTAGAAGGGCTGCAGCACAGCCTCGAGCTGGTCCTCGGGAATGCCCGGCCCGTCGTCGCGCACCGCGATCGTGATCGGGCCGTCGGCCGCTCTCGACACGTCGATCTCGGCCGTGCCGGCGAACTTCAACGCATTGTCGACGAGGTTGGTGAGGATGCGGCGCAGCGCGTTCGGCCTGGTCGTCAGGACGATGTCGACGTACGCAGGCGACGAGACGGCCTTGCCGGTGTCCTGATAATCGAAGACGAGGCTCTCGATGAACGCGCCGAGATCGATGCGGGCCGGCTTCTCGGTATTGCCGTGCGCGCTTCGGGCATAGGCGACCCCCTCACGAACCAACCGTTCGATTTCCGTGAGATCGCCCAGCAGCTTGTCCTTCTCCGGACTGTCCTCGCCCATCTCGGCCCTGAGCTTCATGCGCGTGATCGGCGTCTGCAGATCGTGGGAAATCGCGGCCAGGATGCGCACCCTCTCCTCGAGATACTGCGCGATCCGTGTGCGCATGGCGTTGAAGGCCGAGGCTGCGTGGGCCACCTCCGTGGGCCCCCGTTCCTCGAGGCGGGCCGTCTCGCGGCCGGGATCCAGCGTCTCGGCGGCGTGCGCGAACTGCTGCAATGGTCCGATCGCCAGGCGCACCGCGAACCATGTGCAAAGGAGCAGCAGTAGCAGTTGCGCGGCCAGCACGTAGGGCAGCCAGGCCGCGAGCGGCATCCGCTGCGGCAGGATGTCGATCGTGACCGGCGAGCCATCGCCGAGCGTCACATGCGCCTGCAGATGCGGCCGCGTCCCGGGGAGGCTCTCGACCGTGACGGGAAACCGCCGCCCCGCCACCTGAGTGGCCGCCTGGTTGATGGTCGCGGCAATCTCGGCCGTCCGCGGGCTGAATTCGGGCGTGCCGGGAAGCCCGGGGCCGAGCTCGTATCGATAGGTCGGCCGATCGAGCAGCGGCAGCCAGCGCGGACGCTCCTCGGCAGGGAGGCCGTCGAGCAGCGCGAGCGAGGTGCTGACGTCCTTCTCCATGTTGGTGAGCATCAGCCCCATGGCCGAGGTGGTGCGCTCGAAGAACAGCACGCCAAACGACAGGCCATGCGCCAGCACCAAGCCGGCGAGCAGAATGAGAAAAAGCCGCCAGCGCAGGGTCCGCGGCAAGCGCAGAAGCCGGCGCAGCCGTCTCCCCGCTGTCGTGGATACACTCGTCATGGAGGGGCGGCCACGATCTCGACCGGCATGGCCAGGACGTAGCCTTCGTTGCGGACGGTCTTGATGTAGGCAGGCTCCCGTGCATCGTCGCGCAGGCGTTGGCGCACGCGGCTGACCAGCAGATCGATCGAGCGGTCAAACAGCTCGGCGTCGCGGCCCTGTGTGAGATTGAGCAACTGGTCGCGCGAGAGCACGCGCTGCGGATGGTCGAGGAAGATGCGCAGCAGGCGATACTCCGCCCCGCTCAGCGCGACGACGGTTCCCGCCTTGTCGAGCAGGTGCCGGGCGGTCGTGTCGAGCCGCCACGCGCCGAAGGCCAGCAACTGGCCGGCTTCGGTCACCTGCAGGTTGGGCGGCAGCATGCGCGTGCGCCGCAGGACGGCCTTGATCCTGGCCAGCAGCTCGCGCGCGGCGAATGGCTTCACGAGATAGTCGTCGGCGCCCATTTCGAGACCGACGATGCGGTCGGTCTCATCGCTGCGCGAGGTCAGCATCAGGATGGGGACGGCTTTGTGCTTGCCGGCGCGCAGCTCGCGGCAGAGCACCAGACCGTCATCGCCCGGCATCATGATGTCGAGAACGACGAGATCGACCCGATCGGCTTCGAGGAACGACCGCATCTGCCGGCCGCCAGCGACGACAGTCACGCGCAGGCCGTTTTTCTTCAGGTAGCCCGCCACCAGTTCGCGGATCTCACGATCGTCGTCGACGATCAGGATATGATCGATATGCTCCATTCCCACTGCTTCCGGCGGATGACAATTTCGCTCTATCAGGTCGACCGACCGATGGCGTCGGGTGAACCGAAAAGACTTGTATCAGCGTGTATCGCACTTCCAGAGCGATACACAGGCCAACAAACTTCTCATCGAGTGCCGTTCAAGAACCGGGCTATGCCCCCCACTTCATCAAGGCATGTTCGTTGCCCTCCCGGAGCTTTCCCAGATGCCTCGTTTCCTCTCGACGGTCGCCGCGAGCCTGCTCGCCGTCACCCTCGCCGGCTCCGCGCAGGCGACTTCTCCGAAGCTGGCACCGGCCTCTCAGGTCGACATCGTCGACAAGAGTGCGCCGCAGACCGCCCTTCTCGCCGGGGGCTGTTTCTGGGGCGTCCAGGCGGTTTATCAGCACGTCGAGGGCGTCATCAGCGCCACCTCGGGCTATGCCGGCGGCAGCCGGGAGACCGCGACCTATGAAGCGACCGGCACCGGCCGCACTGGCCACGCCGAAGCCGTGCGGATCGTGTTCGACCCGCAGAAGGTCTCCTACGCCACCCTGCTGCAGATCTTCTTCTCGACCGTGCACGATCCGACACAGATCAACCGCCAGGGGCCGGATGTCGGCCCACAATACAGGTCGACGATCTTCCCGACCGATGCCGAGCAGGCCAGGGTCGCGCGCGCTTACCTCGACCAGTTGATCGCCGCACGCACCTTCGCGGCGCCGATCGCCACCACCATCGAGCGTGACAAGGTCTTCTATGTCGCCGAGCGCGACCATCAGAACTACCTGCATGACCATCCGCGCGAGCCCTACATCGTGATCCACGAGCGGCCGAAGATCGACGGCCTGCGCACGCTGTTTCCCGCGCGCTATCGCCAGCAACCCGTCCTCGAAAGCAAGTAACGCGTAAGGAGTAGATCATGTCGAACCAAATCATTCAGCCGCGGCGGCGCTTCCTCGGCACAGCTGCCATCGGCGTCGCCGTTGCCCAGCTCGGCGCGATCAGCGCGGCCCGGGCGCAGTCGATGCGCCAACCCACCGGCGGCAAAGGCGCGACGTCCCTCGGCCCGCTGAAGCAGATCGATGCCGGCGTGCTGAATGTCGGCTATGCCGAGGCCGGCCCCGCCAACGGTCCGGCGGTGGTGCTCCTGCACGGCTGGCCTTACGACATCCATGCCTTTGTCGACGTCGCGCCGGCGCTGGCGGCGGCGGGCTACCGGGTCGTCATCCCCCATTTGCGCGGCTACGGCACCACGCACTTTCTGACGGAAGCCACACCGCGCAACGCCCAGCCCGCGGCGCTGGCGACCGACGTCATCGCCTTCATGGATGCGCTCAAGATCGACAAGGCAATCATCGCCGGCTTCGACTGGGGCGCGCGCTCGGCCGACATCGTCGCCGCCCTGTGGCCGGAACGCTGCAAGGCCCTGGTCTCGGTCAGCGGCTATCTGATCGGCAGCCAGGCGGCGGGCAGCGCCCCGCTGCCCCCCAAGGCGGAGCTGCAATGGTGGTACCAGTTCTACTTTGCCACGGAGCGCGGCGAGGCCGGCTACAAGAAGTACATGCACGCCTTCGCACGGCTGATCTGGGAACTGGCTTCACCCCGGTGGAAGTTCGACGACGCCACCTTCGACCGCTCCGCCGCCTCACTCGACAATCCCGATCAGGTCGCCATCGCCATCCATAACTACCGCTGGCGCCTCAAGCTGGCCGAGGGTGAGCGCAAGTTCGACGAGATCGAGGCGAAACTCGCCCAGTTCCCCGATATCAAGGTGCCGACCATCACCATGGAGGGCGACGCCAACGGCGCGCCGCACCCCGAGCCTGCTTCTTACGCCAAGAAGTTCACCGGCAAATACGAGCATCGGCTGATCAGCGGCGGCATCGGCCACAATCTGCCGCAGGAGGCGCCCGAAGCCTTCGTGAAGGCGATCATCGACGTCGACCGCTTCTAAAGAGAAGAGCTAAAGACAATACATGAAACCGATTTATCCATGGCTCTGCGCCGGCACGATGGTCCTGTCGCTGGCTCTCGCCACGACGGCGTCGCATGCCGGTGATCCACCCACCGCCTCGCCCAACGCGTCGCCGATCTTCGGCGTCACCATCCCCGACGGTTATCGCCAGTGGCAGTTGGTGGCCCCGGCCCTCGAAGGCACGCCCTTCAACGAACTGCGCGCCGTGCTCGGCAACGACACGGCGATCGGGGCCTATCGCGACAGCCGCCTGCCCTACCCCGATGGCACGGTCCTCGTGAAGCTCGCCTGGAAGCGCGAATTCCTGCCCGGCTTCGACCAGGCTTTGGTGCCCGGCCCGGCCACAACCGTCCAGGTCATGGTCAAGGACTCGAAGAAGTACCCCGCCACAGGTGGCTGGGGTTTCGGCAAGTTCATCGAGGGCAAGCCCGTGGACGAGGCCGAGCACCGGACCTGCTTCACCTGCCACGAGGCCCACGTGAAGAATCACGATTACGTCTTCACGCGCTTTGCCCCCTGACCCCCGGCTCGGTTGCCCATCCGACATTTCCACCGATCGGCAGCAACCGCCACGAAAGGTGTCCGTTTCTTCCTGCACAAGCAGGAGAACCCCCGTTCTTCCTGCACTAGCAGGAGAACCATTGTGCTGGGCACCATTCTTCTGATCATTCTGATCCTGATCCTGATCGGCGCGCTACCGACATGGCCGTACAGCAGCGGCTGGGGCTACTATCCCAGCGGCGGCGCCGGCCTCATCATCGTCATCCTGATCGTCTTGCTGCTGATGGGCCGGATATGACGAGCGATTGAAGTTGGGCGATTGAAGTTGGGCGATTGAAGTTGGGCGACTGAAGACGGGCGGTTGAAGACGGGCGGTTGAACGCGGGATACGTCGGCTGTAGTGACTGCAGGGTGATGTCGGCCAGTAGGTGCCGACAGCCAAGGAGACCGATGACCAGGAATGCCGCGATTCGTCCTGCTGCCCTTTTTCTCGTATTCGGCACCATCCTGGGTGCCTGTTCGGCCAATAAAGAAGTATCCGCCGAGGCACCAGTGGCCGGCGCTTCCTGCGACGCCGTCCGCGACACCGCAACGACCGACCCTGCCTATCGGGCTCGCTGCACCTACGGCCAAGTGACGCCTGCCGACATCGACCGGCTGCGCGCCTTCGCCTTGCTCAAGGCCACCCTGGCCCTGAAGAAGGACGGCTTCGACCAGGTCGGCTGGACCGGTCCCTACGAGGCCACGCTTGGCACCAGTACCAGGAGCGGCAACAGTGCAGTGGCGTCCGGGGGAGCTCCTGTCCCGCCTGGCACGCCCGGCTCGCGCGGCTTCGACTACATCGTGCGCGGCTGGAAATCGCAGGGCATGACGGTGACGCAGGTGGGCGCGCATAATGTCTCGCGGCTGATTCCGGAGCTTAGGCGTCAGGCCGGACTGGCATCGGCAAACTAGGCTTTCGCGGTCGTCACTCGATCACACGATCGGCGTGCCTCACGATCTTATCGGGAACCGTCAGACCAAGAGCGCGGGCCGTAACGAGATTGACGACCAGTTCTCGTTTCAAGACCGTCTGCACGGGCAGCTCCGCGGGCTTCGCTCCTTTCAGGATCTTGTCGACCAGAGGCACCATGCAGGGCCAGGTGTCGGCGACGCTCGTCCCGTAGGCGATCAGCCCGCCTGTTCCGGATTGCCCACCGGGGAAAACCGTCGGCAAACGCCGCGCAGTCGCCAGTTCGGCCACGGTCTTGCCGTCGCGGAGCGGCATCGGCACTTCGAGCACCACGAGTGCCTCTGCGCCATGCTTGATCATGTCGTCGAGCGCGCCGGCATAGTCGGGAGATGGCCCGTCGGCGACCTTGCGGACCACCGCCTCGATGCCGAGCTGGTGAGCGGCCGCAACATTGGCGCGGTCGATGGGCGCAAGACCGCTGCCGTCGACGCCAGGGATTGTCGTATCGCTCAAGATGCCAACGCGCGTCACCTTCGGGAGAAGGCTTCTGGCCAGCTCAAGCTGGCGGACGGCCTGCTCGGGATCGAGATTGGTGACACCCGTGACGTTGCCGCCGGGCCGCTCCATGCTGACCACAAGGCCGAGCGCCACGGGATCGGTCACGATGGAAAAGACGATCGGGATCGCGGACGTCGTGTCCTTGGCCGCCCGTGAGGCCGGCCCGCCGAGCGTCATGATCACATCGACATCGAGCTGCACGAGGTCGGACGCAAGGGCACGATGTCGGTCGAGCCGGCCATGCGCGTACCGGAACTCCAGAGTCATCCCCTGCCCATCCGCATAGCCGACCCCGACGAAGGCTTTCTGCAGGATGCCGACGACCGGCCCCGGCCCACCGTTGATCAGCACACCGATCTTCGGGGCTTTCGAGACTGGCTGTGCCCTGGCGGCCACGCCTGGCAGGCTGGTGGCGGACGCTGAGAGGGCGGAAGCCGAGAGCAGGAATTGGCGGCGGTTCATTGGCCAGATCCTTTTCGGGAGCATGCCGATCGTAGGCTTCTTCCGGACAATCGACTTCACCACCACGTCACTTTTCGTCACTACTGCCTCACATCTGCGCATGGTAGCGTTGCCGCAGGCTCCGATTGGCGAGATCGCCGTGCGCTATCGCTTTGAAGACTGTGTCCTGGATACCGACAGGCATGAGTTGCGTCGGAACGGCCTGATCGTGCCGGCGGCGTCCCAGGTGCTTGACCTGCTCGGTTATCTCCTCTGCAACCGAGCCCGCACCGTCACGAAGGACCAATTGGTCGCCGCCGTCTGGAACGGGCGTGCAATTTCCGACTCGGCTTTGACCACCCGGCTGAACATCGCACGCAAGGTCGTCGGCGACAGCGGGCAGGCGCAGCGGCTGATCAAGACAATGCCGCGGATCGGCTTCCGCTTCGTGGGTGACGTCCACGAAGAACAGGTGCCGGCCTGGGTCCGCGACAGGGTGCCGAGCGATCTGCCGTCCATCGCCGTCCTCCCGTTCGCAAATCTGTCCGGCGATCCGGCGCAGGACTTCTTCGGCGACGTTATCGCCGAAGACGTGCTGACCGAGCTGGCGCGTCTGCGCTGGCTGCTCGTAATCGCCCGCAACTCTAGCTTCACCTTCAAGAACACGACCGTCGACGTCCGTGAAATCGGCCGCGAGCTCGATGTGCGCTACGTACTGGAAGGAAGTGCCCGGCACAGCAACGGCCGGATCCGTGTCGCGTGCCGGCTCGTCGATGCGCGGACAGCGCTCCAGGTCTGGTCGGAGCGATACGACCGCAAGTTCACGGATGCCTTCGATGTGCAGGACGAGATCACCGAGGCTGTCATTGCGGCTCTCGTTCCGTCCCTCATCGAGGCCGAACGCCGGCGCATTCTCCGCCAGGCCCCCGAGACGCTGAGCGCCTGGGAATCCCATCAGCGCGGCATCTGTCACATGCTGAGGCAGTCGGCCGACGACAATCTGCGGGCGAGGCACTTCTTCCAGCAGGCGGTCACGCTCCAAACGGATTTTTCACCGGCCTATGACGGTCTTGCCTGGACGTATCTCATGGAGTCCTCGACCTTCAGTCGCATCTCGATCGCAGAAGGCTGCGAGCGGAGCGAGCCGCTGGCGCGCAGGGCGATCGAACTGAATCCGGAGAATGCCGAAGCGCGCGCCCGGCTCGCCCTCACCGTCTACATGAGAGGCGAGAAGGATGTGGCCATTGCCGAGGCCGACCGCGCCCTCGCCGTCAGCCCGAACTGCGCCGATGCCCATGGAGTGCGGGGAGCAGCCCTGGTGTATTCAGGTGCTCATCAGGAAGGGCGCAACGCGCTCGAGACCTACTTGCGCCTGAGCCCGCGCGACCCGGCACACCCGATCCGGCTGACCCAGATCGCGACATCGTACTACTTCGAAGGAAACTATCGCCGGTCCGCCGAAGTCGCTCGGGAGGCGATCCGACGGCATCCCTCGATCTCCCTCGCCTATCGTTGGCTGGCGGCGTCACTCG
>MKRV01000005.1 GCA_001897995.1 Alphaproteobacteria bacterium 65-37 | reverse complement strand
GATGAGCGATGTGCGTATGCATAGCGCGCTAGGTCGCGGAGAAAGTAATCAAGGAACCAGCAAACACTCCACGCCGCCGCCAGGCCTCGGCTTGAGCGGCGGCGTTTCAGTTGAGCATCGTGGTTCGGCGACCGGACAGCGCGGATGGAAGCGGCAGCCCGGCGGGATGTTGGCCGGATCGGGCATGATGTCGCCCAGCCCGACATCGGGCACGCCGAGGCCCGGCTCGGGTGTCAGCACCGAGGCCAGCAGTGCCTTGGTGTAGGGATGCTCGGGGGCGTGGAACAGCGTCTCGGTCGGCTGGCGTTCGACGATGCGGCCGAGATACATGACCGCCACCTCGCTCGCGACATGTTCGACCACCGCGAGGTTGTGGCTGATGAACAGGTAGGTGAGGCCGAGATCGCGGCGCAGCTCGCCCAGCAGGTTCAGGATCTGCGCCTGCACTGAAACGTCGAGCGCCGAGGTCGGCTCGTCGCACACCACGATGCGCGGCCGCAGCACCAGGGCGCGCGCGATCGCCACGCGCTGGCGCTGACCGCCCGACAGTTCCGGCGGCAGACGCTGGCCCATCTCGGCGCGCAAGCCGACCCGCTCCAGCATCTCGTCGACGCGCTTGGCGATTTCGGCGCGGCCGAAGGTGCCCTGGGCCACCAGCGGCATCGCCACGATGTCGCGAATGCGAGTGAGCGGATTGAGCGAGGCGAAGGGATCCTGGAAGACCGGCTGGATCAGCCGCGCACGGGCCTTGCGGTCCATGTCGGTGACCCGCTGGCCTTCGACGGCGATGTCGCCGGCCGTCGGTTCGAGCAGGCCCAGGATCAGGCGCGCCAGGGTGGACTTGCCGCAGCCCGATTCACCCACCACGCCCAGCACACCGCCCGGCGGTACCGAGAAGGAGACATCGTCGACGGCCACGACATGGCGGTCGGCGCCGAACATGCCGCCCTTCACCCTGAAGGTGCGGCGGACGGATCTCACTTCGATGGCCGGCAGCGCCGCCCCGCCCGTCGTGCTCACGCCAGTCGTGTTCATGAGGGCAGCCTGCAGAGGAAGTCGTGGGTGGTACCGGCCTGGTGGCGCGGGATGTCCTGGGTGCAGGTCGCGTCGGCAAAGGAACAGCGTTCGCGGAACGCGCAGCCTTCGAAGTCGGGGCCGACGCGCGGCACCGTGCCCGGGATCGAGCCCAGCGGCTCGTCACGCTTGATCTTGCCGGGCACCGGCACGCAGCGCAGCAGGCCCTGGGTGTAGGGATGGCGTGGGCTGGCGAAGAGCTCGGCCGTCGCGGCGTTTTCCACCACCTTGCCGGCATACATGACCGCCACCTTGTGGGCGACCCGGGCGACGATGCCGAGATCGTGGGTGATCAGCAGCATGCCGAGCCCGAGATCGCGCTGCAGCTGCGCGAGCAGCCGCAGGATCTGTGCCTGCACCGTGACGTCGAGCGCCGTCGTCGGCTCGTCGGCGATCAGGAGCTTGGGTTCGCACATCAGCGCCATGGCGATCATCACGCGCTGGCGCAGGCCGCCCGAGAGCTGGTGCGGAAACTGGCCGAGCCGCAGGCCGGGCGCGGTGATGCCGACCCGGGCCAGCAGATCGGCGGCGCGGTCGATGGCGAGGCGTTGCGGCGTGCCCTTGTGACGGCGCAGCACCTCGGTCATCTGCGAGCCCACCGTGTAGGCGGGATTGAGCGACGTCATCGGCTCCTGGAAGATCATCGCCATGTCATTGCCGCGCAGCCGAGCCATGCCGCTGTCGGAGAGGCTCATCAGATCCTCGCCCTGGAAGCGCATGGCGCGCGCCGTGCGGCGGGCGCCACGGGCCAACAGGTTCATGACGGCGAGCGCCGTCACCGACTTGCCGCAGCCCGATTCGCCCACCACCGACAGGGTCTCGCCGCGCTCGACGGTGAACGAGGTGCCGCGCACCGCGCCGGTCCGACCGAAGCTCACCGCCAGGTCCTCGATTTCCAGCAGCGCGCTCATGTATCGGTCCTCTGCGTGCCGAACGCGTCGCGCAGCCCGTCACCCAGCAGGTTGATGCCCATCACCAGCACGAACAGGGCGATGCCGGGGATCACGATCACCCAGGGCGAGAAGAACATGTAATCCTTGGCTTCGGCGATCATCAGCCCCCAGGACGGCAGCGGCGGCGGCACGCCGAGGCCGAGAAACGACAGGGCGGCCTCGAGCAGGATGGCGAGCGCAATCTCGAGCGTGCCGACCACGACCAGATGGCTCGCGATGTTGGGCAGCACCTCGCGGACGAGGATGCGCGTCTGCGAGCAACCGGCGCACCAGGCGGCCGAGACGAAGTCGAGATTGCGTACTTGCATGGTGGTCGAGCGCGCCACCACGGCGAAGCGATCCCACAGCAGCAGGCCGAGCGTGATCACCAGCAGGGTCATGGAGCTGCCCAGCAGGCCTACCACTGCCAGCGCGACCAGCACGACCGGGATCGAGAGGCGCGTGGTGATCGCGAACAGCACGGCGTCGTCGACCCGACCGCCCAGGAAGCCGCCCAGCACGCCCAGCGCGATGCCGATGATGCCCGAGACGATGCTCACCGTGACGCCGATCAGCATCGAGATGCGGCAGCCGTAGATCAGGCGCGAGAGGTAATCGCGTCCGAGCTGGTCGGTGCCGAGCAGGTGGGCGGGGTCGCTGCCCTCCATCCAGAAGGGGACCAGCAGGCGCTTGCCGAGGTCCTGGGCGAAGGGATCGTGCGGCGACAGCAGTGGGGCGAAGATCGCGCAGATCACCGCGATGCCGACGATCACCGCCCCGATCCAGGTGCCGGCGCTTTTCCAGCCGCGTCGTGGACCGGAGGTGATGGAGACTGTGCTCATCCTCGTGCCCTCACGGTCAACGCAGCCTGGGGTCGAGGACGGCGTTCATCAGGTCGGCCAGCATGGTCAGTGCCACGTAGATCACCGCCAGCACCAGCACGACGGCCTGCACCACCGGGAAGTCGTTCTTGCCGATCGACTCCCAGGCCAGGAAGCCGACGCCGTGCAGGGCGAAGACCTGCTCGATCACGATCGAGCCGCCCAGCATGAAGCCGAGCTGGACGGCGGCGATCGCCACCACCGGGATGGCGGCATTGCGCAGCGCGTGCTTCAGCAGGATCGAGGCGCGGGACAGGCCCTTGGCGCGGGCGGTTCTGATGTAATCGCTGCCCATCGCCTGGATCATGCCGGCGCGCGTGAGCCGTGTGAGGGCGGGAATGGCCGAGAAGGCAAGCACGATGCCCGGCATGACGTAGTGCTGCCACGAGCCCGTTCCCGAGATCGGCAGCCAGCCGAGCTGCAGCCCAAATGTGATCATCAGGATCAGCCCCAGCCAGAACGAGGGCATGGCCTGACCGAGCAGCGCCACCATCTGGACGACGCGGTCGAAAGCGGTATTTTCGCGCACCGCCGCCAGGATGCCCAGCGGCAGCGAGACCAGCAGGGCGATGATCAGCCCGGTCAGGCCGAGCGTGATGGTGATCGGCATGCGCTCGGCGATCAGCGACGACACGCGGGTCTTGAAGAAGTAGCTCTCGCCCAGGTCGCCGGTGATGGCGCGGCCCGCCCAGTCGAAGAACTGGGTGGTGACGGGCCGGTCGAGGCCATAGGCCTTGCGGACCAGCTCGATATCTTCCTGGGTGGCGTTGGGCCCGGCGATCGAGACGGCGAGGTCGCCGGACAGCCGGGTGAGGATGAAAGCCAGGGTCATGACCGTGGCGGCAACGAGCAGCGCCACGATCACACGGCGGACGATGAATTGGAGCATATGGGCGGCGGCGAGCTTGGTGCGGTTCTTTTGTGGTTCTTCCCAAAGCGACCTTGCGAATCTTGCGCCAAATTGCAAGAGCGACCGACGCACAATCTCCGGCAAGGGGTGCTTGGCGAGCGGCCGCCTCTGCTATATGGGGGGAAGATGCCGATCTTCACGAACCCGCGGCGCACGCCCTGCTTCGGCACGGCGCCAACCCTCGAGGACTTCGAAGCCATCGCCGCGGAGGCGCTCGCGACGATTCCCGAGGAGTTCCGTCGGCATGTCGGCAACGTGCGCATTCAGATCGACGACTTCCCGTCCGAAGAGGTCGAGAAGGAGATGAATCTCGAGACGCCTTTCGATCTGCTCGGTCTTTACCAGGGCGTGTCGATGATGGAACGGGGAGCCGGCCATGTCGCCAACGACATCGACCGCATCTTCCTCTACCGCCGTCCGATCCTCGACTATTGGTGCGAATCGGGCGAGGATCTGCCGCACATCGTGCGCCACGTGCTGATCCACGAGATCGGCCACCACTTCGGCCTGAGCGACGACGACATGGAAGCGATCGAAGCCAAGGCCGAAGAAGAATCCCAGCGCGTCCAACCGACGGCGTGATCTTTTGGACCGTGGGCCTCCCGGCCCGCGGTCCAGACTACACCCTCATCGCCTCACGATAGAGCCGCTCGGCGTTGGTCCATTTGATCGCCAGCATGAAGGCGCCGACATGGGCCGCGGCATCGCCGTCGTAGGCGTAGCGGTGCATGTCCATCGCCAGCAGTGGGACGCTGCCGGCCGGCGATTCCGAGGTCGAGGCGGCGCGATGGTTGTACAGGCGCTTGTCGCGCGGTGAATGGGCCAGGATCACCCACCCGCCGTTGCCGGCGAGGGATCGCGCGGTCGCAGCGAACTCCGCCTTCCAGCGGTCGAGGCTGGTGAAGTCGCGTGATATCGCCTGGGCCAGCAGACCCGAAGGCTGCACGGCCATCTCGCCGATCCCGTCGAAATAGAGCTCGTGCAGGATCGTGGCATTATAGGCCGCCAGTTCCTCGCTCTTGAGCTTGGCCACGGTCTCGGGTGGTGCTTCGCCGATCTCGAGCTTCGCCAACTCCTCCTGCAGGGCATTCATCTTCTTGACGGCCGGCGCATAGACCTCGTCGTAGTGGCGGTGCAGCGCCTCGGCCGAAATCCCCTTCACCCGGTCGGGATTGAAGGTGAGCGGCTTGGGGGTGAGGCGAGGTATCGATGCACTGATGGCGAGTTGCTGGCTGCGCGCGGGAAGGGCGATGGCGCCGAGCAACAGGCCGGCGCCCGCAGCCAGCGAGCGGCGGGAGATGTCGGTCATGTCGAGCTCCTGCTTGTCCCACTCCTGTTTTATCGTGCCCTGAGGGGCATTCAGGAGGGAACGCAGGTCAGCGCGAGGAGTTGCGCACGACAATTGGGGCACGATAGCGCCCCTGGATCAGGGCTTCGTCCGGTTCGTAGGCGCGCAGCACCAGGCGCAGGGAGCCTGCAGGAGCCGGCAGCCAGTTGGCTACGCGATCGCCCGCCGGCGGGGTGCGCTGGATATAGAGCGTAAGGGCCCCGTCGGCGCCGAACACGAGGCCCGGCGTGTGCTCGCCAACCGTGCAGCGCTGGATCGGATTGTCGAAAAAGAAGGCGCGCCCGTCGGGCATCGCCTGGTAGATCGACAGCGACCAGAAGGCCCGCGCCTGCGGCAAGCCGCCGCCGGGGAAGGTGAGGGTGTAGGCACGCTCTCCGGACAGTGGGCGGCCCTCGGCATCGGCGGCGGCGATCAGGCTCACTAGCTCGGCCGGTTCCGGCGCGCCGAGCGCGGTGAGTGCCGTGGCGGCGCGATAAAGATGGTCGCTGCCGAAATTACCGAGATGGGGTTCGCTGTAGAACCAGCCATTCACCGTGCGGGATGGCCGCGCGGCCGCGACGCGGATGTCGGCCAGCCCTTGCGCGATGCCCGCACGGATCGATCGCTGCTCCGCTTCGCCGAAAGCGCGCAGGTCGAACTTGCGGCCAGGCGCCAGCTTGAGCGCCGCCAGGGGTTCGAGCTCGCCGCGCCTGCGCTCACTGAGCGGACTTTCGCCCAGTGCCCGCATGCCGACGGTGAAGAGGTCGAACGGATCGGCCGGCTGTGGCGCCGGCCAGTCGGCGACGGGCTCCGGTGGGGGCTGCGTGCGCTGGCGCATCAGCTCGCCCGTCTCGAGAATCCGTCGCTCGTTGCGCATGTCGGGCGTTTCCAGCAGCACGCGCGTCTGCAGGATGACGAGTTGGCTGAGTTCGTCGGGGTCGCTGACCAGCAGTCGGCCGCGCAGCCACACCGAGTTGGTCGGCGCACGCAGCAGGACGACGTCGCCCGGCGGATCGCCTCTCCAGGCCGGCCCCACGATCATGTGGGGCGCCGGCCGTGCGCCGTTCAGGCGATGGCTGACGGTGGCGAAGGTATCGGTGAAGAGGTCGAGGAAAGCGTAGCTGTAGAAGAGGTCGCCGAGCGGCGGCACGAGCAGGAACATCGGCTCGAGCGAGAGGTCGAGCCAGGCGAAGGACAGCAGCGTGTCGCCATTGGGCATCGACACCACACGCGTCTGCGGTCCGGGCAGGGTGCTGACATGACGGAAGCGGTTGAGCCGTTGGCGCTGCGGATTGGTGTCGTCCACCGTCGCCTGCCAGCGCACGCGGTACATCTCGTAGATCGGGAAGAGGTAGATCGTGGCACGCCGCGCCAGCTCGCGCAGTGACCCGGAGTCCTGGGCGCATATCGGCGCCGGTGCGGCGAGGCTGGACGACACGGCAAGACCTGCCAGCGCCGCGCGGCGGCCCAGGATGCCGCCGCCGCTGCCGGCCGTCCTGCCAACGGTCATGCCGCGCGTTCGCGCCCGCGCCGCCGCTCGGCGACGAAGGACGCGGCCTCCTGCCAGGGCGCGATCGTCCAGAAAGACCGCGCCCGGCCCGACGGCGAAGCGAGCACGAAGACCACCGCGCCCTCCAGCAGATCGGGCTGGCGGCCATAGACCAGGTTCTTTGCGCCGAGGCCGAGCGATGCGGCGTTCTTGCTGGTGAAGGCGATGGCGGCGGGGCGGAAGCGCCGCAGCTTGGCGTGCAGCGAGCCGGCATCCATCGCTGCGGGCGTCAGCTCGTGGTCGGAACCGACCTCGGTCTTGTTGAGGTCGGTGAGGCCTATGCCGAAACCCAGCAATTCGGGAAAGCGCAGCGGCGCCAGCCGCTCGGACGTGAGCCCGACGGCGTACAAGGTCGGCCAGAAGGCGTTGCCGGGATTGGCATAGTAGGCGCGCGCCTTGAACGACGCAGGACTGGGCGCGGTGCCGCAGAAGACGAGGTCGAGCCCGGGCGCCAGGAGGTCGGGAAGCAGGTGATGCTTACTCCGGCTTGATGCCTGCGGCACGGATGACCTCGCCCCAGCGTTTGATCTCGGTCTGAATATAGGCATCGATCTCGGCGACCGTCATGGTGCCCGGCTCGAAGCCGCCCGCCTTCATGCTGGCGATGACGTCAGGCGTTTCCAGGGCGCGCTCGGTCGCCACCCTGAGCTTGTCCTTGATCCGGGCCGGCGTTCCCTTGGGGACCGCCCAGATCGACCAGGAGGAGACCACGATGTCCGGCGACACCAGCTCGGCGAAGGTCGGCGTTTCCGGCGTCACCGGCGAGCGCTTGGCGCCACTGGTCGCGATCGGCTTCAGCTTGCCGGCATTCACCTGGCTCATCAGGGAATCGATGTTGGAGATCACCAGCGGCACATGGCCTGCCAGCACGTCGGATGCGGCTGCTGCTGCCCCTCGGTAGCTGATGAAGGTGATGTCGGCGCCTGTCTTCTGCTTGAACAGCGTCATGGTGAGGGTGGGCGAGGTGCCGACGCCCGACGAACCGAAGCTGATCTTGCCCGGCTCCGCCTTAGCCGCCGCGATCAGCTTGGGCAGCGTGTCGTGCGGAAAGCTGGGATGGCAGCATAGCAGGTTGGGCTGCGTGCCGATCCAGGCCACGGTCTCGAGGTCGGTCACGGCATTGTAGGCGGGACGGGCATAGAGATGCGGTACCAGCGCGTGGCTTGCGATGTTGCCCAGCAGCACCGAGTAGCCGTCGGGCGGTGACTTGGCGACGTTGTCGGCGGCGATCGAGCCGCTGGCGCCGGTGCGGTTCTCGACCACGAAGGATTGGCCAAACGTCTCCCCGAGCTTGGCGGTGAGACGCCGCGCGATGTTGTCCTGCGAGCCGCCCGGCGTGAACGGGCAGACGATACGCACGCTGCGGTTGGGCCAGTCGTCGCCCTGGGCTCGCGCTTGCGTGCTCCAGAGTGCTGAACCCACCGGCAGCGCGGCCAGCGAGAGGGAGAACTGCCGTCTTTTCATTGTGATGTTTCCTCCGGCGGCGATCCTGCCACAGCCTCGGAGGGAACCGATATCCTTTTGCGTACGCTACGCGTTTCGGTCTGAGATTTGGCGGCCTTGTCGGCTTTTGCCTGTCAGGCATGATCCGGCCGGGAGGACATGCATGCGCACCATCGACAAGGCCGACGAGGCCCAGCTTCTGGCCACCATCGACCGCTGGATCGAACGCGAGGTGGCGCCGCGCGTGAAGGAGTTCGATCACGCCGACAAATGGCCGGCCGAGATCGTGGAACAGATGAAGGAGCTCGGCCTGTTCGGCGCCACGGTGAGCGCGGACTATGGCGGCCTCGGCTTGCCGGCGCGCACCTACGCCGAGATCGTGATGCGCGTCTCCTCGGTCTGGATGGCGATCACCGGCATCTTCAACTCCCACCTGATGCTGGCGCTGGCGATCGAGAAGTTCGGCACCGAGCCGCAGAAGCGCCACTGGCTGCCCCGACTGGCGAGCGGCGAGATCCGTGGCGGCCTTGCGCTCACCGAGCCTGACGCCGGTACCGACCTGCAGGCGATCCGGCTCACGGCGCGACGCGACGGCGATCATTACGTGCTGAACGGCACCAAGACCTGGATCTCCAACGGCATCGAAGGCTCGTGCTTCGCCCTGCTGGTGAAGACCAATCCGGAGGCGAGCCCGCGCCATTCCGGCATGAGCCTGTTCATCGCGCCCAAGGGCCCAGGCTTCCGGGTCGGCCGCAAGCTCGAGAAGCTCGGCTACAAGTCGATCGATTCGGGCGAGCTGATCTTCGAAGATTACCGCCTGCCGGCCGATCACCTGATCGGCGAGGTCGAGGGCCGTGGTTTCACCCAGGTGGCCGGCGGTCTCGAGCTCGGCCGCATCAATGTCGCCGCGCGGGGAGTCGGCATTGCCGAGGGCGCGCTGCGGCTCGCCACCAGCTACGCCCAGATCCGCAAGACCTTCGGCAAGCCGATCTGCGAGCATCAGGCGATCCAGCTCAAGCTGGGCGAGATGGCGACGCGCGCCCGTGCCGCGCGGCTCCTGACCCTCGATGCCGCCGATGCCTTCGATCGCGACGAGCGCTGCGACCTCGAGGCCGGCATGGCGAAGTACTTTTCCTCGGAGGCGGCGCTGGAGAATAGCATCGAATCGATGCGCATCCACGGCGCCTACGGCTACTCCAAGGAATACGACATCGAGCGCCTCTATCGCGATGCGCCGCTCACCTGCATCGGTGAGGGCACCAACGAGATGCAGCGCATCATCATCGCGCGGCAGTGGATCAAGCGGAACGCCGTCCTGTGAACGGCACGGCGACAACGCGGCCGCTCGAGGGCATTCGCGTCCTGACCCTGGAGCAGTTCGGGGCCGGGCCCTACGGCACGATGTTCCTGGCCGAGCTCGGCGCCGAGGTGATCAAGATCGAGCCGCCGGAGGGAGATCCCTCGCGCCAGGTCGGGCCGCACAGGCTGGGCCGGGACGACAGCGAGTATTTCCAGGCCTGGAATCTCGGCAAGAAGAGCGTGACGCTCGACCTCAAGGGCGAGGAGGGCCGCCGGCACTTCGAAGCGCTCGTGAAGAGCGCGGATTGCGTCGTGAACAACATGCGCGGCACGCAGCCCGCCAGGCTCGGCCTCGACTATGCCAGCCTGAAGCACTTCAAGCCGTCGATCGTCTGCCTGCACATCTCCGCCTATGGCCGCGACAACGACCGCAAGGACTGGCCGGGCTACGATTTCCTCATGCAGGCCGAGGCCGGCCTGATGGAACTGACGGGCGATCCGGAAGGGCCGCCGACCCGGGTCGGGGTCTCCCTGATCGACAGCATGAGCGGCCTGACCGGGATCGTCGGGCTGCTGAGCTGCCTGCTGCGGGCCCGCACCACGGGGCAGGGCTGCGACGTCGACACCTGCCTCTACGACGTCGCCATGCACCAGCTCACCTATCCCGGTCTCTGGTATCTGAACGAGGGTGATGTCTCGCCGCGGGTGCCACGCAGCGCCCATCTGTCGCTGGCGCCGGTCCAGACCTTTCCGACGGCGGATGGCTGGATCTTCATCATGTGCATGACCCAGAAATTCTGGCTGGCGCTCTGCCAGGCGCTGGGCTGCGATGTGCTTGTCGCCGATCCGCGCTTCGCCGATCCGGGACTACGCGCGAAGAACCGTGCCGCGCTGACCGAGGCGCTCGATCCGGTCTTCCGCACCCGCACGACGGCGGCGTGGCTCGGCGCCCTGAACGGAATATTGCCGGCGGCACCCGTGCATCGCCTCGACCAGGCGCTGGACAGCAGCTTCGCACGCGCCAGCGGCATGGTTTCTTCTGTGCCGCACCCCGCGAAAGGCGAGCTGCGCGTGCTCGCCAATCCCCTGCGCATCGACGGCGCGCGGCCGGCACAAGCCGCCTGCGCGCCGCTCGGTGCCGACAACGAGTCCCTGTTGAGTAAAGCCCGATGAAACTTCAAGGCATCAAGGTCGTCGATCTTTCCTGGTTCCTGCCGGGGCCCTATCTCACCACGGCGCTGGCCGACCATGGCGCGGAGGTGATCAAGGTCGAGCCACCGGGCGAGGGCGATCCCGGGCGGCACATCCGACCGGCCGACCAACGCACCTCGGTGTTCTTCCGCAACATGGGCCGCGGCAAGAAGAGCGTCGTGCTCGACCTCAAGAGCGAGCAGGGGCGGGCCGATCTCTTCCGTCTCGCCCGCGAGGCGGACGTGCTGGTCGAGTCTTTCCGGCCGGGCGTCGCGGCGCGCTTCGGCATCGGCTACGAGGCGGTGCGGGCCGCCAATCCCGGCATCGTCTACTGCTCGATCAGTGCTTTCGGCCAGGATGGCGCCTATCCCGGGCGTGCCGCGCACGATCTTGCGCTCGAAGCCATGACCGGCGTACTGAGTCTGACCTTGGGCGACGACGGCCGGCCTGCCATTCCCGGCCTTCCCGTCGCCGATCTGGTGAGCGGTCTGCATGCGCTGAGCGGCGTGCTGATGGCGCTGCTGCGCCGTAAGGACACGGGCCGCGGCGATTACATCGATGTCTCCATGCACGAGGCCCTGATGGCCTCCTGTGCCAACGTCGTAGGCTCGGCTTTTGCCGAGAACCGGCATCCCGACGTGAAGCAGCAGCGCACCACCGGCGGTTCGGCTTTCTATCGCGTCTACGACACCTCCGACGGCCGCCAGCTCGTCCTGGCCGGTCAGGAGATGAAGTTCATCCGCAATCTCCTGGGCGCGCTCGGCAAACCAGAGATGGCGTCGCTTTGCGAATGGCCCGGCGCACATCAGCAGCCGGTGATGGACTATCTTGCCACGACGTTTCGCGAGAAACCGCTGGCCCACTGGATGGCCTGGCTCGACACGCTCGACATCTGCTACGGCCCGGTCAACACGCTGCCCGAGGCCGTCGCCGACGCCAACCTCGCCAAGCGCGGCATGATCGTGACCGACGACCAGGGCCGCAAGCACTTCGCTCCCGTCGTCCGCTTCCGCGACGAGCCTTCGCAACCTCTCTACCGCGAGCCGCTGCTCGGCGAACACACCGACGAGGTGCTGGGGCGGCGCTGATCTATCGCGTTTGCACTCATTCGTCCTCTCCGCCCGCTTCGCGGCTTGTAACCAAGCCGCTTGAGCGGGGGGAGAGGAAGGGGACCCATGCGAAGCATGGGGTAGGTGAGGTGGGTCAAGCGCCTCTTAGCCTGCACACCATTTCCGTGATCCACACCACCTCACCTCCCCGTTGCTGCGCAACGGGTCCCTTCCTCTCCCCCGCTGCGCGGCGGAGAGGACACATGAGGATGACGAACGACTACTCGCGCCCGTTGGCCTTGCGCTTGCTGGGTTCAGTATCGTCGAGCGGGAACGACAGCGACAGGCCTTCGCCGACCGAGTTCAGCCGCAGGAGATAGTCCGCGCCGGCGCGCATCACGTGCTGGGCCGCCAGCGAGGCGGCGGCGCGTTCGTCGCCGGCGATCACGGCGCGCAGGATCGCGGCGTGCTCCTCCCACAGGCGTGCCTGCTGTGTCGGATCGGTCGGCGAGAACAGCATGGCCGTGCGCTCGCGCAACCGCTCGACGGTGCCGCTCAACACGGTGTTGCGGCCGGCGGCGTAGAGCTCGCGATGGAAATCCTGATTGAGTTCCAGCAGCTGGTCGAAGCGCCGCGTGGCGACCGCGCGCGTTCCCTTGTTGAGCACGGTCTGGATGCGCTTGATCGTGTCCTTGTCCTGGTGGCGGGCGGCCAGTCGGGCATTGTGGCCCTCGAGCAGCGCCCGCACCTCGATGGTCTCGCGTATTTCCTGCTCGGAGAGCTTGACGACAGTGGCGCCGCGCCGTGCCGTGACCTCGATCAGGCCTTCCGAGGCCAGCACGCGAATGGCTTCGCGGATGGGGTTGCGCGAGACACCGTACTCCTCCGCCAGGCGCTCTTCGACCAGACGGTCACCGGGCTTGAGACGGCCGCCCAGGATGGCCTGGCGCAATTCGACAGTAACGCGATTGCGAAGCGGCGGATTGTCGTCGCCCAAACGAGGTCTTGCCGTTGCCTGATCGTCCATTGTCCAAATCCACCGAAACCGGCGGTATGCTTCGTATTCTACTCGAACACCGGTGAATTGCCATGCCGGGCGGTTTTCCGATGCCGCCGTCAGGTACTCCGTTCCGAGCCCGGCGTGCCGGAAGCGTCGTGCGCCGGAGCGGATGTGGAAGGCGAGGGTGCCGAAGGCTTGGGGCGCGGCACCCAGGAGACTGCGACGTCGCCGTTGAGGAATGTCTGGCAGGCCATGCGATAGCCCTGGCGCAGGTCCTCCTCGCTGAGATGCTTGCGTTCCTTCGGCTTGACCGCGTCGGTGTGCTCGAGGCCCTGTTCGATGCGGCACCTGCAGGTGCCGCACAGGCCGCCGCCGCACTTGAACGGAATGCCACCCTGCTCGCGCAACGAGACGCGCAGCAGATTGCTGTTCTCCGGGGCGGAGACGACCTTGGCGGCGTTGGTGAGGAAAGTGACCTGGATCATGGCGCCCCTTCAGCCGGCGTCGACCTTGTTCAGGACGGTCCCCATCTGCCCGAAGGTCGTCAGATGCTTGAGTTCGTCGTAGGCCTTCTCGACCGTCTCGAACTTCGGCAGGAACTTCGTCGGCACGGTGTTCACGATCTTGGTGGCCTCCTCGACGACGCGGACCTTCGTGCCGTCGGCCAGCAGCTCGGCGATTACGAAATGCGCCTTCCGGTGGCCGTAGAACAGGTAGTCGTAGGCCTCGACAGGACGCAGATCGCCGTTGATCTCGGTCGTGAATTCTCCGGGCTTGCTGGTCAGGATCACGTACATCGCCAGCTCATGTCGCAGGTGCAGGTCGTACGGTCAGGCACCGGCCGCGGCGGCCGGTGTCAGGGGCGTCTTGTCCTGCTCAAGCTCGAGATCGTGCGTGATCCAGAGCTGGCAGATCAGGCGATATCCCTCGTCCAGCCGCGGCCCCAACTGCTTCTTTTCCTTCCAGTTGGGTTCTGGCAGGTGCTCGGCGCCCTTGAGGACGCGCGAGGCGCAGCGGCAGCACTTCCCCATGCCACAGCCGTAACGCAGGTGCGGATGGGGGAACTGCCGGATGCCGGCCATCACCACCAGGTTGCTGTTGTCCTTGACCTCGCCCTGGTGGGTCTGGCCTTCGCGATGAATGACGACTACCGGCACGGCAGCGACCCTGCTCCGATCGACGTCATGCGACCTTGCGCTCGCCGGCGTCGATCTCGCTAAGGGGAATGTCCTTGGCGACATAATCCCAGTAGAGCGCGGTCGTGTAGAGCAGCCGCATCTGCGCGCCGATCTCGCAGATCTTCAGGCAGCGCTGTTGCAGCTCGGGCGTGTCGGCATGCTCGAGAACGATCTGGTAGCCGCGCTCGCCGTGGATCTCGTCCGACACGATGTGCAGGTCGAAGAACTCCACTTCCTCGTCGGTGAACTTGTAGACGTCGCGCAAGGTCGGAGCCTGGCGGCGGTAGATCGACGGCACCTGCGATTCGAGACCGACCACCAGGGCCGCAACCGCGACGATCGGGTCCTCGCGCATGGCGACCGAGTAACACCAGCTTTGCAGGCCGCGCGTCGTCGGCGACATGTTGTCGGGATCGACGACCCGCTGGCGTGTCGTGCCGCAGGCCTCGGCGAAACGGATGAGGAGGTCGGTGTGGCGGTCGCCGCCGATCTCCTCCTCGTACATGTTGGCGAGCAGGAAGTCCTTCGCCTCGGTGTAGTGGTGGGGCGTGCGGGCGTAGAGGTAGCCGAGATAGTCCGCGAACGGCCCAACGTAGTGGTAGTGGTTCTCCGCCCAGCGCGCGAGATGTGCGCGGCTCAGCCGGCCGCTCGCCCAGGCGATGCTGAACGGCGCCTGGTTGGCGCTCTTGCCCTTGATGGCGTTCTCGAGGGCTTCGCGGAAAACGGCTTTGTCCATCAGCTCAGGCATCGTCCGAACTCCCTAGGCAGGGGGCGCCTGGACCGGCGCCTCGGTAATAGTCTCTGCTACTGTTCATTGTATACAGTACTTGTCAATGCTGATTCTGATGAAATTGACCTGAAGTGTCAGTTTTACGATAGATCTGATGCGTATTTTTGCACCCAAATGACCTTCCGAAAATCAAAATCCAGGATACTGTATACAATAATAATTAGGGGGAGCGCGAAAATGACGGGGCAAGCTGTCATCGGCGTTGCGCATTGGATTTATCTGGCCGGCGTTTTGGCAATCGTGGTGACGATGATCCTGCGCGCCAACGTCGTGGTGCCGTCGGTCGTGGCAACGTTCCTGGTGGCGTTCGCCTGGACGTGCAGCCCGGCGACGGCGCTGGGCGGCATCTTCAATGCGAGCTTCACGGCCGCCAAGGAGCTCTTCAACATCTTCCTGGTCATCGCGCTGATGACGGCGCTGCTCAACGCATTGAAGGCGCTGCGCTCGGACATCAGGATGGTCGAGCCGCTGCGGGCGGTCATGAAGAACGGCCACGCCGCCTACTTCGTCCTGGCCGCGATCACCTACGTGATCTCGCTCTTCTTCTG
The DNA here is from genome assembly GCA_001897995.1 of Alphaproteobacteria bacterium 65-37. Taxonomy (GTDB): domain Bacteria; phylum Pseudomonadota; class Alphaproteobacteria; order Reyranellales; family Reyranellaceae; genus Reyranella. The sequence goes on along the minus strand of MKRV01000005.1, from coordinate 24,264 downwards.
GCCGACACCGGCAGTGCCGTTGGTCTCGGCCGTGCTGCTGCCGGCTGCGATCGCCGCCGGGCTGTCGCCGCTGGCCGGCGCGCTGGCGATCGCGCTGGCCGGACAGGGCATGGCGCTGTCATCGGACTACGTGATCGGCGTCGCACCGGGGATCAGTGCCAAGGCGGCGGGGGCGGCGGTCAGCGCCACCGTCGTCGCCGATCGCGCGCTGATCCTGTCGCTGATCACCGGCGGCATCGCGCTCACGCTTGCCTACTTTGCCGTCCGCAAGTCCATCGTGGCGCCGGACGCCCGACTGCTGGCGCGCTGGCAGGCACAGGCCGGCAATGGCGAGCTGGCGCGAATCGAGGCCGAGGGAACCTTCGACAAGGCCGAGATCGCGCGGGCCACCGGCTACCCGCAGCCGTTCGGCACCAACGAGCAGGTCCACCAGGAGCTGGCCGGCGTCGACGCGCGGCGCAAGCGCTGGTCGCCGTTCTTCGCCGTGGTGACGCCGCTCGCTTTCCTCGGCGTGATCGTCACGATGGTTTTTTCCAAGCTGGGAATCGGCCAGGAGCTCAAGGGCGGCGATGCGGCGGCGCTGGTGGGCGGCGTCGCCGCGGTGCTGATGATCTCTGCCTCGCTGGCCGCCGACAGCCTGCGCAAGGCGCTCGACGCCAGTGCCGACCATGTCACCGAAGGCTTCGTCTTTGCCTTCCGCGCCATGGGCGCCGTGCTGCCGATCGCCGGCTTCTTCTTTCTGGGCGCCGGCGGCGAGCTTGCCGCCGGAACGCTCGGTGTGCCGCTCGACAGGACGCCCAGCCTGCTGTTCGACTTGATCCAGAGCGTGCAGGCCTACATCCCCAAGAGCCATACCTTGCTCGCCTTCAGCATCCTGCTGGTCGGCATGATCACCGGCATCGACGGTTCGGGATTTGCCGGCCTCCCGCTCACCGGATCGCTGTCGGGCGCGCTAGCCCCCACCGCCGGGCTCGATCCGGCGACATTGGCCGCGGTCGGCCAGATGGGGGCGGTATGGACCGGTGGCGGCACGCTGATCGCCTGGTCGTCGCTGATCGCCGTTGCCGGTTTCGCGCGCGTGCCGGTCTTCGAGATCGTGCGGGCCGCGCTCGTGCCGGTGATCGCCGGTCTCATCGTCTCCACCGTCTGCGCCGTGATCCTCTGGCCATGATCCTCTAGTAGGGTGGCGCTACGGTTCTCAGGCCACTGCAATCGATCGAAAGGGATGCCATGAAAAAGGCCCTCAAGCTGGAACTCGCCGAAGCCCGCCACATGGTTGCGGCCGCGCTTGCCAAGGCGCGCGAGATCGGCGTGCTCGAGACCGTCTGCATCGTCGACGACGGCGGCTATCCGCTGGCGTTGGAACGCATGGACGGCGCGCGCGTCACCGGCCCGCAGATCGCCTGGAACAAAGCCTTCACCGCCGCGGGCCACAAGCGCTCGACCCATCTCTTCAATCAGCCGCCCAACGGCCCGGCACTGCCCGGCAACGAAGCCTTCGGCATCCAGTGGAGCTTCGAGGGCAAGTTCGCCGTCTTCGTCGGCGGTTTCCCCATCGTGGTCGACGATGAGGTGATCGGCGGGGTGGGCCTGAGCGGCGGCAACGGCGAGCAGGACACCGCCTGCGGCCTCGCCGCCCTGCAAGCGCTGGCCGAGCTCCTGAAACCACAGAACCATCGCGTGACGGTCCAGACCGACATCAAGAAGTAGCAAGCGGCTACTCTTCCTGCAGGCTGACTTTGGGCTGGCCGGCCCGGATCATCGCAGCGAGCTGGTGTCGGGCGATCGGAAGCAGCTCGGGATGAGTGTCGAAGCGAAAGCGGGTGCAGTGGGGCAGGGCGAGCGCTGACATCCCGGCGTCGCTCAGCGCCAGCTCGATATGGTTGCTGTGGCCGGCCAGATGGATGACGTCACGGCCATCGCAGGCGAGGCTCTGGTCGCTTCGTTCGATGTACAGTTCGTCTTCCAGCGGAGGCGGCTCCCGGCCGCTGCGGTGCCGGCCGCAAACGATATGCAGGACGTCGAGCGGGTCGTGCGCCGACGCGAAGCCCAGTGACAGGACGACCAGCGTGTCGTGCTCCGTCAGCACTTCCTCGACTTCGACATCGCATGGCGCCGTCGCGGCATCGTTGACTTGCCCTGAGATCGTCTTTCCCATGATGGCCCTTGTTCCGGTGGCGCCGCCGCCGGACTGTAGACGCGGCCGTTTGGCGAAGGAACCGGCCGCCTGTGACGGTCGCAGCAGAGGAGGCTGGGTCAGCTTGTCCGAGTCGAACATGGGAGTGAGGGCCGGCGACGATCGACAGTCCTTGCCCGAACCTATCCGGCGGTTCATCGAAAAGGCCATCGTCGTCGGCGACATGGGCTTGCCATTCCATTATCCGACGTTGGCGGGCTTCGATGGTTGGCAAACCGGGTTTCGCCGCCATGGCGTCACCGGCGAAAGTCTGGTGGCTGCGGAGCCTGGCAAATGGCAACCCGGCTGGCATGTCATCGCCTTGAACGGCTTCGACGACCCGTTCTTCGTCGACTTCCGCGAGGAGACGAGCGGGTTTCCTGTCTACTACGCACCGCACGGTGCCGGACGATGGGTCGTGGAACAGGTTGCGCCGGACATCCATCGGTTCATCGAGACGCTGTCGTCGTTGCGCGACCTGACGGACGACGACGCAGAGGCGCTGCGCTACATCGACGTCCACGTCGGCTTCGCAAGCGCCCTGTGGCGCGAAGTGTACGAGACGCGTCGGGACCGCAAAGACGTCGAGCCTGAACGCGCCGGCGACGACGCGCCGCCAGACCCGGATCTTTTCAGGTTCGGGACGCTGGTCGTCACCGATATCGGGCCGCAGAAACTAAAGGTCGTGCGGCTTCTCCGGGAAGAACTGGACCTGTCGTTGCAGGACGCGCTCAAGCTCGCCGGCCAAGGCGAGATCGTTGTCGCCAGCGGCCGTTTGGCGCATCTGCGTCGCTCTCGCGACCGCCTGGCAGGGCTCGGTGCCATTGTTGAATTTCGACCGGTCGAACCTGAGGCCGGCACGCAGTGACGCTGGCGCGATGCTAACCCGCGGTGCCTGCCTAGGCTCGCGCTGCGTCGATCAAGGTATCGAGCGCCGGCCGCTGCGGGCCGCCCGCTTTGCGGACACACCAGGTCTCCGACAGGATCGTCGCTTCAGGGATCGGCACGAAGACGGCGCCGGCCATATTGGCGGTCTTGAGGCTGCGCGGCACCAGCGCGACGCCGAGCCCGTTGGCCACGAAGGAGACCACGCTCAACCAGTGCCGCACCTCATGGCGGACCTGCGGCGAGAAGCCGGCGGCGAGGCAGGTCGCAATGATCGACTGGTAGTAGTCGGGCGAGACGTTGCGGGCGAACAGGACGAACGAGTCGCCCTTGAGGCGCGCCAGGCGCAGCATGCGGGCGCGGGCGGAAGGGTGTCCGACCGGCACGCATGCGACGAAGGGCTCGGCGTGATAGCGGAAGCCTTCCAGCCCCTTCGGCGCGCCGCGGCCGTGGATGAAGCCGAGATCGATCTCGTCGCGGTGCAGCGCCTCGATCTGCTCCGTCGAGTTCAGCTCCTGCAGCGAGAGGTCGATATCCGGCGAGGCAGCCTGGAAGGTCTCGAGGATGCGGGGCAGGCCGCGATAGAGCATGGAGCCCACGAAGCCCAGCCGCAGGCGGCCCTCCTTGCCGTCGGCGACCGCCTTGACCAGGGCGCGCGTCTCCTCGGTCCGGCGCAGCAGGACCTGCGCCTCGCGCTGCAGGGCGACCCCCGCTGCGGTCAGGCTGACATTGCGGCTGGTGCGATCGAACAGCCGGGCGCCGATCTCTTCCTCGAGCTGGCGGATGGCCAGGCTGAGCGGCGGCTGCGACAGGGCCAGACGTTGCGCGGCGCGGCCGAAATGCTTCTCCTCGGCGAGCACGGAGAAATAGCGCAGCTTGCGAAGGTCCATGGCGGCTCCGGATCCTTGGGCATCGATATGAATTATATATCAATTCCATGGCAATCGATATTGGACGGTATTGATGGCCCGGAAGGACAATGGGCTCCAGAAAAAGACGCATGCAGCCTCAGGAGGAGACGCCATGACGACGGCCACGAATCGATCCGGTGCGACGGCCGATCCTTCCGGCGCCATCCCCGATTCGCGCGGGATCAACCTCTACCGCGCCGACGGCGATGCTGCCGCGCTGTTCGGCCATTACCTGCCGCGCTCGCTGTTCCACCACCTCGAACCCACCTTTGATCGGCTGGGTGGCCTGGCGGGCGGCCGGCTCGACGAGCTGGCGGGCCTCGCCGACCACAATCCGCCGACGCTCTCGGTGCGCCGGCGCACCGGCCAGGACTGCAACGTGGTCGAGAAGCATCCTGCCTATGTCGAAATGGAGCGGCTGGCCTTCTCCGAGCTCGGGCTCGCTGCCATGTCGCATCGCGGCGGCGTGCTGGGCTGGAACGAGCCCATGCCGCCCGCCGCCAAGTACGCGCTGACCTATCTCTTCGTGCAGGCCGAGTTCGGCCTGATGTGTCCCGTCAGCATGACCGATTCGCTGACTCGGACCTTGCGCCGCTACGGCGAGCCCAAGCTGGTGAGCCGTTTTCTCGAGCGCCTGACCACGCTCGACTTCGACGAGCTGGCGCAAGGCGCCATGTTCATGACCGAGCAGGGTGCGGGATCCGATGTCAGCGCCACGGCAACAGTGGCGGCGTCGCAGCCCGACGGCACCTGGAAGCTTACGGGCGACAAGTGGTTCTGCTCCAACGCCGACGCCGACTTCGCGATGGTGCTGGCGCGCAGCGAACAGGTTCCCGGCATGAAGGGCATCTCGCTCTTCCTGCTGCCCAAGACGAAGGCCGACGGCCGGCCGAACGACTATCGGATCCTGCGGCTCAAGGACAAGCTCGGCACGCGCTCGATGGCGAGCGGCGAGATCCGCCTCGACGGTGCGGAAGCTTACCTGGTGGGCGAGCGCGGGCGTGGCTTCAACCAGATGGCCGACATGGTCAACAACTCACGCCTGTCGAACGGCGTGCGCGCCGCCGGCCTGATGCGCCGCGCCGTCACCGAGGCGCTGTTCATCGCCCGCCATCGCCAGGCCTTCGGCAAGCGGCTGATCGAGCTGCCGTTGATGCGCCGGCAGCTCGCCAAGATGATGGTCACGGCCGAGCAGGCCCGCACCATGATGTTCCTGACGGCCGATGCGCTCGACCGCGCCAACCAGGGCGATGCGACGGGGGCCAAGCTCGCCCGCATCATGACGCCGCTGATCAAGTTCCGTGCCTGCCGCGACGCCCGCCGCGTGACGGGCGATGCCATGGAGGTACGCGGCGGCTGCGGCTACATCGAGGAATGGTCGGACGCGCGCCTGGTGCGCGACGCCCATCTCGGCTCGATCTGGGAAGGCACGTCCAACATCGTGGCGCTCGACGTCTCGCGCGCCATCGCCCGCGACGAGGCGCTGCCGGCGCTCAAGGCCCGCAACGAAGAGCTGCTGGCTGCCGCGAAGCTCGACGCCGAGACACAGGCGCTGTTCGCCGGCACGCTCGAGCGTACCTGTGCCTTCGCAGCCGACGTCGCGGCGCGGAAGTCGGACGTGCTGGCACGCCAGTCGGCCTCGGCGCTTTATCACATCACCACCGCCATCGGCCTGGCACGCGAGGCCAACCAGCTCGGCCTGCCGCGCCGGGGCGCCCTCGCCCGCATGGTGCTGACCCATCGTCTGCTGCCGCGTGATCCGCTGGCCGCCGAGGAGGATACGGCGGCGCTCGATGCCGCGCTGGCGGACTGATCGAGGCATCCGGGGAGAGATGAAATGAAGGCAATCCTGTCGCGCCGCCGGCTGGCGGCCGCGCTCGCAACGGCTTTGGTTGTTGTGGCTGTGACAGCACCGCAGGCACGGGCGGAATTTCCCGAGAAGCCGGTCAAGCTCGTGGTGCCGTTCGCGCCCGGCGGGCCGACCGATGCGCTGGCGCGTCATCTCGGCGAGGCGCTGCGGGCGCGCCTCGGCCAGCCGGTGATCGTCGACAATCGCGGCGGCGCCGGCGGCAATATCGGCGCGGAGGTGGTGGCGACGGCGCCGGCCGACGGTTACACGCTGCTGTTCGGCACCTCGGGGCCACTGGCGATCAATGTCAGCCTCTTTCCCAAGCTGGGCTACGATCCGATCCGCAGCTTCGAGCCGGTCATCATGATCGGCAATCTGCCCAACGTGCTGGCGGTCAATCCCACCGTGCCGGCCAAGACGGTGGCGGAGCTGGTGGCCTACGCCAAGAGCGGCAAAGCCAAGCTCGCCTTCGCCTCTTCGGGCAACGGCGCGTCGTCGCATCTCGCCGGCATCATGTTCAATGCCGCGACCGGCACTGACATCGTCCACGTGCCCTACCGCGGCACCGGTCCTGCTCTGAACGATCTGTTGGCTGGCCAGGTGCAGATGACTTTCACCGACGTGCTGACGGCCCAGCCGCACATCCAGTCCGGGGCGTTGCGGGCGATCGGTGTCACGACGGCCGTGCGCTCGGCGGCGCTGCCCGACGTTCCGACTCTGGCGGAGCAGGGCCTCAAGGGCTTCGATGTCAGCGTCTTCTTCGGCATCGTGGCGCCCAAGGGAACGCCGGCCGACATCGTGGCCCGGCTCAACAAGGCCTTCGCCGACGTGCTGGCCGATCCCGCCATCAAGGCCGTTCTGGCGGGGCAGGGCATCATCCCGGCGCCGTCCACCGATCCGGCCTATCTCGGCCGCTTCATGGCCGAGGAAATTCCCAAGTGGCGCGACGTGATCAAGGCGGCCGGAGTCGAGCTCAACTGACGGGCCGAGGCAGGTGCGGCTATCGAATGTCCACCGCCGTGACCCGCTCCATCTCGCCGATCAGCCAGTCCGGTGGGGTCCCGCCGATGGATGCCGTCCAGTCCCACCATTCGAGCGCGTGATACATCCGGTAGAGATCGACCGCCGCTTGCCATTGCGGGCGGTCGATCGGGCCGTAGCCGGCCAGAAGGCCGTTCCGCTTCGGCAGGCTCTCGCCGACGCTGTAGAGAAGTGTCTTGGCGATATCGAGCAGCGGGTCGCCGGCGACGGCGTTCTCCACGTCGACGACACCGGTGAGCTGCCAGCGGGCGCCGGCCTCGTGCCTCACCAGGACGTTGCCGGTGTGAAAATCGTCATGACAGAAGACGGGCAAGGCGGAGGCCTTCAGCAGATGCGCACCGGCCGCCACGTGGCGCGCCATGCGGGCAGCCAGGGCTTCGCTCCCGCCGCACTGCCTGAATTCCCGCAGCTTCTTGTCGAACTGGAAGAGCATGTACGCGTCGTTGCTCGCATGCGGGTCCTTGACGCCGCCGCCCACCAGGTAACCGAAGGCAGCCATTCGGACGTCGTGGAAGTGGCGCAGGGTCCGTCCCATCTGTGCGTAAAGGCCGAACAGATCGTCGTCGCTCAGGGAGGCCTCGAGGGGCTGCAGGATCTGCCCGTCCAGCCGGGTCAGGACGAGCACGGCGAGAGGCACGATCGTTCTCGAGTCGTCGTGCCAGAGGACGCGAGGCACCGGCAGATGCTTGTTGCCGGCGAGGTATCGATACAGGAAGACTTCTTTGGCCAGCTTCCAGTGCAGCAATTCGGGATAGGTCTTGATGACGAGGTCGGGCGATGATTCATCGGTGCAGGCCACGCCATAGACGCGGCTGATCGCACCGCCGTGCAGCTCCTCCAGGGACACGACCCGGGATCGCGGCGCGAAGCGGTCGACGATCGCCTGCGCTTGCGCGAGGTCGAGAACGAAGGCCGGCTTGATCGTGGCGTCGGAACCGGTCATCGCCCGCCTCGACGCCCCTGCGTCATCGCCAACCGTGTTTCAGGATGCGCGCGACGTAGGGTGGCACGATCTCGGTCGCGGGACCGTAGAGGTGCTCATGGAACAGGTTCTTGTTGCCGGTCGGTTCGAGGTTGAGCTCGACGGTATGGGCGCGCGGCTGACGGCGGCGGACATGCAGCACGAAGCCTGCGGCAGGATAGACCTCGCCGGACGTGCCGATCGCCAGGAACAGGCCGCAGCGCTCCAGCACCTCGTAAATCTCCTCGAGATGGAGCGGCATCTCGCCGAACCAGACGATGTTGGGCCTGAGCTCGCCGATAGCCTGGCAGTTCGGACAGACCGACTGCACGGTGAGGTCGTCATCGGAGGCGAAAACGGTCTCGCAGGCCATGCAGCGGACCTCGCCGTCGCGGCCATGCATGTGGAGCACCCGTCGCGAGCCGGCCTGCTCGTGCAGCAGGTCGATGTTCTGGGTGATGATCGTGACCTCGCCTTCGTAGTCGTGCTCCAGCCGGGCCAGCGCCTCGTGTGCGGCATTGGGGACGATGCCGGCGGCGCGGAAGCTGCGCCGGGTGTCGTTGTAGAAGTCGAGCACCTTTTTCTTGTTGCGGAACCACGCCTCGAGGGTCGCGACCTCTTCCAGGTCGACCTGGGTCCACAGCCCGCCCTCGTCGCGAAAAGTGTCGATGCCGCTTTCCTTTGAGATGCCGGCACCGGTCAGCACGGCAATGCCGGGCGGCAGGAAATCCTGATGCATGCCCTTACTCTAGCGTATCGCGTCGTCGACTTTAATCAGTCGGGCGCGCGATGCCGAGAGCGGAGCTACCTGTAACAACGCGTATCCATTCGAGCGCAAGCAGATATAGCCTCTGAATCTCTTACTTGGCCTTACGGGCGTTACTTGGAGTTCCAGGCTTTATGCACGAACTCAAGACGATTACCGTCGAAGTCAGCGACGTTGGCGGCATAGTAGCCGGGAGCGAAGTAGGTGCGATCTGCCGGTTTGCCCTCGTCAGTTCCGCCCGCCTTGATTGCGGCGGCGTAGGCGGCATCGACCAACTCGTTGGTATTGCAGACGATCCCTAGATACAGCCCCGTCTCGCCTAGTTTGCGTCGGCGTAGCCAAATGCTTGAGCCGACCGCTTTGCCACTGCCATACGAATCGTCCCCGATGCCGTAGAGATCGGGCACGCCTTTGGGTCCCGAAGCCGAATCGTAGTTGCCAAATACTTTCCAGCCGAGCGGCTTCAAGGCCTCCGAATAGAAGGCCAGTGACTTGTCGATGTTCAGCACGGAAATGTAGACATGGTCGATCAATTGAACTGTCTCCCCTACATTGGCTCTGCGATGGGTGAATTTCGAAATAACCTCCGGGTTTCGACCGCCGGTCAGCACGGCGATGCCGGGTGGCACGAAATCCTGATGCATACCTTCACTCTAGCGCCGTGCTCGTGTGGTTCCACGTGATTGGAAACGCCTTGTTTCTGGCGCCTCCGGCTCCGGCGTCATCCATCCGGATGATTCCAGCCGGGCGGATAATGCTATAGGGTGCCGGATCATGACTGTCGGTGTTCTTTTCGTCTGCACGGCCAATATCTGCCGCTCACCCATGGCCGAGGGCGCCTTTCGCGGCATGGCCGAACGCGCAGGCCTCGGTGCTGCCTTCGAGATTGCCTCGGCGGGCACCTCGGACGTCATGGCGGGCCAGCCGGCGACGCCGATCGCCGTGGCGGTCGCGGCCGCGCGCGGCTACGACATCGCGGCCCACTCGGCCCGCCAGGTCACCGCCGAGGACGTCGTGCATTTCGACCACGTGCTGGCGATGACGCGGGAGCATCTCGCCGACCTGCGCTGGCTGGCGCCGCGGGCGCTGGCCAACAAGCCCAAGCTCCTGATGAGCTTCGGGCCGCCAGCCGGCTTCCTCGACGTCGAGGACCCCTACGGTTTGCAGAAGCCCGACTACGAGCGCGCGCTCAGCCTGATCGAGGTCGGCTGCCGTGGCCTGCTCGACCGGCTGACGCCCCAGGTCAAAAGGGCCATTTGAGGCCGAGCTCGCCGAAGCGGTTCACGACGTTGAAGGTGAGTCGCGACACGTCGTTGTCGAAGCCGTTGTGGGGCAGGCTGCCGCAGTAGGTGATCGAGCCCACCGAGAACACGGCGCCGCCTTTGGGCTTCTCGATGTAGGTCATGTCGGCGCGGATCAGCTCCTCGAGCGTCTGGCCGGGAATGGTCGTCGTGAAGCCCAGCCGCTCCTCGTGCACCACCACGAAGTTCTTGCGGTCATGGCCCTCCGAGGAAGCGAGCACCACGGCGTTGAGCGGGCTGCCGAGGCGATGGTCGAGTCGGTCGAGCTCGAAGCCCGCCGCACCGCCGCCCGAGAAGCCGTAGCCGCCGAACAACTCGTCCTTCACGCCCTCGAACACCCAGGCATGGCGATTGTCGCGCGCCGCCCGTGACTGGCGGTAGGAATCGCCCACGAACGTTCCCTGGCTCGAAAAACCGATGCCGCAGAGCAGATTGGGCGGCCGGTCGGAGCGCCGCCACAGGCCGCCATAGGCGCCGTCGAAGGCGTGGTAGTATTCGCCCGGCTCGGCGGCCCAGGTGCGGATGCCGCCCTCGGTGCGCCGCACCTCGATGGCGCCCGGCACCTTGGGCGAGAGCGCGACACGCCAGTAGAAACCGTTGCCGCCGAGATACATCAGCCGGCCGCCGGTTTCGGTATAGGCCTGCAATGCATCGAGCGTGCCCGCGGTGTGATACTCGGGATGCGAGCCGGTCAGCACCACCTTGTAGGATGCCAGCAGCTCCACGCCCTTCTCGTCGAGATCGTGGTCGGTGATCACGTCGAAGGCGATGCCCATGCGATCGAGCCAGCCGGTGAGGTGCGTGTCGGCCGGCAGGTGACGCAGACCCGAGCCTGCCTCGTCGTTGAAGGACAGGAAGTTCGGCCGCCAGGTGAGCAGCGGCCGCAGCCTCGAGGAGTAGCTGACGCCCGAGCCATCGCGATGGCTGTTGTAGGTCGAGAGGCCGTAATCCGCGTGGTCGTCGGGATTGTTCGGATAGGCCTTCCAGTCGGCGACCTTGCGGCGAAACGGCTCGTCGTACATGCCGCGCGCGAAGTTGGAATAGACCTGATAGGTGAAGGTCGCGGCGAGGTAGCAGACCTTGGCCTGCGGCTTGCCCATCTGCGGCCGCACGAAGAACGGGATGACGTCGCGTTGTGTGCCGCAGGTGAGCTGCATGCCGTAGACGCCGCTCTTCATCTCCTTCGGCACGGTGAAGCTGAAATCGTCCTGCCAGCCGCAATCGTGCAGATCGTCGTCATGGAAGTGGATGGCGGCGTAGTGGTGCGGCGCCTGCTTCCAGTCGCGCTCGGCGCCGGTCCAGGCCGCGCCCTTCATGGCGCGCGTCGGCAGGTTGATCAGCCGGCCATGCAGGCCGTTGGGGCCGGTATCCTCGATCTCCATGGAGTCGATGCGGCGTGCGAAATCCCAGGCCGCATAGCCCACGACCTGCGGTGCCTCGATCTTGCCGTTGAAGCAGCGCCCGGCAGGCCGATCGGCCGCGGCCTCGGCGCCGATCAGCAGCGGTGCCGCCGCCTCGAAGGACAGCGCGCCGCTCACCGTAGCTTTGGCGTCGCCTTCGTCGTCGGCGGCGAAGGCGCGTTTCAGCGGCTGCTGGCCGACGCGCAAGATGCCGGTCTCGGGATCGGCACTGGCCCAGACGCGGTACCAGACGCGTGACCTGAGCTTGCGGCCGACGACGACGCGATGCTTCCCGATCTCGAGCGCCATGCCCTCGGGCGTCGCCACCAGTGCGAAACCCGCGCCGCTCGTCGCATCGCGTCGCGAGATGACGGTCTGCGGTCCGTCTTCAGGCAAAGTCGGCCAGATCAGCGCCTCGACCGCGAGGGAGGCGGGCAGCGCCGCATTGCGTGCGCTTTCGACCAGGCCGTACGAACCTGTCCAGGCGTGCTGGACGCGCGAGGCGAAGCGGCCATCGAACAGATCGGAGTGATCCTCGAGCTTGGGCGGCGGTCCGCCGGGATTGGGATCGCCGCGCACGATGCGCACCAGCGTGGCGTTGTAGGGGCCAGGACCCGCGCTCGAAACCTTGAAGGAAATCTTCTCGCCGCTGCGGACCGAGATGCGATCCGCGTAACCGATCAACGCTGCCGTCACTTTTGTTTCCCCTTCTTGTCGGCGATAGTGTCGCCCGATTTCAGGGAGGATTTCCATGACCAATAAAATCACCCGCCGCAGGGTGATCGCAGGGGCAGCCGGCGTCTCGCTGGCAGCGCCGATGCTGGCGCGCCACGGCTGGGCGCAGGCGACTTATCCGAACAAGCAGATCCGCATGGTCGTGCCCTTCGCGCCGGCCGGCACGACCGATCTCCTGGGCCGCATTGCGGCACAGCATCTCACGGAAGTCTGGGGCCAGACCGTCGTCGTCGACAACAAGAGCGGTGCCGGCGGCAATGTCGGTGCCGAGATCGTCGCCAAGGCGCCGGCCGACGGCTACACGCTGCTGCTCGGCACGGTGGGCACCGCCGTTACCAACCAGTTCCTCTACAAGAACATGCCCTACGACAGCGTGAAGGACTTCGCGCCGGTCGCACTGTTCGGCGAAGTGGCGAACGTGCTCGCCGTCCATCCCAGCATGCCGGTGAAGACGGCCAAGGAGTATGTCGAGTACTGCAAGAAGCAGGGCGACAACAAGGTGAGCTTCGGCTCGCCGGCGATCGGCGGCACCGGCCATCTCGCGATGGAATATTTCCAGTCGCTGGCCGGCTTCAAGGTGGAGCATGTCGTCTATCGCGGCAGCTCGCTGGTGCTGAAGGACCTGCTGGCCGGGCACATTCCCAGCACCATGGACAATCTGCCGCCCTACCTGCCGCACATCCAGTCAGGGGCGTTGCGGGCGTTGGGCGTGAGCTCGGGCAAGCGCTGGTTCTCGCTGCCCGACGTGCCGACCATCGCCGAGCAGGGCTTCGCCGGCTTCGACGCCGCACCCTGGTGGTACGTTTCCGCACCGGCCGGCACGCCGGCCGAGGTCGTGAAGAAGCTGAGCGACGAGCTGGTGAAGGCGTCGAAGTCGCCCGACATCATCAAGAAGATCCGCGATGCCGGCGCCGCCGAGCTCGGCGGCTCGTCGGAGGACCTCGCCAACCACATGAAGGCCGAATACGCCAAGTGGAAGAAGGTCGTCGACGCCGCCAAGCTCGAGCCGCAGTAAACAGTAGAGTAACCCGTGGAGTGGGCAGCACCGTGATCACCCGCAAAGAGCTCAAAGGAAAGATCCAGACCGTCCTCGGGCCGATCGAGCCCGAGGCGCTCGGCCGGACCCTGATGCACGAGCACGTTCTGTGCGACATCCGGCCGCCGGCCACGCGCTCGGACAACGATCTCGGTCCGGAGATCACGCTCGAGAATGTCTGGCAGATGAACTACGGCCACGGGCTGAAACGCACCGGCCGCAAGTACATGCTCGACCTCGAGGACCTTGCCACGCGCGAGGTCGCGATGATGAAGCACGACGGCGGCGATGCCATCGTCGAGCTGACCTGCGGCGGCCTCTCACCCGACCCGAAAGGGCTGCAGCGCATCGCTGCCGGCACCGGCGTGCACCTGGTCATGGGCTGCGGCTACTACGTCAACGACTACCAGGATCCCCGGAATCACGGCCGCGCGGTCGACGATTTCGCCGCCGAGATGATCGGCCAGATCCTCGACGGTGCCTGGGGCACCGACGTGCGCGCCGGCATGATCGGCGAGATCGGCTGCCAGGCGCCCTGGACCGACACCGAGAAGCGGGTGATGCAGGCGGCATTCGTCGCAGCACAGGAGACCGGTGCGGCGATCAACGTCCATCCCGGCCGCGACCCCGACCAGCCGCAGGAGGTCGCCGACTTCGCCAAGGCGGCGGGTTTTCCGACCGAGCGCTTGGTCATCAGCCACATCGACCGCACGATCTTTGACGAGCCGCGCCTGCTCAAGCTCGCCGACAGCGGCGTCACGGTCGAGTTCGACCTGTTCGGCCAGGAGGCGAGCTACTACGGCCTGTCCGACATCGACATGCCCAACGACGCCACCCGGCTGAGGCTGATCCGCGCGCTGATCGCGGCGGGGCACCTCGACCGTGTCGTGATCAGCCACGACATCTGCTACCGCACGCGTCTCGCGAGCTTCGGCGGCCACGGCTACGGCCACATCTTCCGCAACGTCGTGCCGATGATGACGCGGCGTGGCTACAGCGACGACGAGATCGACGCCATCCTGGTGCACAATCCACGGCGGCTGCTGACGTTCGTGTGAAGAACACTGTCTTCGAGATTTCTTGGAGATTTCATGCCCTCACAATTCATCCTTGTGGCGGGGCCTTTGGTTCGGGCTTCGAGCTGGGAGCCGACGGCCGAATGCCTGCGGGTGGCAGGATGTGGCGTCCAGGTGCCGGATGTGTTGGCTCGCGATTATCCGCCGCCATCCTGGAGGGGGTGGACTTCTCGGCTTCTCGAGCACTTGACCACCTGCAGCGAACCGATACTGGTGGGCCACAGTTCGGCAAGTGCGCTCGTTGCCGATCTGGCGACCAAGGTGCCCGCGCGGGGCGTGATCATCGTGGATGGAGACGTGCCCCCGTCGCAAGGTGCGGCCTTTCCTGTCAGACCGGCCCTCCTCGACTTCATTAAGGGGCTCGTCGAAGCCGACGGAATGCTTCCGATCTGGTCGAGATGGTTTGATCGCGACCAGCAACGTAAGGCGCTCGTCGGTCTGGATGTCCTGGCAAACGATCCCGCGGCATTTGCCCAGTTCGAGAACGGGCTTCCCAGGCTGCATATCGGTTGGTTCGACGACGCAATAGAGCTTGCCGATTGGAGCCATGTGCCTGCCGGCTTCATTCAGGCCTCGCCGATCTATGATCATGCAACCGCGGAAGCACAGCGACGCGGCTGGCCGGTCGTGAACCTGCAAGGCACGCATTTGCATCCGACGCTTCATCCGGCCGAGACGGCGAGCGCTATTCTTTCGCTGTCGCGCGAACTTGTTTCCGGCGAAGGTCAGAACGTCAGCGGATAGCTCACTTCCTCGGTGTAGATCGCTCCGTTGCGGCCGCTGCGGCTCGAATAGAGGGCGAAGCGGTCGGCGATCCAGGGATCGGCGCGGAAGGTGCCGTTGCTCGCCATGAACTGCGCCAGGTGGTGGCCGGTCTCGGCGTTGCTTGCGAAGCGGGCAAGCGTGACGTGCGGACGGAACTTGCGGCGCTCGACCTCGATGCCGCAGTTGCGGGCTACGGTCGAGACCTTCTGCTGCAGCCAGTCGAGCCGGTCGCTGCGCTCGACGCTGGCGACTAGGACGCGCGGCTGCTTGCCGCTGCTGAACTGCTCGACACCGGCGATCGACACGGAGAAGGGCGGTCCCTCGATGTCGGACAGTTCCTCCTCGAGATCGCGCATCGTGGCGCCCTGCACTTCGCCGGCGAAGCACAGGGTCACGTGGAAATTCTCCTGCGGCACCCAGCGGGCATCGGGTACGCCCGATTGCAACGGCATGAGCAGGTCGGCGATTTCCTCAGGGACGGGCAGGGCGACGAACAGTCGTGGCATATTTGTCGAGGTTCCCGGTCACGAAGGGCAGGATGCGCTCGACAATGATGTCGACGCCCTTGGCATTGGGGTGGATGCCGTCAGCCTGGTTCAGCGCGGGATCCTGCGCCACGCCGTCGAGGAAGAAGGGATAGAACGGCAGCTCGTACTTGTCGGCAACCGCCTTGAACAGGCCATCGAAGGCCTTGGCGTAGTCCGATCCGAAGTTGCGCGGGGCCAGCATGCCGGCCAGCCAGACGGTGACGCCGGCCGCCTTGAGCTTGCTCACGATGGCATCGAGATTGCGTTCGGTGGCGGCGGGGTCGAGGGCCCGCAGCCCGTCATTGCCCCCGAGTTCGATCAGGACGATGTCGGGCTTGTCGGCCATCATCCAGTCGATGCGTTCCAGGCCGCCCGCCGTCGTGTCGCCGGATACGCCATGGTTAATGACAGCGACGTTGCGGCCCTGGGCCCGCAGTGCCGCGTCGAGCTTCACCGGAAAGGCATGGGCAGGGGTGAGCCCGTAGCCCGCCGCAAGACTGTCGCCCAGGATGGCGAGCTTGATCGGGCCGGCCGGCTGTGTGCCCGGCGTCTGCGCCAGGACGGGCAGGGCCGCGACACAGAGCAGGAACGCCACGAGCACGCTGATCCGTGAATTGACCGTTGCCGCAAAACGACCATATGCAGTCTGCAGTTTCATCGCTTCGCCTGCCTCATCAACCGTCCCCAGCCTCTTTCGTCCCAGGAGCCCGCTTGCCCACCTCAGAGCCGCCCGCCGTGGAGCCGATCGTCCGTTTGAAGGACGTCCATCTCGACATGGCAAGCGATGCGGGCACGGTCAATATCCTGCGCGGCATCACCCTCGACATCGCAGCCGGCGAGATTGCGGCGGTTGTCGGGCCTTCTGGTGCCGGCAAGTCCAGCCTGATGATGGTTGCGGGCGGCCTGGAACGCGCCACGTCGGGCCTGGTCGAGGTGGCAGGGCGTGACCTCGGCCGTCTCGGCGACGACGATCGCGCACGCCTCAGGCGTGACTATATCGGCATCGTGTTCCAGGGCTTCCATCTCATCCCCACCATGACGGCGCTCGAGAATGTGGCGTTGCCGCTCGAATTCGCCGGGCATGGCGATGCCTTTGATCTTGCCCGCGCGGCCCTCGAACGAGTGGGCCTTGGCCATCGCATCGGTCATTACCCTGCGCAGCTTTCAGGTGGCGAACAGCAGCGGGTCGCGGTGGCCCGCGCTTTCGTGGGCCAGCCGAAATTGATGCTGGCCGACGAGCCGACCGGCAATCTCGACGGTGCCACCGGCAAGCAGGTGATGGACCTGCTGTTCGAGATGGCGCGCGCCCACGGCACCACCCTGGTCCTCATCACCCACGACATGGGCCTGGCCGAACGTTGCGATCGTGTGCTGCGCATTGCCGACGGTCTCCTGGTCGCCGACCAGCGCATGCGGCCGGCCGCCCTGGCGGCCCAATGAGTTTCGGCCCAATGAGATCCTGGCCATGACACTGGCGTTACGGCTGGCGCGCCGCGAGATGCGCAGCGGCCTCGGTGGCTTTCGCCTGTTCATCGCCTGCCTGGCGCTGGGTGTGGCGGCGATCGCGGCGATCCTGTCCTTCAGCCGTGCCGTCGAGGAGGGGTTGCGCGCCGACGCCCGCGAGATCATGGGCGGCGACGTCGCGATCTCGATCCTCTACCGCGAAGCGACGCCCGAGCAGATGGCGTTCCTGCGCGAGCAGGGCCGGCTCGTGCGCTGGATCGACAGCCGATCGATGGCGCGGCCGGTCAAGGCCGACGGCAAGCCGACCCTGGTCCAGCTGAAGGCGGTTGAGCCGGCCTATCCGCTCTACGGCACCGTCGAGCTGCAGGGCGGCAGCTCGCTCGGCGACGCGCTCGCCAAGCGCAACGGCCTCTGGGGCGCTGTGGTCGAGGAGGCGGCGCTTCGACGCATGAACCTGGCGCCGGGCGACCAGCTGCGCGTCGGCGACGTTGCCGTCGAGGTGCGCGGCATCATTGCCCGCGAGCCCGATCGCGGCCTCAACGCCTTCGCAAGCCTCGGGCCGCGGCTGATGATCCCGTTCGAAGCCGTCATGGAGTCGGGCCTGGTCCAGCCGGGCAGCCTGCTGAACTGGGAGTATCGGCTGAGCCTGCCGCCCGGCCGTTCTGATCGGGCGGTCGTGGACGCGCTGAAGGCCCGCTTTCCCGATGCCGGCTGGCGTGTGCGCGCGCTGGACGAGGCCGGCGGCGGTATCCGCTTCTGGCTCGACCGGCTGACGCAATTCATCGGCCTGATCGGGCTCGCCTCGTTGCTGGTGGGCGGTGTCGGCGTGGGCAATGCCGTCTCGAGCTTCCTGGCGGGGCGGTTGCGTACCATCGCCACCTTGAAGTGCCTGGGCGCGCCGGAACGCCTGGTCTTCACGACCTATTTCCTGCAGCTCGCCGTGCTCGCCGCCATCGGCGTGGCGATCGGGCTGGTGGTCGGAGCGGCGCTGCCTTTCCTCGCCCAGTCGCTGATTGCCGACGTGCTGCCGGTGCGGGCGCGGGTCGCACTCTATGCCGCACCACTGGCGACTGCCGCGGGCTTCGGCCTGCTGGTGTCGCTGCTGTTTGCGCTGGTGCCGCTGGTGCGCGCGCGTGGCGTGCCGGCCGCCACCCTGATGCGCGGGGCCGTGGTCGAGCAGGGCAGGCTCGCCTGGCGCGACATGCTGATGGTCGGCGCCGTCGCCATGGCGCTGGCGGCTTTCACCATCTTCACCGCCGAGAGCCGGATGATCGCCACATACTTCGTCCTGGGGGCGATCGGCGCTTTTCTCGCCTTTCCCCTCCTGGCGCGGCTTCTGATGATGGTGACCGCGCGGGTCGGCAAGCCGCGCCTGGCCGCTCTTCGGCTGGCGCTCGCCAATCTGCATCGTCCGGGAGCGCCGACGCCGATCGTCATGCTGTCGCTGGGACTGGGCCTCACCGTGCTGGTGGCGACGGCGCTGATCGAAGGCAATCTGCGCGAACAGATCACGCGGCGTATCCCCAGCGACGCGCCGGCCTTCTTCTTCGTCGACATCCAATCGAGCCAGATCGCCGAGTTCGAGAAGGCCATCGCGGCGATCCCCGGGGCCGGCCATCTCGACAAGGTGCCGTCGCTGCGCGGGCGCATCGTCAAGATCGGCGGCAAGCCGGTCGGCGAGATCGCCGTGCCGTCCGACGCCCGCTGGGCGGTCGAGGGCGATCGCGGCGTCACCTATTCGGCGACGCCGCCGGAAGGATCGCGCATCGTGGCCGGCGAATGGTGGCCGCCGGACTATCGCGGCCCGCAGCTCATCTCCTTCGACGAGAACCTGGCGCGCCAGTTCGGCATCGGCCTCGGCGACACCATCACGGTGAACGTGCTGGGCCGCGACATCGACGCCAAGATCGCCTCGCTGCGACGCATCGAATGGACCACGCTCGCCATCAACTTCGTGTTCGTCTATTCGCCCGGCACGCTCGACAAGGCACCGCACACTTATCTCGCCACGGTGAAAGCCACCCCTGAGGCGGAGGAGGCAATCTTCAAGGCGGTGACCGACAAGTTTCCCAACGTGACCGTGGTGCGTATCCGCGATGCCGTCGAAACCGCCGCCAGCGTGCTGGGCAACATCGGGCTGGCCAGCCAGGTCATCGGCCTGCTCAGCATCGTCGCGGGCGTGCTGGTGCTGGCGGGGGCGATGCTTGCCACTCAGCAGCGGCGGGTCCACGAGGCCATGGTGATGAAAGTCTTGGGCGCCACGCGCGCGCGCATCGCCGGGATCTTCGCCTGGGAGTTCGCAACCCTCGGCCTCGCGACGGCGTTGGCGGCTTTGGGCGTCGGCACCCTGGGAGCCTACCTCGTCGTCCGTCGCCTGATGAACCTCGACTGGACGTTCCTGCCGACCGTGGCCGTCGCCGTCGCCTTGGGCGCCATGGCGCTGACCCTTGCGTTTGGTCTGGCCGGGACCTTGGCGGCCCTCAGGCAGCGGCCGCTGGCCTCATTGCGTAACGAATGACGCAAATAATTCCCTCTGAAGGCGCAAATCGCAATTTCGCACGTATGAATCCCTATTGATTCAGTCGATCTGTAACCCCAAATTACGCGACGAAGGGGCTCGGCAAAACGAGGCCCCCTTGGAGGCTGAATTCAAATGGCAAACTTCGACACCTTCAACCGTGCCGGCACAGTTGCCGATCAAGCGTCGTTCGACGTCGGTCTGCGCTCCCATATGGTGCGCGTTTACAATTACATGGCGTCGGGCCTTGCCCTGTCGGGCATCGTGGCCTTCGCGCTGTTCAGCTCGCCGGCGCTGGCGGGCCTGTTCTTCCAGGTCCAGGCTGGCCGTGTCGTCGGTCTGAACATCCTGGGCTGGGTCGCGATCTTCGCGCCGCTCGGCTTGCTGCTGCTGACCTCGTTCCGCGCCGCGCAGATGAGCACAGGCGCCGTGCAGGCGGTCTACTGGGCGGTCACCGCGCTGATGGGCGTCAGCCTGTCGCTGCTGCTGTTCCGCTACACCGGCGCCTCGGTGGCGCGCACGTTCTTCGTGACGGCTGCCGCCTTCGGTGCGCTGAGCCTCTACGGCTACACGACCAAGCGTGATCTCACGGCGTTCGGCAAGTTCCTGTTCATGGGCGTAATCGGCCTGATCCTGGCCGGCATCGTCAACATGATCTGGCCGTCGGGCACGATGAGCTTCATCATCTCGGCTGCCGGCGTGCTGATCTTCTCGGGCCTGATCGCCTATGACACCCAGAAGATCAAGGAGCAGTATGCTGAAGCCTGGGGCACGGACGTGCAGGAGAAGGTCGCCATCTTCGGTGCGCTGAGCCTGTACCTCGACTTCGTGAACCTGTTCCAGTTCCTCATGAGCTTCATGGGCCAGAATCGCGACTAGTACCGCGACTAACCTGGGACAGTAGACACAGTCTAAGAAACGCCCGGGTCGAAAGACCCGGGCGTTTTTCTTTGGGAGAAAGCCTCGATGGCCGGCAGGCTGAAATCCTTCATCGACAGCGAAGCGGCCTCCGCCATTCCGCTGCTGGGGGCAGCCGTGCTGGCGCTGGTGCTGGCCAACTCGCCCTTCGCCGGCGGCATCAAGACGCTGCTCGATGAGAAGCTCACCTTCTCGTACGGCGCGATCGGGCTCAGCAAGCCGCTGCTGCTCTGGATCAATGACGGCCTGATGGCCGTCTTCTTCCTCCTGGTCGGCCTCGAGATCAAACGTGAAGTGGTCGAGGGCGAACTGTCGCGGCCCTCGCAGGTCGCCTTGCCGATTGCCGGTGCCCTGGGCGGTATGGCTGTGCCTGCCCTGGTCTATGCCGCGATCAATTGGGGAGATCCGGTGGCGCTGCATGGCTGGGCGATCCCGGCCGCCACCGACATCGCCTTTTCGCTCGGCCTGCTGGCCGCCCTCGGCAGCCGGGTGCCGCTTGCGCTCAAGGTCTTCCTCACGACGCTCGCCATCGTCGACGACCTGGGCGCCATCGTGGTCATCGCCATCTTCTATACCGGCCAGCTCTCGACCGAGGCATTGGCCTTTGCCGCCCTCTGCATTGCCGTTCTCGCCATCCTCAATGCCTCGGGGGTGCGGCGCATCGGACCCTATGCCGTGGTCGGTGTCGTTCTCTGGGTCTCGGTGCTGAAGTCCGGCGTCCATGCCACCCTGGCCGGCGTCGTGCTGGCGATGTTCATTCCGCTGCGTGTGCCCGGTATGGTCGACGAAAAGCGGCCCGCCATTCATCTCGAGCACGCCCTGAAGCCGTGGTCGGCCTGGCTGATCATGCCGGTCTTCGCCTTCGCCAATGCCGGTCTCTCGCTGGCCGATCTTTCGCTCTCGACCTTGATCGAGCCGGTGCCGCTCGGCATTGCCGCCGGCCTGTTCGTCGGCAAACAAGTCGGCATCGTAGCCGGTGCCGGCGTCCTGATCCTCTCGGGGGCGGCCGCCATGCCGGCGGGCGGCTCCTGGCGTTCGCTCTACGGCGTCGCCATCCTGGGTGGCATCGGCTTCACCATGAGCTTGTTCATCGGCACACTCGCTTTTCAAGATCCGCGCTACGAGGCCGAGGTTCGTCTCGGGGTGCTGGCGGGTTCGCTGCTGTCGGCCTTGGTCGGCTACCTCGTGCTGCGATCGGGCCGGCGCGATTAGCACCTCAGGTCTGCGTGTCGGGGCGGATTGCACGACGCGTCTGTCGCCCTATACTTCGCCGATGCGGCGCACTTCCTACGAGCAGATGAACTGTTCGATCGCTTCGGCGCTCGATGTCGTGGGCGAACCCTGGACGCTCCTGATCGTGCGCGACGCATTCTACGGCGTGCGCCGCTTCGACGATTTTCAGGAGAATCTCGGCATTGCGCGCAACGTGCTGACGGCGCGGCTGAAGAAGCTCGTCGAGGCGGGCGTGTTTCGCAAAACGGCGTATCGGCAGCGCCCGTTGCGCCACGAGTATCGCCTGACCGACAAGGGGGCCGCGCTCTTCACGGTGATCGTCGGCCTGAAGCAGTGGGGCGACCGCTACGGCGCCGCCGCGCGCAGCGGCAAGCCGATGGATCTCGTCGACCGCGGCGATGGCCGGCCGCTCGACCCGGTGCTGATCGATGCCGACACCGGCAAGCGCATCGAGCTCACCAATGTGCGGGCCGTCGCAGGCCCAGGCGCCGACCAGAATACGCGCTCCTTCTTCGAACGCCTGACTATCAACCGAACCCCGCGTTGAGCGGCGCCCGGCGGCTTACTCTTTCTTTTCGTCGTTGCTGTCGTCTTCGTCACCATCGTCGAGACGCTTGCCGTCGAGCGCCTGCGTGGCGCGAGTCTCGGCAGCGCGATCGGCGGTCTTCTCGACCTTGGTGCGGCCGAAGCGTCGGCGGTTCGCGTCGGCTTGTGCCTCGCGCTCGCGGCGGGCCCGCGCCTTGCGCGCGCGTTGCAGGTTGACGATCTCGCCCATTTGAACGGCTCCGTTTTCTCTATGCCGTGCCTCGGACCGATGCGCTACTCTTTGCTTGCGCCCGATTGCTCTTCGTTGGCGCCCGACTGCAGGAGCATTCCGTGACACCGAGCATGCGCAAGAAACTCTGGATTGGCGGCGGCAGCGTTGTCGGCCTGGTCATCATTGCGTTGGTGGCGGTTCCTTCCTTCATCGACGTCAATTCCTACAAGCCGACCATCGTGTCGGAGGTGAAGGCGGTGACCGGACGCGATCTCGTGCTCGACGGCCCGATCTCCCTGTCGCTCCTGCCGACGCCGACGGTTTCCGTCTCCGGCGTGAAGTTCGCCAATGCACCGGGGGCGAAGAACCCCAGCATGGTCGAGATGAAATCGGTTACGGTGAAGCCGTCGATCCTGGGGCTGCTGGTCGGCAGGATCGACGTCAGCGAAGTGACCCTGCGCGAGCCCAAGATCGTGCTCGAGATCAACGCCGAAGGAAAGCCGAACTGGGAGTTCACGCCGTCGGTGGCCGAGGCCAAGCCGGTCGCCCCCAAACCCAGCTCGCCCAAGCCGCTGTCGCTCGGCCGGCTCACCATCGACAACGGCACGCTCATTTTCAGTGATTCCAAGGCAGGAATATCGGTGGTCGCCGAGAAGGCAAATTTCTCGGCGTCGGTGGGGGCGATCGACGGTCCCTATGCGCTGGCCGGCACGGCGGACATCAACGGATCGCCGCTGAAGCTCGACCTCGCCGTCGGCAGCAAGGGCGGCGACGGACACAATGCCGAGCTCAACCTGCAGGCCGGTGGCGGCAAGCTCTCTTTCAGGGGGACGCTCAGCGAACTCGGACCGGCCGCGCGCGTCGCTGGTGTCACCTCGGTGGCGACCGACCAGCTCGCCACGTTCGTCGGCACCCTGGTCAAGCTCACCGGTCAGCCGGAGCCGGCGCTGCCGCCGCTGCTGGCTGGCAGCTTTGTCTTCGACGGCGCGATCGAGGCCTCACAGACCGCCTTCGCCGCCAAGGACTTCAAGATGACCCTGGGCCAGGACAGCGGCTCGGGATCGGTCTCGGTGACCTTGAAGCCCACGCTCGCCGTCGACGGCAAGGTCGCCATTCCCCGGCTCGACCTCGACAAATGGATGGCCGCCATGCGGCCGGCGGCCCCGGCGGCAACGCCTCCGGCGGCTCCTTCCGCTACGCCGCCGCAGGCGGGCGACAATCGTCCGCCCGCAGCGCCGGCAACGCCCGTGGCATCGGGCGGCAGCATGCTGGGCGACGTCACCGCCAAGCTCGCCCTCGATATCGGCGAGATCGCCTACAACAAGAAGAGCGTCCGCAACGTGGCGGTCGAGCTCGATGCACGCGGCGGCGCGGTGGCGGTCCCCAAGCTCTCCGCCACCCTGCCGGGTGACATGGTCCTGCAGGCGAAGTCGACGATGACCGGCGATGCGGCCAGGCCCAGCGTCACGGGCGAGTTCAGCCTGGTCGGGCCGAAGCTGCGCGAGACGCTCGGCTGGCTGGACGTCGACCTCGCCGCCGTGCCGGCCTCCAAGCTGCAGAAGCTCAGCCTCAAGGGCCGCATGTCGTCTTCCGGCGGCAATGTGCAGGTGAGCGACGCCGTCTTCGAACTCGACGATCTCAAGGGCACGGGCGGCGTGGCCGTGACGTTCGGCGTGCCGCTATCGATCGTAACCAGCCTCTCGATCGACACCCTGGACCTCGATTCCTTCCTGGTCTCCGAGGCCCAGAAGAAACCGGCCGCGCCGTCCGCACCATCTTCGGCGGGAACGCCGGCGCAACAGGCCTCCACCGCCGGGCCGTCGCTCGGGCTGAAAGCCAAGGTGGCGAGGCTGATCTACAACAAGGAGACCATCCAGGGCGTCGACGTCGACGTGGCGCTGCAGGGGCCCATGCTGCGGCTGAACGACATCAAGGTCGCCAACCT
>MKRV01000004.1 GCA_001897995.1 Alphaproteobacteria bacterium 65-37 | reverse complement strand
GTGGAGACGGTATGACCGGGGCATGGACACCAGGACATATCGGATCGGTGAGCTGGCGCGGCTCAGCGGCCTCTCGGTCCGGCGCATTCGCTTCTACTCGGACCGCGGGCTGCTGCCGGCGCCGCATCGTACGTCCGCCAATTACCGCACTTACAGCGAGGCCGATCTCGCCCGGCTCGACCTGATCCGCGCGCTGCGGGCGGCGGGCATCGGCCTGGCCGACATCGCCAAAGTGCTGGGCCGTCGCCTTGCGGTTCG
The DNA here is from genome assembly GCA_001897995.1 of Alphaproteobacteria bacterium 65-37. Classification (GTDB taxonomy): domain Bacteria; phylum Pseudomonadota; class Alphaproteobacteria; order Reyranellales; family Reyranellaceae; genus Reyranella. The sequence goes on along the minus strand of MKRV01000004.1, from coordinate 42,997 downwards.
CGACGTTCTCGAGGCCCGCCTCGGGGCGCTCGAGCTCGAGCTGACCCACCAACGCCGGCTCGCGGCGGCCTTGCGGGCAACGCTCGCGGTCCCTGATCCGACCGAAGCCGACTTCCGGAGGTTCTGGACGATGACGACACTCTCCCAGGCCGAGTTCCACGCCAGGCTGGAGCACTTCTTCGATCGGGTGACCGAGGGCTCGACGCTCACCGACGACTGGAAACGACAGATGATCGAAGCCGCGACGCCCGAGCTGCCGGAACAGCCCAGCCTGCGGCAGATCGATGCCTGGAACGAGATCATGGCGATGATCACCAGCGACGCCTACATCGAGGACGTGCGCCAGGGTATGGCGGCGATGTCGGCTTTCGACCCGGCCGCCTATGCCGAAGCGGCGCGAGAGACCCACGCCGAAGTGCTGGCGGCGATTGCCGCAGGCATGGAACCCGGCTCGGCAGGCGGACGGGCGATCGCCCAAAGATGGCTGGAGAGCTCGGCAAAGGCGATGAAGCGTGAAGCCGATGCCGCGTTCCAGACCTGGCATCGCGATGTGTTCCGCAAGCATCAGGCGCACAGCGCCCGCTATCAGGAACTGCTGGCGATCCTCAGCGGCAGCGATCCAGCCGCTCCCGCCGGCCGCGAGTGGGTCTGGATCGACCGCGCCCTGCGCTCCATCGAGACGGCGGACTGACGAAAGAGGGGTTGCCGCGTCGTCAGCGGATGGTCGCCGTCTTCACCATTCGCCGGATCGCTTCGACGACGATGTCGGGGCAGTCGGTCTGGACGTCGTGGCCGCAGCCTTCTGCCACGACGAGGCTGCCCTGCGGCGACAGGGTCGCGAGCTGCTGCTGCAGCCACATCAAGGTCGGTTCCCATCTCCTGAAATGCGTGCCGTGATCGGTCGCCGCGATCACCGTGAGGGGAACCGCCGGAAACGATCCGCTCGCGGTGACCTGACGATTGCTGTCGGCCATACCCTGCTCTTCGCGATAGGCGACCGTGCCCGGCTCCAGACGGGCGAGCGTCTTCAACTCGGCCGGGGCATCGGCGGCCGCGGAGTCCACCAGCACGATGCCGGAGACTTCCGTCGGATAGGTCCGGGCGAACATCTGCAGGTAGAGGCCGCCCAGCGAATGGCCAACCAGGAGATAGGGCGGACGGATATCGGCCGCGGCCAGCACGGCGTGCAGGCTCTTCACGGCCTCGGCGGCGGTGATCGGGGCATTCGTTCTTGCGACTGGTGCGCTCCGTCCCAGTCCGGCGCGATCGTACAGCACGACGCGCGCGAAGGTGCCGACCGGACCGGCGATCGATTTCCAGGTGGTCGAGTCCGTGCCGAGCCCCGCTTCGAAGACGATGCTGGGGCCGGACGTGCCGGAAACCTCGACATGGTAAGCTTGGCCGTCGATGACGACCCTGGCGTCGCGGCCCGATGCCGTCTGCGACACGAAGAACGCAAGGGCCGTCGCCAGCAGCGCCGCGACCAGGCGGGGCGTCGGCGGGAGCATGGCCCAGGCCGCCGCTACTTCTTCTGCAGCACGTCCAGCAGCACCAGGCTCATCGCCTCGGCACCGGTGCGGATGGTCGGTTCGGGCACCGGCGCGAATTCCGGCGAATGGTTGCCGGGCACCGGCTTGTTGTCCTTGGCGGCCTGAGCGAGATCCTTGGGATCGAGACCGCCCAGGCCGAAATAGAAGGACGGCACGCCGGCCATCACGAACTCGGAGTAGTCCTCGCTCGCCGCGCCCGGCTCGGGCACCAGCCGGGCCTTGTCGCCGAACGCCGCCTTCAGCACCGCGCCGCTGCGGGCGGCGAGCTTTTCGTCGTTGAACACGGCTTTCGCGCCGGCCGTGATCTTGATCTCCGGTGGCGGTGCGCCGGCCATCAGCGCGACCGCCTTGGCGGTCCGCTCGACGCCGTCGATCATCCGGGTGCGCGTGGCCTCGTCGTGCGAGCGGATCGTGCCGCGCAGCAGCGCGGTGTCGGGGATGATGTTGCCGGCACTGCCGGCCTGCACGGCGCCGACCGTCACAACACCGAAGCGGGCGGCGTCCTTCTCGCGGCTGATCACGCTCTGCACGTCGACGATGAAACGGCCGGCCATCATCACCGGGTCAATGGTGACGTGCGGGCGGGAACCGTGGCCGCCCTTGCCGACGAAATTGATCTCGAAGCCGTCGGAGGTCGAGTTCCAGACGCCCGGCTTGTAGCCGACATAGCCGTAGGGGCCTGGTCCGACATGCAGCGCAAAGCCGTAGTCCGGCTTGGGAAAGCGCGTGAACAGCCCGTCGGCGACCATCGCCTTGGCGCCCCCGCCGCCTTCCTCGGCCGGCTGCCCGATGAACATCAGGGTGCCGCTCCACTGGTCCTTCAGGTCGAGCATGATCTTGGCGACCGCCACCCATACCGCCATGTGGATGTCGTGGCCGCAGGCATGCATCACCGGCGTTTCTTTGCCGCGCCAGATCTGCGTCGCCTTGCTGGCGTAGGGCAGCCCGGTCTTCTCCGGCAGCGGCAGGGCGTCGAGGTCGGTGCGGACCATGATCGTGGGGCCGGGCCCGTTCTTGGTGATCGCCACGATGCCGGTCCTGCCCACGCCCTCGGTCACCTCATAGCCCAGCGCCCGCATCTCGGCAGCGAGCTTGGCCGCCGTCCGGGTTTCCTGGAAGCCGAGTTCGGGGTGGGCGTGGATATCCTTGTAGAGGGCATCGATCCGGGAATACTGCGCATCGAGGCTGCGGGTGATCGCGGCACGCTGGCCGGCTGTGTCCACCGCGCCGGCCGGGACCGCCAGGCCCAGGGCGACGACCAAGGCAAGACCGCTGCTGCGCAGTTGGAACCCGATGCTCGCCATGCGTTCCCTCTCCTTCGTCCTGATCGACGGTACGTTATCGGACCGGCGAACGATCGGGAAGTTGGCATTGCCGGCGCCGTCGTCAGCGTTTTTGCTTGCCTTCCTTCTTCCTGTCATCGGGCCGGGCAAATCCGGCAAGCGAGGCGTAGCCGCGCACCATCGCCTTGCGCTCTTCGTAGGAGGCGACCTCGTCGATCATGCCGAAGCCATCGGGCGCCCGGGCCTCGATCATGTCGATGACGCCCTCGGGGCCGCCGCGGCGATTGGCCAGCACGATTTCGGCCGTGGCGGGCCGCCGCTCCGCGTCGTAGCGGGCGAGAGCCGCGTCGATCGTGTCTTCGCAGACCAGACACGTGGCGAGGCATTTGGCATCGAGGATCGCCTGGCTCGCACCGTTGGAGCCGACGGGATACATGGGATGGGCGGCATCGCCCAGCAAGGTCACGCGCCCGAAGGACCAGCGCGGCAGGGGATCGCGATCGCAGTTCGGATATTCGAAGAAGCTGCTGGTCGCTGCGATGATCGCGGCCGGATCGACGAAGTCCAGCCGGAAGCGGTCGCGCACGAACGGCAGGACTTCTTCCGCGATGCCGATGCGGCTCCAGTCTTCGCGCCGCCGCGGACCCGTGCCCGCGTCGCCTGTCCGCGCCATCACCGCCCAGTTCGTCAGGCGCATGTCGGGGGCCCGAGGATCGACGGCGATCGGGTAATAGACGAACTTCGCGACGTTGCCGCCGGCGATCGTCATCGTGCGGCCGTCGCGCCAGGTTGGCCAGCGGGTCGCCCCGCGCCACAGCATGATGCCGCTCCAGATCGGCGGCCCTTCGTCGGGATAGAGCGCGGCGCGCACCGCCGAATGGACACCGTCGGCGCCGATCAGCAGATTGCCCTGTCGCGCGGCGACCGAGCCGTCCGGCCGCACGAGGCGAACCGTGACGCCGCCCTCGGTCTCGGTGAAGCCCGCCACGCTCCAGCCGGTCCGTATGGCATTGCCGCCCAGTCGCGCGCGGGCCGCCTTGTGGATCAGGCCGAGAAGCCGGCCGCGATGGATGCTGATCTGCGGGACGTCGTAGCCGGCATCGAGTCCCCTCAGCTCCTGCCACACGACCTGACCGAATCGGTTGGTGTAGATCAGCTCGCGCGTCCGGATGCCCGCTTCATCCAGCTCGGCCATCAGTCCGAGATCGGCCAGTTCCTTGACGGCATGCGGCAGCATGTTGATGCCGACGCCCAGTTCGCGCACCGCATCGGCGCGCTCGAAGATCTCGACCTCGATCCCGGCGCGCTGCAGGTAAAGCGCCGTCGTCAGACCGCCGATGCCGCCGCCCGCGATCAGGACTTTCATTCCCGGCGCTCCCCAAGCGCTGCGGGCCTTGCATACTCGAGCTGCAGGGCGACGAGGTCGGCCGTGTCCGCCCGGTAGCGATCGGCGATCGCCTGCAGCGTTTCGTTCAAGGCCGGAACCGGACGCCGCGCGATTGCAGAGCCGAGTGCTCCTTCTGTCGCTCCGGAGGTTGCGGCCGTATCGGGCAGGATCTCCAGGCCACTTCGGCTTCGACGAGGCTGCCCATCCGCCGTGAAAGTGACGACGCGGGACCGATAGGTCCGCGACCAGGCATCGGCGACCAGCGCCAACGATATTTCGTCGACGCCAGGCTCGAGTGCAACGCCGAGCGTCTCGCGGTTCCAGAAGGCGAGGGTATTGCCGATCGCGGTCAAGGCGAAGGGCCGGGTGAAGGCGAAGATGCTGCTGTCGTGCCGCGCGTCCCAGCTCGCGATCCCCAGCTCGCGCGCCGTCTGCTCGGCCTTGCCGCGGCCGGCAATCGCCTCGATCAAGGTGAGCGACATCGGCATCGACGCGCTGACACCGGTCGTCGTGGCGACGCCGCGATCGACCACGAAGCGTCGGTTTGGAACGAAACGAAGCGACGGATGTCGCTCCTGCAATTGGCTGCGGTAATACCAATGCGTCGTGGCCTGTCGCCCGTCGAGCAGCCCCGCCGCGCCGACGACCTTGGCGCCGGCACAGATCCCGACGACGATGGCGCCTTTGGCGGCCTGCGCCCGGATCCATTGCAGAGCAGCCGGATCGTCGTCGCGGCGCATCGCCGGCACGATCACATAATCGGCGCCGTCGGGATGACGGGCGTCGAAGTCGGCGATGGTTGCGTCAGGCTGGACCTTCAGCGCCGGATAGAGCGTCACCGGGCCGGGCGAGGTTGCGAGCGCCGTCACATCGGCGATGTCGGCGCGGCGCAGAATGCCGTAAGGCATCAGGTAATCGGTGGTCTCGGTGCCGTCGTTGATGCCGATGATCGCCACGACCGGGCGCGCCCGCTTCGGCGGCTTCAGCGCCACCAGGGTGGCATCGACTTCGGCCTGGGGAACCGGTGGCGCCTTTGCGGCAGCGGGGGCCGACGGCAGGGAAACGAGCCAGCCGCCCCCGATGACCAGGAGGATCGCAACGCTCAAGCCACTCCAAAGAACCAACCGACGACGCATGACACTCCGGCTCGATTGCTTTTGGACGTTCCCATTCTTGGACGTCCTCATTCTTGGACGTCCCCACGACGTTGAACCGGAAGCTAGCGTTCCTATTTTTGGGCTGAAACGACATGAATCGAGCAAAAGCTGCCATGTCCCGAACGATCGCTCTCGTCATCCATCCCGGCTTTCAGATTCTCGACGCCGCCGGTCCTACCGCGGCGTTCGAGATTGCCGGCCGCCATCGGCCGGCGAGCTACGACCTGCAGCTGATGGCGCCAGGCGAAGGGGCGGTGGCAAGCTCTTCCGGCGTGACGCTCACGGCACGGGCGCTGGGCGGCGGCCCGTTCGATACGGTCGTGGTCGCCGGTGGCGAGATCGTTCGCTCGCCGGAGGCGGCGCAGGAAATCGTGACGTGGCTGAGGTCCGTCGCCGCGCGGCGCATCGCCAGCGTCTGCTCTGGCGCCTATTTCCTCGCCGAGGCGGGGCTGCTGGAGGGGCGGAGCGCCACCACGCACTGGGCCAACTCGGGCGACTTCGCCCGTCGCTATCCCAATATCAGGTTGGACACGGATCGCCTGTTCGTTCGGGACGGCGGCATCTGGACCTCCGCCGGCGTCACAGCCGGGATCGACCTCGCGCTGGCCCTGATCGAGGACGATCTCGGCACCGATGTCGCCCGCCACACCGCGCAGCAACTCGTGGTTCACCAGCGTCGGCCCGGCGGCCAGTCGCAGTTCTCGGCATTGGTCGAACTGGGTGGACGCACCGGGCGCTTCGTCGGCTTGATCGACTGGATCCGCGGCCGCCTGGCCGAGCCGCTCACCGTCGAGAGCCTGGCCGACCGCGTCGCGATGAGTCCCCGTCACTTCGCCCGGGTCTTCGCCGCGGAAACCGGCACGACGCCGGCCAAGGCTGTGGAACGCCTGCGTCTCGATGCGGCACGCGCCGCCGTCGAAGCAGGCCATGCACCGTTCGACCGGATCGCCGGGGAGACGGGCTTCGGCGATGCCGGCCGCATGCGGCGGGCTTTTCTGAGAAACCTTGGGCAGCCGCCGCAGGCACTGCGCCGTGTCCGCAAGGACGCCGAATAGGCCAACGGCCTTCCAAGCGGTTGGTCCGATCGTTTCGGGTCGCGAGCGGACGGGCAGCTGTGCTCAGGCGCCGGCGTCCGACGACGATCCGGACCTGACTGTCGCCAGGGCCGTGGACAGGAAGGCAAGGAAGACTAGGCCGGCGCTGGCGGCATGACCGTATTCCCAATGGGCCCGCAACGCCGTCCAGTCGGCAGGCTTGACCGTCCAGTTGGACGTCGCCTGGTTGGCCGGCAGGACCCAGACGAAGAAGACGCCGAGGCTGAGCAAAGTCAGGATCGCCGATGCAGCCGCCCATCGCGCGCGGCGCGGCGCCGCGCGTCTCTCCAGCCAGGCGAGGCTGCCATTGGCCAAGATGGCCGCGACGATCGGTATCGCGAAACCCGACCATCCGGCATAGATCGCCTGCACGGCGAAGTAAGTGCTCGCGTCGAGGGACGCCTTGCCCGGCAATTCGAGAAGATGCGCCCCGCTCGGCACCAGTATGATACCGGTGAGCAGAAGGGCGAGCAGGCGGAGGTATGGCACGTTCGACACGTCCTTGGCGATCACGGCGGCGGGCGGCAGCCTAACCCGGCCCGTGCCCAGGCAGAACGACGTCCCCTCGGTCGCAGCGACGCAGCAGGGACGAGCGGCGTGACGCGTCGCTGGAGGAACGGAAATAGCCCCGACATACTTCTCAGGGTCAAGCGACCCTTTATCCTGGGAGGCATCGATGCGACTTGGATTGGTCCTCGCGACTATGCTGATGCTGATGGCGGGAGCAGCTCTGCGTGCAAATGCCGGGCAGTTCGTCGACGTCGAAAGTGCGCGGACGAACGAGGGGCGGCTCATCGGTTACCTCGCTCGACCCTCCGGCCTTGGTCCGTTTCCCGCCGTCGTCATCCTGCACACCAGTGCCGGCTTCCGTTCGGATATGCTGTCGTGGGCCGACAGGCTGCGCCGCTGGGGCTATGTTGCCCTGGCGGTCGATAGTTTCGGGCGACGGGGGATCGAGGTCGCGAACAACGCCTCGCAGGGTGAACAGCTCGCGGATGCGTTCCAGGCTCTCCGGTTTCTGAAGAAGCAGCCGTTCGTGCGGGCCGACGATGTTGCTGTTCTGGGATTCTCACTGGGGGGAATCTCGGCCCTCGCGGCGCTCGAGCGCGGCTCGGTTGCTGCAAAGATCTTCACGGACAAATTCCGGGCCGGCATTGCCTTCTATCCGGACTGCGCCGGCACCTCGGGCATCATGACGGGGCCGACCCTGGTGCTCGTCGGTGAGCTCGATGACTGGACGCCGGCCGCCGCGTGCGAGGCCATGGTGGCGGGCCGCGACGATCTCGGTGTGTCGCGGACTCCCGGGGATCGTTCGATGGTGGAGCTTGTCGTCTATCCTGGCGCTCATCATGGATTCGACATTGCCGATCTCAGATTTACGTCCGGTGTTCAGAGCAAGGGCCATCGCCTGGAATACAACGACGCGGCCACGCGGGACTCCATCGAGCGGGTGCGCACGTTCCTTCAGCGAACCTTGCCGGCAGGATCGGCCAAGTAGAGAAGTCGAAGCCCAACTAGGAATGTCGGCCCCGGTCCGCCTCGCCAACGATCACCCGCGGCGTCGCGACCGCGCATAGAATTGCGATAGTGCCTTGCCCGCCTCACCGAAGGCGGCTTGGTCATGACAGGCGGTGTCGATCGTCAACGGCAATCCATTCACCCGCCGTCGGCCTGCGCCCGTGAGCACGTATTTGCCGCCGACGGACTCGATCAGGTCGAATGCCGCGAGGCGACGAACATCGTTCGCCGCATGATCGGTGTCGGGACCTGCACCCTGCGCAACACGACGCAACGTTGTTTCTTCGTTGGGACTGAGCGGGGCGCCTGAGCGTCGTGACATGCTGGCCTCCTGCTCTGCATTCCTACCTAGCTCACGTTCGAGCGGTGCAGGCAAGGGCAATTGCGGGCAGAAGACTTCCGGGTTTGTGGCGAGCCGATAAAGCGCGTACAGCATCGCGATGACCCTCACTCCCGAAGATGCCGTTGCCCGTCGCGATCTCAGTTTGCGCATAGAACGCCTGCTCGACAGGCAGGTTTCCGACCCGACTCGCGAGTTGAGCTGCTTCCAGTCCGACAGAATCATCTACGCCCTCAGGCAGCTCCAAGACGGCCATTTCGCCGATGGTGAATGGGCGATGTTGCACGCGGAACGGAGCGACCTCTTCGAGCCGAACGACTACGTGCCGCGCGGCAGGCCGGCCACTATTGGCGAGCTGGCAGCCCGCCTGAAATCGCTGCTCGCAGGCTGACGCGACCGGGAACTTCACAGGCGGGAACTTCAGAGAAATGTGATCGCGGAGTCCCAAGGGGAGCTGCAAGGAGAGAGACAGGCATCGAACGGACAGGTAAGGTGCCGAATGAACTTCATGATCATGGTCTGCACCGCCGCGATCTTCGTGATCGTGGCCCTCGGCATTTATCTCAACCTGGACTCCGGGTTGGTTCGCTGAGAGCTGGCCTGCGTGTTTGCGGAGGATGCGCGGACCACCCTTTGCGTCGGCTGAGAGTTGTATCGGCTGAGAGTATCGGCTGAGATTTCTTGGGAGCCGGCGCTCTCGAGACGGGGCTGCCGGAGCCATCGCTCATCAGGTTCGCGGGCGGCGTTTGATGTCATCCGATAAAGCGTCGGCCTGCTTCTCGAGAGAGTCGGCCTCGGCGTTCAGCTCTTCGCCATAGCGAAGGAGGTTATCTCTGTCCCGCTCAGAGACGAAGCCCGCCAGCCGTAAGGCGCGGTTTGCCGACGTTCGGGCGTGCAAGGCCCGCGACCGGATGGCCTGCTGGAGACTCTCCAATGCTGTGGCCATGTGATCAGCCCCTTTACCAAGGAAGTAGAACGGCCCCCTGCGCTGATCGTTGCTACACCGAGGGCGCCTGTACGGCCGGAAGATGGTCTCGCAAACCCTCGTTTGCGCAGCCTGCGCCCTGGCGGCGTCGATCTTCGATGGGGTGATGTCTACCCGGGCGTTGCCGGATCGAGCCAGTCGATCGTTTCGACGGCCCCCCATACCGCCATGCCGGTCACCGTCAGCGAGCACAGCGCGGCAAGCAGGGCGAGCAGCAGCATGCACCCGTCTTCCTCCAGGTAGGCTACTGCCAGCAGCATGATGACCAGCGCAGGCATCACCTGCGTGAGCGGCATCGGCAGGGTCAGCGTCAGGCCCAGCAGCAGCATCGCCGCGCCCGTGACCTGCCGCAGGGACTGAAAGAGGCCGGGCCAACGCGGCCGGATCAGCCGTTCGGCCCAGGTGAGCCGGGGAACCAAGGCGGCGATGGCGTGCGCCAGCCGCGCGACGTCGACCTCGCGGCGGGCCATCAGGCGCGGCAGGACCACCGTCTCGTGCCCGAGAACGAGCTGGACCGCCGGCCAGGCGATCAGCACGCCGGCAGGTGTGGACGCGCCCGGCAGCAGGGCGATCACGGCCAATATCAGGAGGGTGAGGCCGAACGAGCGCTCGCCCAGTTCCCCCAGCAGCCATTTGATCGAGACACGAGTGCCGCTTACCCGGTCCAGCATGCGCGACAACTGCACAGAGGTCGGGAGGGGGAGGGGCGATGCGGAGCGTTCGGTCGACATGCTTTCGACGGCCTTGCAGCGCGTCCGGCCTTCTCGATGGCGCAGTCGGGCTGCGGGGTATATGGGTAACGCACCATCGCCCCCCAGGCTCCGGCTTGCGATGGCTGAGAGATGCATGCGCTCCCGCCCCGCTCAGAGGAGACGCCCGCATGAAAGACTGGCTCGTACCGCCCGTTCTGTTTCCGCTGTTCCTGATCCTGCTGATTGTCGGCTACGCGATCCTGCGGTCGCCGGCTTGAACGCAGTGCCCTGCGGCAACGTCCGATCGTCGGCTGCCGTCAGCGGTAGGTCGCGGTGAAGGTGTGCAGCGCGCGGAGAATGAGGCGGCGCTTGCGTCGAACGTGTCGGCTCCGGCCGCCCACGCCGACGGCCATCGGTTCGCCGCCCGCCAATGGTCGGACGGGGAGGGCAAGGACGGCGAATCCAGGCCGGGAGTCACCGTCGGACTTCGGTATGTCCCTACCGCGGGGCCGATGCAGCTCGTTGAGGGAAGCGGCCACGTTCTCCTTGTCATGGTCCGCATTCCGCCTGACCGAGTCCAGCCGAGCGGATTATGCTTTAGACGTTGGGTATCGGCTTGGGAGGAGAGGGCGGCGCCGGCGACGGTTTGGGCGGTGTTGGCGCTGGCCCACCACCGCGAAGCATGGGGGTGATCCCGCGCTTTATGTCGGTAAGCGCTTCCCGGATGACGTCTCCCAGCTCCTTGGGGTCGATCTTTTCATCGAAGGGGAGGGTCCCGAAAGACGCCGGGAATTTCGTCAGGTTCTTGGCCCCGAGCCGAAGGATCGACATGTAGGAGTAGATCAGCAGATGAAGCGTCGGTCCGTGCGGATCGACACGACCGTCCTTCACGGAAGCAAACTCGGCTTGAAATTCGTTGATGGCCGCAATGGTGAGCGGGCCGCATATGCCGTCGACGGCGAGCAAAGTCTTGTTCTGCATGCCGCGCATGACGTTGAGCAGGATCTGCACGAGGCCCACGTCGGACCTTTGATTGGTGCCCCGTTCGCCGACGGAAGCGGAGAGGACAGATTCGTTGGTCGCCATGACGAGCCCCCTTGTCTGAACCGTGACTATGGTGACGGTATCGTCAGCACCTGCACCGCCTTTTTGGCGACTTCCTCGACAATCGATTCCGTGCCGAGTTCGCCGATCTGCTCCCCGACGACCTCCTTGCCGGCGTGCTCGGCGATGCGCTTCAGCAGCTCCACGCGAATTTTTTTGACGCCGACTTCTTCCACGGCGTCGACGACCCCTCGCTCGACGGCTGCGCCCGCGGCGCGCGACATGAGGGCGGCGCCTCCTTCGATCAATGCGACGATGGCGAGCGCGATAACGGCTTTGGAGATGAAGGGGCCCGGGTCGATCTCGAACCTCAAGCGAAATTTGTAGAGAATTAGTCCGACTGGCTGAAGGCGTTGTTCGACGAAGACCTCGCAGTTTCCGGCACCGCAGGAAACGTCGACGCACTTGAGGCTGAGCGGCAAGATGTCCTGTTGTTGTCCCGGCTGATAGAAGCCTTTGGCAAAGAAGCGATCCAGGGTCGTGTTGATACGATCGAGCTTGTCCTTGCCGTCGCGCTGACCGCCGGCGTTGTCCGGCTTGATCTCGTAGAATTGCTTCTTGTTGGCCCGCGTCGTCATGATGTCCGGAATTCCCTTGCCGGGCTTGTCGAACTCGGGACGCTTCACCTTGCCGGGATGATTGCCGTTGAGATAGTCGAAGTATGAACCGGGAAGCTTCTGGCCCTTGAGGCCGCTGGGGTCGATCCAATGAATGGGGCCGCCGATCGGGAAGACCGACAGGACATCTCCGACATTGACGACATAGTTGAAGCTGATCTGCAGGCCCGACCAGTAGGAAACCGCAGATATCACCGATGAGGGAAGCTTGAGCGCACCTTCACCGGGGGTGAAGATGAAGTCCTTGCCGGCGCCTGCGAGCTTGCCGCCGAAAAAGTCCGGGTTGCGGATAAAATCGACGACTTTCTTGAGAGGATCGCTCACGACACACCTGCCTTTGCAAGGAGTGCTCGTTACAAGCGTATCCAAGTGCACAAATTCGTCTGCGTCAACCGATCAGTCGAGCTTGCCGCCAGATCGCCGTTGGAGGACCTGCGGCAGCGTTTGCGGCGACATATGCTCGGCGAGTGGGACACCCACGACGATGAAGACGCGCCGCTCGCTTCCGGCGGACTGTCAGAGCAGTACCTCGAGACGGCCCATGTTCCGGCCTTGAGAGGGCTGCGTCCTGGGGGGGAACCAAGGGCTCACCCGAACCGCTGGTTCCCCACCGCATCGAAGCGGCTGCCGAGCCGGTAGCGCGAGGAGGGGTGCAGGCAGCGCACCATGGTCACCGGCGTGGCGCGCGTCCAGGTGCGGCGGGTCAGCAGCAGGCAGGGCTCGGTGGCGCCGATCTGCAGATGGCCGGCCTGGTCCTTGGTCGGCAGCACGGCGTCGACGACATGCTCGATCTCGTCGAACGGCACGTTCTGCACCAGATAGTCGCCGGGCGGCAGGGCGTTGAAATCCTGCTCGAGGAACTGCGGCACCACCGCCGGATTGACGTAGCGGTCCTCGAACTGGACGGGCACCTCGTTCTCCAGGTGAAGGCACACCGAATGGAAGACCGAGGCGCCGGCCTGCAGGCCGAGCCAGGCGGCGATGTCGGGCGGCGCGGCGACGCGGTCGGCGCCGAGCGGCGCGCAGCGATAGTCGTGGCCGCGCTGGCGCACCTCGCGGCCGATGCTGGCGATCTGCAGTAGGGTCGATTGCGGCTTGTCCTGCGCCACGAAGCTGCCGACGCCGGCGAGCCGCACGATGCGGCCCTTCTGCATGAGGTCGCGCAGCGCCCGGTTGACGGTCATGCGCGACATGCCGAACTGCTGCACCAGCTCGTGCTCCGAGGGCAGGCGATGGCCGGGCGGCCACGACCCGTCCTGGATGCGCCGGACGATATAGTCCTCGACCTGCTGGTAGCGCGCCGTCGGTTCCATGCGCCTCGTCTACCCTTCCTGTCGGTGTCTAGTGATCGGCCGCCATGGCCTCGGCCCGGATCTCCTCGGTGAGCCGTGCCTTCAGCGCCATGAACTCGGGCGAGGTCTTGACCGTGTAGGAGCGCGGGTGCGGGAAATCGACCGGCAGCTCGGCCTTGATGCGGCCGGGGCGGGCGCTCATCACCACGACCCGGCTCGCCATGAAGATCGCCTCGTCGATGTCGTGGGTGATGAACATCACGGTCTTCTGCGCCTGCTCCCAGATGCCGAGCAGCAGTTCCTGCATCAGCACGCGCGTCTGGTTGTCGAGCGCTCCGAACGGTTCGTCGAGCAACAGGATCTTCGGGTCGTTGGCCAGCGCCCGGGCGATCGCCACGCGCTGCTGCATGCCGCCGGAGAGCTGCTTGGGATAGTGGTTCTCGAAGCCGCGCAGGCCGACCTGGGCGATGAAGCGCTCGCTGATCTCGCGCTGCTGGGCGGCCGACATGTTCTTTTCGCGCAAGCCGAAGCAGATGTTCTCGCGCACCGTCAGCCAGGGAAAGAGCGTGTAGCTCTGGAACACCACGCCGCGGTCGGCGCCCGGCCCGGAGATCGGCGCGCCGTCGAGCAGGATATCGCCCGAGGTCGGTGTCTCGAGGCCGGCCACCAGGCGCAGCAGGGTGGACTTGCCGCAGCCCGACGGCCCCAGCACGGTGATGAAGTCGTTGTCGCCGATCTCCAGGGAGACCGGCTTCAGCGCCTCGGTCGGCGGCACGCCGCGGCGGCCGCTGGGGAAGATCTTGCCGACGTTGCGGATGGACAGGCGGCTCATCGCTGCAGACTCCAGGCGAAGAGGCGCTGGTTGACCTTCTTGAAGGCGAGGTCGGAGATCAGCCCGACCAGGCCGATGATGACGATGCCGGCAATGATGTTGTCAGTCGCCATCAGGGCCTGGCTGTCGGTGATCATGTGGCCGATGCCCGAGGAGGCGCCGATCAGCTCGGCGACGATGATGTAGGTCCAGCCCAGCCCCAGCACCTGGCGCAGTGCCTCGGCGATCTCGGGCGCGGCGCCCGGCAGCACGACGCGGCGGATGGCGGCGGTGTCCTGGCAGCCCAGCGTGTAGGCCGCTTCGATCAGGTCGCGGCGCGTCGCGCTCACGATCATGGTGATCATCAAGGTGAGCTGGAAGAAGCAGCCGATGAAGATGACGGTGAGCTTCTGCGCCTCGCCGATGCCGACCCACAGGATCAGCAGCGGAATGAAGGCCGACGCCGGCAGATAGCGGGCGAAGGAGACGAAGGGCTCGAAGAAGGCCTCGATCGGCTTGTAGGTGCCCATGGCGATGCCCAGCGGCACGGCGATGACGGCCGCCAGCAGGAAGCCGCCGACCACCCGCCAGATCGTCATGCCGACATCGTGGGTGAAACCCTGGGTCGCGAAGAGATCCCAGGCCGACTGCACGGTCTGCCAGGGCGAGGCGAGGAAGTGCTTGGGCACCGCACCGCTCCAGGTGATCAGCCCCCACAAGGCGACGAAGACGACGAAGAAGGCCACGCCGAGGAGCGTTCGCTTCTCCCGGCTGACGGGAACGAGCAGTTTCATAAGACGATCTTCTCTCATTCTCCTCCCCCGTCTTTACGGGGGAGGTGTCGGCGTAATCGCCGACGGAGGGGGTGCTTCAACGAAAAGCCGGACTCTTCCTTCGCGACGAAACACCCCCTCCGCCCGCGAAGACGCGGGCACCTCCCCCGAGCGGACTCCGCTCGGGGGAGGTGGGGCCTTAGTTCAAAAACGTCGTGTCGAACAGCGTGTCGAGATTGGTCGGCTTGGTCTTGATGACACCGATCTCGAGCAGCAGCTCGGCGGCTTCCTTGTTGAAGGCCTGGATCTCGCCGTTGAAGAACTTCTTGTTGGCTTCGCGATCGGCCCACTTGATCTTCGACTGCGACTTCTCGAACTGCTCGGCCGTCTGCTTGACGTCGGCGCCCATGATGGTGAAGGCCTTCTGCGGCTCCTTGGAGATCATCTCGAGGGCCTGGAAGTAGCTCTCGGTCAGCGCCTTGGCCGCCTTCGGGTTCTCCTTGATGAACTTCGGCGTGCAGCCGAACGTGTCGAACACCATCGGGTACTGCAGCGAATCGGCGATCAGCTTGCCCGATTCCGGCTTGTCGCGGACCAGGCTGAGGTAGGGCTCGTAGGTCACCGCGGCATCGAGGTTGCCGGTGCCGGCCACGAAGGCGTTGGCCGCCGGCGCGGGCTCGAGGGTGACGAGGTTCACGTCCTTCAAGGTGAGGCCGTTCTTCTTCAGGATCCAGGCCAAGGTGAAGTGCGGGTTGGTGCCGGGCGCGGAGGCCGCGACCGTCTTGCCCTTGAGGTCAGCGACCTTGTTGATGGTGTTGCGCGCCACGATGCCGTCCGAGCCCATGCCCTGGTCCATCTTGAAGAGCTGGGTGGTGGCGATCCCGTTGGTGTTCCACACGATCCAGGTCTCGACGGTGGTGGCGGCGCACTGCACGTCGCCCGAGGCGATGGCGAGGTGGCGGTCCTTCTGCGGGATCTTCTTGATGGAAACGTCGAGGCCGTTCTTCTTGAAGATGCCGGCCTCCTTGGCCAGCGTCAGCGGCGCGAAGCCGGTCCAGCCGGAGATGGCGATGTTGACCTTGGTGTCCTGTGCCTGGGCTTGAGCCGGGACGAGCGCGGTGCTGCCGGCCAGCACCGCGAGCGCGGCGACGAAGCTCTTGATGGATTTCGACATGTGAAGGCTCCCTTTATTTGTCGATGAGGCTGAACGCTTATGAACGATAGACGACCGGAAAGATCGGCGCATCGAAGGGATCGCCGTCCTTCATCGTGAGGCCGGTGAAAGGCGGCGAGCCCTTGCCGGCGCGCTGCGCATAGACTGCATCGTCGCCGACCCAGCGTGCCGAGAAGACGCGGCGCATGCGCGGCGACTGGTTGGCCGGTGCGCCGTGCACCGTGCGGAAGCTGAAGGCGATGGCGTCGCCCGGTTCCATTTCCCAGCCCACGATGTCGAGTTCGCTGCGCTTGGCCTCGATGTCGGGCATCACCTCGAAATCGTCGTTGGCATAGAGGCGCGTGCCGTCGAAGCGCATCGGCCGGAAGCCCTTGCCCCAGCGATGCGAGCCGCGCACGCACTCCATCACCACGTCGCGCGACACGGGATCGAGCGGGATCCAGAAGCTGACGCTCTGCCGGCCCTCGACGCAGTAGTAGGGCTGGTCCTGATGCCAGGGCGTCACGGTGCTGCCGCCCGGCTGCTTCACCAGCACATGGTCGTGGAAGAAGCGGGCGGTGTGCGAGCCCATCAGCTCGGCCGCGATCCGGCCGGCCGGCGATTTCAGGACGAAGGCCTCGAACTCGGGGATGCGCTGCCAGTTGCAGAGATCCTGGAAGAACGGCGCCGAGCCGTCCTGCGGCTGGACGGTCCGCTCGAGCGGGCTGGGATCGGCCATCAGGGCCTCGATTCCGGCACGAAGCGGCTCGACCCAATCCTTGAAGACGCCGCGCAGCACGATGGCGCCGTCCGCCTGGTAGGCAGTTGCTGCCCCCGTCAGCTCCGAAAATGCCTGCCCCTTGTCCATATCCCCCCTCCTTGCTTGTCTATACAAGTTAAGACAGCAGGATGCGTGCCAAGCAAGCGCTTCGAGATCAGACGGGGTGAAGCTCTCGCCAGGCGGGTGCCGGTGAAGCTGGCAAAGGGGACAGATCGACCCCGGCGCGCCTCGAAAAGCCGCGCCGGGGAAGTGAAATACGGCTTAGGCCTTGATTGAGCCCGCCACCTGCCGGGTAGCCGCATTGAGGCGGTTCCACACGTTGATGGTGGAAATTGCCAGCAGCAGCGCCGACAGAGACCGCTCGTCGTAATGCCTGGTCGCATCGGCCCAGACATCGTCCGGTACGGCATCGGACCGGTCGGCGATGCGGGTCACTTCTTCGGCCAGCGCCAGGGCGGCCCGCTCCGCGTCGGTGAACCACGGCGCCTCGCGCCAGGCGGCCACGGTCCATAGCCGCTCCTCGGTCTCGTTCTCCTTCTTCAGGTCGGCGGCGTGCATGGCCACGCACAGGCTGCAGCCGTTGATCTGGCTGACCCGCAGATGGACAAGGGCGACGAGCTTCTTGGGCAGGCCTGCCTTGGTCGAGCTTTCGCTCAGCGCCAGCAGCGCCTGCATGGCGCCCGGAACGACCATGGCGGGGTGCTTCATTCGTGCTTGCATGATGAGTCTCCTTATTCGTCTCGACGTCTCTGTCGCCCGCCCGATCGTTGCGTCAGGACCCGACGGTCACATCGGGCGGGTTTCGTTCGTCAGAGCTTTGACGGATCGGCTAAGGAAAACGTGACCATGGACGAGCAGAAAATTCTCGGCGACCGCTTCGAGGCCAATCGCCAGCATCTCTATCGCGTCGCCTACCGCATGCTGGGCTCGTACGGCGAGGCCGAGGATGCCGTGCAGGAAGCCTGGCTGCGGCTGAGCCGTGCCGGCGCCGACGATGTCGGCAATCTCACCGGCTGGCTCACCACGGTCGTGGCACGCGTCTGTCTCGACATGCTGCGCAGCCGCAAGGCGCGGCGCGAGGAACCGTTGGAAGTCCCCGAAGATGAGGGCGGCCCAACGGGTGGCAAAGCGCGGCCGATCCAGGCCGCCGCCGCGAACAGCGATCCCGAACAGGAAGCGCTGCTGGCCGACTCGGTCGGCCTCGCGCTGCTGGTCGTGCTGCAGACCCTGGCGCCGGCCGAACGTGTCGCCTTCGTGTTGCACGACATGTTCGATCTTTCCTTCGATGAGGTCGCGCGCGTCGTCGGCCGCACGCCGGTCGCCGCGCGTCAGCTCGCCAGCCGGGCGCGGCGCCGCGTGCAGGGCAAGCCGGTCGTGCCCGAGGCCGACCTCGATCGTCAGCGCAGCGTCGTCGAAGCCTTTCTCGCCGCCTCGCGCGGCGGCGATTTCGAGGGCCTGCTGGCGGTCCTTGATCCGGACGTGGTGGTGCACGCCGATGCAGCCGCCGTGAAGCTCGGCTCGGCCGCGGAGACCCGCGGTGCCGACGCAGTGGCCCGGACCTTCAAGGGGCGGGCGCGCAACGCGCAGGTGGCGCTGGTCGACGGCATGCCGGGCGTGGTCGTGGCGCCCCAGGGCAAGCTGCTGCTCGTGCTGCGCGCCAAGGTCGTCGACGGCCGCATCGTCGAAATCGAGGCCATTGCAGACGAGCTGCGCCTGGCCGAACTCGACCTGGCGGTGCTGTAGCTGCAAAAACGTTGTCATCCCGAGCGCAGCGAGGGACCTTTTCCTGTGGCTTTAAAGGTCCCTCGGCTTCGCCTCGGGATGACGACGTTTTTGTTCGGGACGACTCCTTGGTTTGTAACGTGCGCCGTCGCTTTCAGCGCTAAGCTACAAGCCTCTTCCTCCCATGACTCCGCAGGAACTCTTCGCTCTCCATCCCTTTCTCGGCTCGCTGACGGCGGACGAGACGCTGGAATTGCTGCGGCATGCGCATGTGCGGCGCCTGTCTGCCGGCCGGATCGTCTTCCGCAAGGACGATCCCGGCGACGGGCTCTACGGGGTCCTGTCGGGCCGAATCGTCGTCTCGGTGGAGTCCGTGTCGGGCAAGGAACTGATTCTCAACATGTTCGGGCCCGGCGAGTTCTTCGGCGAGATCGCCTTGCTCGACGGCAAGGGCCGCACGGCAACGGCGACGGCGCGCGAGCCTTCGGTCCTGCTGTTCCTCGGCCGCGCTGACTTCCTGCCGTTCCTGGCCCGGCGGCCTGAGGCGACGGCGCGCATCATCGGCCTGTTGTGCGAACGGCTGCGGCGCACGACCGACCTCGTCGAGGATTCGGCCTTTCTCGGTGTGCCGACGCGTCTCGCCAAGCAGCTCGTGGGTCTTGCCGGCCGCTACGGAGGACTGGATGCGGCAAGCTCAGTGCACACCTTGCGAATCTCGCAGGCGGAGCTGGCCCGAACCCTCGGCGTGTCGCGCGAGATCGTGAGCCGGCAGCTCGCGGTCTGGCGTGAGGCGGGAATTCTGCGGCTGGCGCGCGGTCAAGTTGCCGTGAAGGACATGCGCGCTCTGCAAGGAATCATCGCCGGCGGCTGACAGGAGCTGCCGCCGCTCCTAGAGTCGTTTCGGGGTATCAAAAGGAAGGCAGTCCCGTGGAGCGGCAGCGTCGCCGCCTGGCGGCAATTCTCTTCGCCGACGTCGTAGGGTCCTCGCGACTGATCAGCCGCGATGAAAGCGGCACCGTCGCCCGGCTCCTGGACCATCTCGCCGTACGATTGGCGCCCGCCGCCAAGCGGCGCGGCGGGCGTGTCGTGCGGCTCACCGGCGATGGCGGGCTGGTGGAGTTCACCAGTGCTGTCGATGCGCTGGCGGCGGCGATCGAGTTCCAGCAGGCCATGGCGCTCGCCAATCGCGACGAGGCCGAGGAGGACGCCATCCGATTTCGCGTCGGCCTGCATCTCGGCGACATCATCGTCGAGCACGGCGATCTCTACGGCGACGACGTGAACCTCGCGGCCCGGCTTCAGGAAGTGCCATCGCCGGGCGGCATCGCGGTGTCGCGTGCCGTGCGCGAAGCGGTCGTCGGCCGCATCGCAGCGGATTTCACCGATCTCGGCGAGCTCGCGCTGAAGAACCTGGGGCGTACGGTGCAGGCCTTCGCCGTGAGCTGGACGCCGGCGGATTGGCCGGTGCCGGCCGAGGTTGGTCGCCCTCCTGCCTGGCCTTCTCCCGCATGGCCGATCGCGGCACGTCCGCGGCGGTGGCTGGTCTGGCCGACCGTGGCGGCCGGTATCGCGATGGTGGTGGGCAGCGCGTGGCTCCTGGTGTCGCCGCCGCCGCCGACCAAGGCGCAGTTGCAAAGCCTGAAGGCGGAAGATCTCGAGCGCCTGCTGGCCGAGCGCCGGGCCGCCGATGCCGCCGCCGCGGAGAAGCGGCGCCTCGAGGAGGAGGCGCAGGTGAAGGCGGAGCAGGATGCCGCCGCGCTGCGCCAGGCCGACGCCGATCTCGAGAAGGCACAGGCGGATCGACGTCGCGCCGAGAACGAGCTGGCGAAGCTCAGGGCCGAGATCGCGCAAAATCGAGCGATGAACGTAGACCGCCAGCATCTCGCGGAAAGCGCCGCGCAGCGGGCGATGGAAGAGGAGGCGCAGCGTCGCGCCGAAGCGGAGGCCAATGCGCTGCGTCTGGCCGAAGCCGAGGCGCAGCAGAAGGCGCTGGCCGAAGCCGAGAACAAGCGACGGGCCGACGAAGCTCTGGCTCAGGCCCAGGCCGAACGGTTGAAGGCCGACCAGGAGGCGACGGCTCGGGCCGCTGCCGAGGCTGCGGTCGCCGAGGCGCGCCGGCTGCGCGAGGATGCGGAGGCGGCGGAGACCGGCCTTCGCCTGGCGTCCGTCGACCGGCAACGGCTGCAGGTCGCGCTCACGGCGCAGGGGCTCGACACGCACGGTACCGATGGCGTGTTCGGGCCGCGCACCCGGGAGATGATCGCGGGCTGGCAGCGCAAGTCGGGGGCAACGGCGACCGGTTACTTCACCCTGGCCCAGCGCGATGCCTTGCTGCGTGCCGCGGCGCCAGCGGTTACGCGATGGGATGAGGACCGCAAGAGAGCTGAGGAAGAGCGCAAGAAGGCCGAGCTCGCGAAGCTCGCGCCGCCTGTCGATTCGTTGGCCCAGCCGACCTCGTCACCCACACAATCGACAGCAGAGTCCTATGACGGCACCTATTCGGGCACGAGTCTCTATGCCCGCGAGCGGCTGACGGCGAAGGTGCGCATCGAGCGGGGCCGCGGCGCCGGCACGATCGCCGCGCCCGGCTGTGAAGACAGTTCCTTCGCGATGACGGTGTCGGCGACGGGAGAGATCTCCGGCCGCGGCGATCTCCTATGTCCGGTCGATGCCGTGGCCGTGGCGCCCGTCGGGCCGTTCAAGGTGAGCGGACGAGCCCGTGGCGGGGAGGGCGGATCTGCTCTTGCCCTGACACTGACGACCAGCCGCGGCCCATCGATTATCTTCACCTTGCAACCTGCGCGCAGCGTTGCCGCAGCAGCGCCGCCGCCGCCGCGTGTCGACCGGGCGGCGGTGCGCTTCGACGGTCTTTATGGCGGCGTTCACCTCGGGTCGAGATCGCTCGATCGTTTCTCGATCAGGCTGGACGTGAGGAGCGGTGCCGGCACCGGGGTGCTGTCGGCGCGCGGCTGCGCGGCGATGCCGTTTGCCGTCTCGATCTCGCCGACCGGCGCCATTGCCGGCAACGTCGAATTGAAGTGCCCCATCACCCCCGACCTGGTGGGCGCGGCGATCATCGCCGGCACCATCGATCCGCGGCGCGTCACGATGACATTCACGACGGATCGCAACCAGGACCAGATCACGCTCGATCGGTTGGATCATTGATGCTGGACGAGCCAACAACGACCTCATCCTGAGGAGGCCCCCTCATCATTCATTGGGGGCCGTCTCGAAGGATGGGAACGAGCACCGGTTCTGTTGCCGACCCTTCGAGACGCGGCCCTTACGGGCCGCTCCTCAAGGTGAGGAGTCTTTGTAAGCCCGCGTTCCCGATCGAACCGCCCCGATATGGTCACGGTCCCGCCCTGAAGGACTGGCAACCGCGCTTCCTCCCGGTCGTTTTATTCCACGACAAAAGGAGGCTTCGATGTTGCACGTCGCGAAATTCGGTGTCCTTGCAGCGTTTGCGGTCACAGTTGCCGCCTGTGGCAACAATCCGACGGATCGTGCGCTGACCGGCGGCGCGATCGGTGCGGGTACGGGCGCCGTCGTGGGCTCGACCATGGGCGCGCCGGTGGCCGGCGCCGTCGTTGGCGGCTTGGGTGGTGCTGCGATCGGCGCCGCGACGACGCCGCGCAACGATTACTACTACCGCTGACACCAACCACCTGAACGGGAGCGCGGAGAGCTGACGGACGATCAGCTCTCCGCGGTGATGCCGCGCTCCGCCGCGATGCCGGCAAAGGTCGTGATGGTCTGTTCGAACAATTTGCCGAACCCGACACCGTCGAGGCCGACCGGATCGAAACCCAAGGTCCGCAGCCGCTCGATCACGGCCGGGTCCTTCAGGACCGCCAGCAACGCGGTGTGAAGGCGTGCCTGCTGGGCATCGGGTGTTCCCTTGGGCGCCAGCACGCCCATCCATGTCGTCTGCACGAAACCAGGGGCCACGGTCTCGCTGGCCGTCGGGATGGTCGGATACGCTGCCGGTCGTTCCGCCGTCGTGACGCCGAGCGCGATCAGCTGTCCGGCCGCCGCCTGTTGGGCCGCCGCGGCGAAGGTCACGACGCCGGCGTCGATGGTGCCGGCGATCAGGTCCTGGATCAGCGGCCCGCCGCCGCGATAGGGCACGTGTGCCACCGAGACGTTGCCGGCAGCGCGCAGCAGCAACTCGCTAGTGAGATGTTGCGAGCTCGCGATGCCCGGGATGCCGACATTGAGCGCGCCAGGCTTCGCCTTGGCCGCCGCCACATAGTCGGCCAGGGTCTTGAGGCCCGAGCGGGGATGGGTGAACACGCCTTGCGGCGCCGACGCCGCCAGGGTCACCGGTGCAAAGGCCGCGCGCACGGACGCGGCGCCGGCCACCGGCAAGGCCTCGGTGGCGGCAAAGGTGTCGTTTGCCAGGAGCACCGTATGGCCGTCCGGCTGCGCACGGGCGGCCGTCTGCGTCCCGACGCGTCCCGAGCCGCCGCCGATATTGTCGATCAGGACCGTTTGGCCGAGCTGGGCAGCAAGCGGTGCCTGGATGACGCGGGCGAAGGTGTCGACGCCACCACCGGCCGGCCAGGGCACGATGAGGCGCAGCGGCCGCCCGCCATCCTGAGCTCGCACATGATTTCCCGTGATGAAGGGGGCGGTCGCGGCGGCGCCCGCTGCGACCTGGGCAAGAAGCGTGGCGAAGCGGCGGCGGGTGACGGAAACGGACATGGGAACCTGTCGGATGGGGAGTCGTCGGGAGTTCATCCGAAGGTGGCAGTGCCGCCGCTCTCGTTAAATGAAACGTTCAATCGAATTGCGATACGGGTTGGGCAGGGCTGTTCCGCTGGCCTGCCATGCGTGAAAAATTTGTGTGGTCCTCCCTTTCGTCGCCCGTCATAGGGGGATGGACGAAAAATCGTGAGGAGGGCGTTCGTTCATGTCTCAGTCGCCGCACGGCCCGTTGCAGGGTGTCCGGGTCGTGTCCTGCTCGACCGCTCAGGCCGGCACCGTACCGTGGATGTTGATGGCCGATCTCGGCGCTGACGTGATCAAGATCGAGACGCCGGAGGGCGGCGATTCCTCGCGCCGCATGACGGTGCTGCCCGGCATGGGCAGCACTTTCTTCGAGACCAACAATCGCGGCGTGAAGAGCGTCACCCTCAATCTCAAGTCCACCGAGGGACGCGCCATCCTGCACAAGCTGGTCGCGCGCGCCGACATCTTCGGCCAGAACTTCCGCCCGGGCGCTGCAGAAAAGAACGGCTTCGGTTGGGAGGAGCTGCGCAAGGTCAATCCCCGGCTCGTCTATGTCTCGATCTCGGGCTACGGCCCCAAGGGACCTCATGCCCATCTGCCGGGCACCGATTCGATGGCGCAGGCGCTGGGCGGCATCGCCGAAGCCTATTCCATGCCGGGCCAGAAGATGCGCACCGGGGTCGTGTCGGTGGCCGATGAGACCTGCGCCTTCCTGGCTTTCGGCGGCGCCTTGGCGGCGTTGACCCATGCCCGCACCACCGGCGTCGGGCAGAAAGTCGACTTGTCGCTGCTCGGCGGACAGATCCGGCTGATGGGCTGGACCTTCACCACGGCGATGTGGCGCAACCAGGATCCCATCACCGGTCAGGCGCGCATCACCGGCACAGTCGAGCGCCCGGGCATCAGCGCAAGCTTCAATGATCGCGACGGCAAGCCGCTGGTCTTCCAGCTCGTCGGTCCGGAGGACTGGCAGGAGGCGATGACGTCGCTGGGCTTCTACGAACGCATCAAGGCTGCCGGCTTCGAGAAGCTCGGCATCATCATCGAGGATATCGGCAAGCGCGCCGAGCTGCTGGCCCTGCTCGACGAACTCTTCGCCACCGGCACGCGCGCCGCTTGGGTGGAACGCCTGCGCGGTGCCGACATCGTGTCGGCGCCGATCAACACTCTGCTCGAAGCCTCGAACGATCCCGACGTCGTGGCCAATGGCTACGTCACCCATGTCGACCACCCCAAGCATGGTCGGCTGAAGGTGCACGGCACGCCGTGGCAGTTCTCCGAGACGCCGGCCAGGCCCGGCATCGCGCCGGAGCTGGGCGAGCACAACGACGCGGTGCTGGGCGAACTGGGCTACGGCGCCGCCGAGCTGGCGGACCTCAGGGCGCGCAAGATAATCTGACCCTCAAGAAAAACGCCGCCCGAGGCGGCGTTTCTCCCGAGAGGGGCTGTCCTGATTTACTGGCCCCGATCTATTGGCCCCGATCTACTGGCAGGGCGTCGTGATGTTGCGCTGTTCGGCGGTCGACCAGACTTCCATGCCGCAGGCTGTGCCGGCCGAGTCCTTCGAGTTCGTCGTCGCGGTGCTGGCGCAGGGCACGACCACGTTGCGCTGATCGGCGACCGAATAGGTCGAGACACCGCAGCCTGGCTGGCCACTGTCCTTGCCGGCCGTCGTGGTCGAGGATTGGGTGCAGGGCATCACCACATTGCGCTGCTCCGCGACCGAATAGGTCGAGACGCCGCACGGCACTGGGGCCTGGGCGCCGGTCTGGGCCAGGGCCGTGTGATCGGGGGTGATCCACGCCGCCGCGACCACGGCGGCAAAGGCGAACATGCCGAGAATACGCATTTCCATCTCCTCCAATGTCATTGGCGTATGGAGACGATGGCAGGCTGTACCCCGGCCTTTGGTGAACTTGTTCACACTTCCCGGACGATCTTTCTCGCCGTTCTCATTCTCCTCCTCATTGAATGGGGAGGTGTTGAAAACGCGATCCACGACTCCTTTCGGTGTCACCCAATTGGGGGATGCTGGCATCTGCGTTCTGCGCCAATCTATCTGCAGTCGGATGCTAAATTGGTTCGAAAGTCCTTCCGTTCGATAGGATGCCGTTCTGATTATTACCTTGCCGTCGGCAGGGTCACGGGACGATATTTTGACGGGTGTCGAAGAGTAGTGAAGTCAGGAGAACAGCCATGCCCCCGGATGCCTCGCACGGTGCATTGCCCAGTCCTTCCTTCGATACAGAGGCGCTCGCGATCAGCAGCCTGCGTCACGCGATCGAATCGCGGCACGGCTGTGCCGCACGCTTCGCCGAATCGGTCGTTGTCTGGGAGCTGCTGAAAGGCGAGATCGTCGAAGAGCGGACGGTGTATGCCTTCGACTTGAGCGGCCATCCCGAGACGACGGTCGCTTACGCCTGGCGGTCGGCCACGGACTTGCAGTCGACGATCGTGCTGCGCCAGGGCGACATCGTCGGTCCCGACGATGCCGTGCGTGCCGTCATCCTGGCCCGTCGCTGACAGTCTCTCTTCGCTGAGAATTTCTCACCAGCGGAGCAGGCGGCTGCCGATCAGCGCGCCGAGAGCGACCACCGGCAGGGTGGCGAGCGAATACCAGGTGAGCACGAACAGCGGCGAATCGTCGAAACAGTGGAAGGCGTAGATCGACGCCGCCACGGCCGCGGCCAGCGCGCCGGCTACGGCGCCCGCCCGGGTTGGAGAGGCGGGCGCAGCGCGGCGCAACGCGACCATCAGGCCGGCGAGCGGCGCCAGGGAAAAGAGGGGAATTGCCGTCAGGCAGACCAGTGCGTTGCTGCCCACCAGCCGCGTCAGCCAGGCATCGCGGGGTTGCAGAACGAGCTCGATCGTCACGGCCGCCACCGCCAGCAGGATCAACGGCCAGGCGCGCGACAGCAGCGGTTCCGGCGTGAGCGGTCGCGCCAGGGCGGCAGAGCCGGCGAGGGCGACGAGCAGCGCGGTGAAGACCAGGACGAGCTTGAGATCGAACCGCCAGGTCGCGAAGGCTGCCGCCAGATCGACGCGCGGCCCGAAGGCGAGCGCGAAGATGACGAGCGACACCATGCTGCCGGCGGCGATCGCATAGACGATCGATCGGCCGGGGGGACCGGCACTTTGCCGGCGGTCGGCCACGAGCGCGGCGACGAGTTGGTCGGTCTTCATCGGCGATCCCTGCGATAGGCGTCGGCCAGCGCCTTGAGGGCGCGGTGCAGGGCGACGCGCACGGCGCCTTCACTCATGCCCAGCCGGACACCGACGTCGCGCGCACTTTGTCCTTCCATGGAGATGCTCTCGACGATGCGCCGCTGGCGTTCCGGCAGGCCGGACAACAGATGCCGGGCGTCGGCCGCGCCGTCGGTGTCGGCATCGACAGGTGCGGCCAAGGTGTCGGCGAAATCCTCGATGTCCAGATGCCGCGCGAAGCCGCGGCGGCGCAGGTGATCCACCAGCTTGTGATGCGCGATCGCGCGCAGCCACGGTTCGATCGGTTGGGTTTCGTCCCAGGTGTCGCGTTTCAGATGCATGGCCAGCAGCGTTTCCTGAACGATGTCCTCGCTGTCGTCGCTTCCTCGCCCTGCCGTCGCGAGGCCACGCCGGGCGATCCCGCGCAGCCACGTGGCGACCTCGGTCAGCAGTCGCCGATAGGCCTCGTCGTCGCCCCGGCGCGCCGCTCGCATGAGCGTAGAGAGATCACCCGGGCTGAACACGAGGGCCTGTCGTTCACGTATTCGTGTGGAAGTGGGCAAACGTTACAGGTGATTCGTCCGAAAGAAAGACAAAAGAAATCGCGACGCTCTGTAACGATGGCTGGTCCTCCTGCGAATGAGCCAACGTGGGCCGTCTCTGGCCCGAATTGCAGGAGGACTGACGATGACTGTTCGTTCCACTCACCTTGCGCTGGCTGCTGCCGTCGCGGCTGCTTCTCTGATGTCGGCTGGCGCCGGTGCGCAGACTGCCAATGCCGACAAGGAGAAGTGCTTCGGCATCGCCATGGCCGGCAAGAACGACTGCGCCGCCACAGGCAACAATTCCTGCGCCGGGCAGACCAAGGCGGATTACGACGCCAAGGCCTGGAAGTACGTCGCCAAGGGCACCTGCGCGAGCATGGAAGTCACCTTGAAGGACGGCATGAAGCGCAAGGGCACGCTGATGCCGATGTAGAGCGGAGGCCGATCGTGACGGCGGATCGTCGGCCGCAGCGCGGCCTCGGCGCGGGCGCCGGGCTGAAGCCCGAGCATTACCGCGACATTCTCGAAGGCAGACCGGGTGTGGACTGGTTCGAGGTGCATGCCGAGAACTACATGGGTGCCGGCAACGGCGCCGGCGGTCCGCCTCACGTCTTCCTCGAACGGATCCGGGCACGTTATCCGTTGGCGGTCCACGGCGTCGGCCTGTCGATCGGATCGGCCGACGGCCTGGCGCCGGGCCATCTCGCGCGACTTGCCGCGGTGGTGGCGCGCTACCAGCCTCTTCTCGTCTCCGAGCATCTGGCCTGGTCGACCCATGCCGGCGTGTTCCTGAACGACCTGCTGCCGCTGCCCTACACCGACGCGACCTTGGCGCTGGTGGTGCGTCACGTCGATCAGGTCCAGACGGCGCTCGGTCGATCCATCCTGATCGAGAATCCATCGACGTATTTTCGCTTCGAGACCGAGCAGATGACCGAGACCGCGTTCCTGCGCGAGCTCGCTCGTCGCAGCGGCTGCGGCCTCCTGTTGGATGTGAACAACGTGTTCGTGTCCGCCGTCAACCACGGCTTCGATCCGCTCGATTATCTCGCCGACTTTCCGCTCGAATCTGTCGGCGAAATTCATCTCGCCGGGCACGCCGCGATCGAGATGGCCGGCGGCGAGGCCCTGCTGATCGACACCCACGATCGGCCCGTTGCCGATCCGGTCTGGGAGCTTTTCCAGGCGCTGGTGGCGCGCATCGGACCACGGCCGACCTTGATCGAATGGGATGCCGAAATCCCGACCTGGCCGCAGCTCGCCGACGAGGTGGAACGTGCCGCGCGTCTGCTGCAGGAGGCTAGGGAGTGGACATATCGCTCATCAGTCCTCTCCCACGCAGTGGGAGAGGAAGGGACCCGTTGCGCAGCAACGGGGAGGTGAGGGTATGCGAGACGGAAAAGGTGTGCGGGTAGAGAAATCCCCCTCACCCGGCCTCTCCCCCAAGGGGGAGAGGAGACCGAGAGGGAGTGCGGTTAGCGCAAGAACCGGCCAGGAAAAAGAAGCGTCTACTCGCTTGCTGCAGGAGGAGGAGGAGGCGCATGCGCGAGCCGCCTGAGGCCAATGACCTTCGTGCCTGGCAGTCGGTCTTTGCGGCGTCGCTGCTGCGCGCCGGTGCGATCATGCCGGATCGCCAGGCCGTTCATCGCAACAACACGCGGGCGAGCCTGTCGTCCGCGCTCGCGGCGCGCTTCCCGGTCGTGAGGCGGCTGGTCGGACCCGACTTCTTCCGGGCCATGGCGCTCTGCTTCATCGAGCGGCAGCCGCCGCGATCGCCTGTCCTGGCCGAATACGGCGCGGGATTTGCCCATTTTCTCGACGGCTTCGCGCCGGCTCGCGAGGTGGCTTATCTGGCCGACGTCGCGCGCCTCGAATGGGCGCGGCATCTTGCGTTCCATGCCGAAGAGGCAGCGGCATTGTCGATCGAACGGCTGACCGCCGTCGCGCCAGATCGCCTGGAGCAGGTGCGTCTCGGTCTGCATCCGGCCGCCAGTGTCGTGGCGTCGGCCTGGCCGGTGGTCTCGATCTGGACGACCAACGCGCATGATCAGGAGGTGCGTCCCCTTGGCGATGGTGCCGGGAGCGAATGCGCGCTGGTCACGCGGCCCGAGCTTCATGTCCTGGTGAGCGCCCTGCCGGCCGGCAGCGACCGTCTGGTCGCCGCCCTGGCCGAGGGCAACGGATTGGCCGAGGCGGTGGCGCGTGCTGCGACCGTCGAAGGCTTCGACACCGCGACGGCGCTGTCCGTTCTCTTCAGGTCGGGCGCCGTGGCATCGCTGAGCGTCGGTTCTTTCCATTCAATGGAGTTGTCATGATCGGGCTTTTGATGCGGCTGGACAGCCTGCTGAAGCAGATCCCGCACGAACTGCTGGCGATCCTGGCGCGGATCTCCATCGGCACCGTGTTCCTGCGTTCGGGGCTGCTGAAGCTCGACGGATGGGCCGACGGCACGACGGTCGCGTTGTTTCGCGACGAATATCATCTGCCATTGCTGCCGCCCGAGGTCGCGGCATCGCTCGCCATGGCGGCGGAGCTTTCGCTGCCGCCGCTGCTCTTCCTCGGTTTGCTGACGCGCCCGGCCGCGCTCGCGCTGCTGGGCATGACCCTGGTGATCGAGATCTTCGTCTACCCCGGCGCCTTCGACACCCATGGCACCTGGGCGGTCGTGCTGCTCTACCTGGCCAAGTTCGGCCCGGGTGCGGTCTCGCTGGATTCCCTCTTCATCCGTTCGCGGCTCGAGAGAAAGGCTTCGACGTCGCCGACGGTGTGAAACTTCTCGGCCGCCGCATCGGGAATCTCGACCTTGAACTCGTCCTCCAGCGCCATGATCGTTTCGACCATGTCGATGCTGGTGGCGCCCAGTTCGTCCAGGCGCGCCGATGACGTGATCCTGTCGGGGGCGACCTGCATCTTCGCCGCCATGACGCGGCTCATGCGTTCCGACACAGTGTCCATGTTCATTCCTCCTGTTCGAGCGGAACCACCGGTTCCCCCTTCTGCCGGAGGGATGCCGCACATGATAGCCGCCACTCCCGCTGTGCGATAGGCTTCTGAAACAAGCACGATCGCTTCACAAATCAGTCCTGGCGTTCATTTTCCTCTCTCCCTGCGGAGGAGAGGCCAAGTGAGGGGGCGGCGGAGCAAGATTGCCACAATTCGACCGTGACCGAATCATCGCGCGACGGCCAGCGTCCATGCTGTGACGAAACGCCCCCCGGAAAGGAAAGCTGCCGTGTTCTCCGTCATCTTCGAGGTCCATCCGCGTCCCGACCGCTGGGATACCTATCTGGGGATCGCCAAAGGGCTGCGGCCCGAGCTCGAGCAGGTCGACGGCTTCGTCGACAATGTCCGCTACCGCAGCCTGACCCGCGAGGGCTGGCTGCTGTCGCTCTCCGGCTGGCGCGACGAGAAGGCGCTGGTGCGCTGGCGCACGCGGGCGCTTCATCATGAGGCGCAGGAGAAGGGACGCGGCGAGGTGTTCCTGGATTACCGGCTGCGCGTCGGCGAGGTGATCGGCGACACAAACCCGCCGGCCGGTGTCGGCCTGCAGCAACAGCGGCTCGACGAGACGGCGACCGACGCCGGCACGACGGTGACCTTGATCGATGCGCAACGGCCCGCTGACAAGATGACCCCGTCCGCGGCGGAAGAGGTAGCACAATCGCTGGGGCTCGACCGGTCGGCCGCGGGCCTTCTCGGCTGGGATGTGTTCGATGCGGTGCTGACGCCGGGCGATGTCATACTGCTGCTGTCGTGGCGCGACCGTGCGACGGCCCGCATGTTCGAGAACGGAAAGCCGCTGCCCGCCGGCGCCCGCCGGCGCTCCGTCCGCGTGGTGCGGGCCTACGGCATGTACGATCGCCGCGAGGCGCCGCAATTCTATCCCGACGCGCCGGGCCGGCCGACCGTCCATTCCTGACGAGGTGTATCTGACGATGTGTGCCTGAAATGACCGAAAGCGCGTCCGCCCTGCTGCATAGCATTCGCGCCTGTACGATCTGCGCGGCCGCTTTGAAGGCGGGGCCGCGGCCGGTCGTGCAGTTTGCCAAAAGCTCGCGCCTCGTCATCGTCGGCCAGGCGCCCGGTGCGAAGGTGCATGAAAGCGGCGTGCCCTGGCAGGACGCGAGCGGTGACCGGCTGCGCGACTGGACCGGCCTCAGCGCCGAGGAATTCTACGATCCGAAGAAAGTGGCTTTGGTGCCCATGGGATTCTGCTACCCCGGCAAGGGCGCGAATGGCGACCTGCCGCCACGTCCCGAATGTGCGCCGCACTGGCATGCGCGTGTCTTCGATGTTCTGACCGAGAAGCGGCTGGTGCTGCTGGTCGGCAGCTACGCCCAGGCGCATTACCTGCCCGCGACCAAGGGCCGGAAGACCCTCACCGAGATCGTGCGCGGCTTCCCGAGCTACGGGCCCGACTTCTTTCCCTTGCCGCACCCGTCCTGGCGCAGCGGGATCTGGATGAAGCGCAATCCCTGGTTCGAAGCCGAAGTGCTGCCGCCGCTGCGCAAGGCCGTGCGGCAGGCCTTGCGATAAACTTGGCGCTGACGGCGGCGCGCAACATCGTCAGGGCAGGATCGCCTCGGCTTCGATCTCGACCTTGGCATTGGGATCGATCAGGGCCGAGACCTGCACCAGGGTCATGGCCGGAAAGTGCTTGCCCAGCGTCGCGCCCCAGCCTTCGCCCACGGCTTTGCCGAAGGCATTGAACTCGGCGATGTCGGTGACGTAGGCACGCAGCGCCACGAGATGCTGCGGCTCGCCGCCCGCGGCCTTGAGCACGGCTACGACGTTGGCGAGCGCCAGCTTCCACTGCTGGCCGGCGTCGGTGCCCTGCGGGATGTGCGCCTGGCCCGGCTCCTTGCCGATCTGGCCGGCGATGCGCACGCTCTTGGCGCCGGTCGCCACGACGGCATGCGAGAAGCCGCGCGGCCGCGGCCAGCCTTCCGGCAGGATGGTCGTGTAGCCGATGTCGGACGTGCTCATGGTCTGCGTTTCCTTCGATGATGTTCGTTCGGAGGAACGATACCGTGCCGCCGCACCATGTTCTATGTTACTGGTCAGTAAGCTTGCCTACCTTCCAGGAAGGTCGAAATCATCATGCCGCGCACCAGCAAGGCCCCGGCTGCGAAATCTCCAGCGAAGCCATCGAAGCGGCGGTGGGCCGAGCACGCGCTTAGTCCGGAGGAAATCGTCGAGTCCAAGCGCCTGGCGTTGGTGAAGGCGGCAGGGCGGGCCTTCCGCGAGAAGGGCTTTCATAACACCTCGCTCGACGATGTCGCCGCGGCGCTGAATGTCACCAAGCCGACACTCTACAACTACGTCAAGGGCAAGCAGGATCTGCTCTATCACTGCCACAAGCATGCGCAGGATCTCGGCGATCAGGCGTTCGGGCACGGCCAGCAGGGCGGCAGCGGGCTCGACAAGCTGCAGCGCACGCTCTCGCGCTACATCACGCTGCTGACCGACAATTTTTCGTCCTATTCCGTCCTCTCCGATCTGAGCGATCTCGCGCCGCAGCATCGGACTGTGATCCAGTCGCGTCGCCGCAAGTTCGATCGGCAGTTTCGCGGCTTCGTGACGGAAGGGATCGCAGACGGGTCGATTCGCGAGTGCGATCCCAAGATGGCGGTGTTCTGGTTCATGGGCGCGATCAACGCGATTCCGCGCTGGTTCGAGCCGCATCGAGGCTATAGCGGCGCCGAGGTTGCCGAGATCTACCACGACCTTCTGGCCCGAGGCCTGGCGAAAGATCGTCCCGCGACGAGCTAGCCCTTGGCGTCTCGCCGGCCGAGGAAAGCATCGACGCCGGCCGTGAAGGCGTCCGAGCCGAAGCAGTCGGATTGCGCCTCGATCTCCAGGGCCAATGTCTCTTCGAGACCGGCCGGCTGGGCATTGGCGAGCCGCTTGGTCCACGCCAGGGCCTCGGATGGATGTCGGGCAAGCGCCTGCGCGATCTCGAGGGCGGCCTGTTGCACGCCGTCGTCGTCGACGACCCGATCGGCCAGGCCGAGCGCCAGGGCCTGCTCGGCGCCGATGGGAGCAGACAGAAACGCAAGGCGCCGGGCGACACCGGGGCCTGCGCGCTGCGCCAGGCTCCACATCACGCCATAATCGGGCACCAGCCCGATACGGAAGAAGGGCAGGACAAACCGCGCCGTCTTCCCCATCACGACCAGGTCGGCGGCCAGTGCCAGTCCCATGCCGCCGCCTGCCGCGCTGCCTTCCACGGCGGCCACGACGGGCTTTCTCCCGTCGATCATCGCCCGCAGCAGCCGGTGGCCGCGCTGCAACAGGGCGCCGACCTTGTCTTTCGGCAACGCCGCGAGACTCGCGAGATCGCCGCCGGCGCAGAACTGGCCGCCTCGACCGGTCAGGATCACGGCACGGATCGCCGGGTCGCCCATTGCCTGTTCGACGATGTCGGCCAGCCGTTCCCGGACTTGCGGGTTGAGGGCGTTGCGGACCTGGGGCCGATCGATCGCCACGCGCAGCACGCCCGGCGCCGGTTGGTCGAGCTTTATAGCGTCGTCGTTCTGCACCGCAATCCTCCGTTCAATCTTTGTGACTTTACTCATGAGTAAGATTTAATATACTCGCCGGTAATACGGAGAGGATCAATGGCCAGTGCGGTGGCACCAGCATCCGGGAGAAGGGTCGAGGTCGATTGCCGGGCGGGCGTGCTGACGCTCACGCTCAATCGTCCCGATGCGCTCAACGCGATCGACGAGGAAACGGTCTGCGATATCGAGCAGGCCTTCGACACCGCCGAAGGCGACCCGCAGCTCGTGGCGCTGGTTCTGGGCGCGCGCGGGCGCGTGTTCTCGGCCGGTGCCGATCTCAAGGCGGCGCGCGCTCGTGCGGATGACGGCAGCGGGCAGGCAACGACGGCTTTCCTGGCGCGTGTCACGGCGCTCTTCCGTCGTCTCGAACGGCTGCCGGTACCCACCATTGCCGTCGTGAACGGCCTCGCGGTCGCCGGTGGTCTCGAGCTGGTCCTGTGCTGCGATTTCGTGATCGCGAGCGAGGCGGCTGCATTCGGCGATGCCCATGCCAATTTCGGCCTGCTGCCGGGCGGTGGCGGCTCGTTCCGCTTGCCGCGCCGTGTCGGTGCCATGCGAGCCAAGCAGATGATGTTCACCGGCCAGACCTTCCCGGCCGCAGCGGCCGCGGCATGGGGCCTGGTCACGATCGTGGTGCCGCCCGATGGGCTCGACGCTGCCGTCGAGGAGATGGTGCAGAGCCTGAAGAGCAAGAGCCCGCTCGGCCTGCGTCGCATGAAGCGTCTGGTCGACGACGGTCTCGACCTCTCCCCGGAGCAGGGGCTTGCCAACGAGCAAGCCGTTTCGCGCGAGCATGCCCTCTCGCACGACCGGCGCGAGGGGCTCCAGGCATTCAACGAAAAGAGGCGCCCGGTGTTTCTCGGCCGCTGACAGCTGGCCGGAAACCGCAGGGACATCCGGGGAGGACAAACCATGGCAACACTGCATCGTCGTCTTATCTTGACGGGAGCGATCGGCCTCGCCGCCGCTGCGGCCAGCGCCCAGCCCGCTGCGCGCTTTCCCGAGCGCCCGGTGCGCATGGTCGTGCCGTTTGCGCCCGGGGGCTCGACCGACATCTTCGCCCGCCTGGTGGCGGCGAAGATGTCGGAGGATCTCGGCCAGCAGATCGTCGTCGACAACAAGCCCGGCGCCGGCGGCAATATCGGCGCCGAAGCGGTGGCGCGGTCGGCACCCGATGGCTACACGCTGCTCGTCGGTACACCAGGGCCACTCACCATCAGTCCCAATCTGATGAAATCCATGCCCTATGACCCGGCGCGCGATCTCGTGGGCGTCGGCCAGATCGTCAACGTGCAGAGCGTCCTCGTCGTCAATCCGGCGACGGGAATCGCTTCCGTGCATGAGCTGATCGACCGGGCGCGCGCCCAGCCCGGCAAGCTCTCCTACGCCTCGCCCGGTCTCGGCAGCTCGCCGAATCTGGCAATGGAGCTCTTTGCCGCCCAAGCCGGCATCCGCATCGAAAGCATCCAGTACAAGAGCGATTCGCAAGCGCTGACCGACGTGATGAGCGGCCAGGTGCCGATCATGATCGCCAACATAGCGGGTGTGCTGCCGCATATCCGGTCGGGCAAGTTGCGCGCGCTCGCCGTCGCCGGTCCGCGCCGCTCGGCGTTGCTGCCTGATGTTCCGACAGTCTCGGAAGCGGGGCTCGCCGGCTATGCCGTCACCGGCTGGGCGGGCCTCCTGGCGCCGGCCGGAACGCCGTCTCCCGTCATCGAGCAGCTCAATCGAGCGCTGAACAAGGCGCTCGCCACACCGGACGTCGTGGCGAAGATCGAGCAGCAGTCGGCCGAGCCCGCGCCGGTATCGCCAAAGGCTTTCGACGCCTTCATGGCCGACGAGCGCGCCCGCTGGGCCGAGGTCATCAAGCGCACCGGCATTTCGGTGGAGTGAGAGGCAGAACGATGGAGGACATGTTCGATCTCGACGGCAAGGTGGCGCTGGTCACCGGCGGGGGACAGGGCGTCGGCCGCGAGGCGGCGCTGCGCCTGGCGGCGCACGGTGCGTTGGTAGCGGTGAACGACTTCCACGAGGAACGGGCTTTGGCCGTGGCAGCCGAGATCGCGTCGGCAGGCGGCCGCGCGGTCGGCGTGGCGGGCGACGTCAGCGACTTTGCCGCCGTGAAGGACATGGCCCAGGGCGTCGATGCCGCCTTGGGGCCGGTCGACATCCTGATCAACAATGCCGGCAATGCCGGCCCCGAGGCGATCGGCGACCTGCCGAAGTTCTGGGAAACCGATCCCACGGAATGGCGGCGCTGGATGGGCACCAATCTCTATGGCGTGATGAACTGCAGCCATGCCGTCCTGCCCTCCATGATCGCCCGCCAGACCGGTCGGATCGTCACCGTCATCTCCGACGCCGGCAGGATCGGCGATGCCAACTACGTCGTCTATTCCGGCGCCAAGAGTGGGGCGGCCGGCTTCATGCGCGGGCTCGCGCGCGCGGTCGGCCGCTACAGTATCGGCGTGAACTGCGTGTCGCTGGCGGCCATTGAAACGCCGGGACTGGCAGCGCGGCTGGAGGATCCCGACCGCCGCCGCAAGATCCTCGGCAACTATGTCCTGCGTCGGCTTGGTCAGCCGTCGGATGCTGCCAATGCCATTCTCTTCCTGGCGTCTGCGGCGTCGTCGTGGGTGACCGGGCAGACCTACGCCGTCAACGGCGGCTACGCCTTCTCCGCCTGATCGACGGGAGTTCTCCATGCGGCAGATCGATTTCTTCGACCAGGGCGTCGCATTGGCGCCCGATGCGCCCTGTCTGTCCGACGATGCGTTGACCCTCGGCTTCGCTGACGTCCAGGCGCGCACCAACCGCATCGCCAATCGCCTGCGCCGCAAGGGCATCGAGGCGGCCGCCGTGCTCAGCCCCAACGGTGTCGCAGGATTTCTGGCCATCCTCGGCATCTTTCGCAGCGAGGCAGTGTCGGTGGCCCTGAACGCCCGGGCCGCGCATAAGGACAATCTCGCCCATATCGCCTTCGGCCAGTCGCAGCTTCTCTTCTACCACAGCAGTCTCGAAGCCGAGGCGGCGGCATTGCAGAGGGATGCCGCATCCCTGGTCGAGTTCGTCTGCCTCGATCGTACGGGCACGCTTGGCATTGCCCTCGATGACTGGCTCGGCGAGACGCCCGCGCGCGCACCGGCGCTGCTGCCGGACGATCCGCTGCGCGTCTATCGCATCACCCTGACGGGCGGCACGACGGGCTCGCCCAAGGGCGTGGCCCATGCCCACCTCCAGGCGGAGGTGAACACGGCGGCTTATCTTGCAGCGCTTCGCTACGATCAGCCGCCGCGCTATCTGGTCGCCGCGCCCATGACACACGCTGCCGGCCTGGTCGGCTTTCATGCTCTTGCGCTCGGCGGCAGCATGCATTTCTTGGCCAGACCCGACGCCGGCCTGGTGCTGCAGGCGCTGCACGACCATCGCATCACCACCGTCGTCCTGCCGCCGACCCTGCTGTATGCCCTGCTGGCGCATCCGCGGCTGCGTGACTTCGACTACAGCGCCCTGCGCTATGTGCTGGTCGGGACAGCGCCGGTCTCGGCCGACAAGATCCGCGAGGCCATCGCTGCCTTCG
The DNA here is from genome assembly GCA_001897995.1 of Alphaproteobacteria bacterium 65-37. Classification (GTDB taxonomy): domain Bacteria; phylum Pseudomonadota; class Alphaproteobacteria; order Reyranellales; family Reyranellaceae; genus Reyranella. The sequence goes on along the minus strand of MKRV01000004.1, from coordinate 6,109 downwards.
GCCCGGTGCTGGGGCAGATCTACGGCCAGAGCGAATGTCCGATGATCTCCTATCTTTCGCCCGCCGACGTCGCGGCGGCAGCGTCCGACCCGACGCGGGAGGCAAGGCTGCTGAGCTGCGGTCGGCCACTGCCGCTCACGGTGATGGGGGTGATGGACGATGCCGGCAACCTGCTCGGCGATGGCGAGGCGGGCGAGATCGTCGTGCGCAGCAATCAGCGCATGCGCGGCTATCTCGGCAACGAGCAGGCCTCGGCGGACTGCAGCCAGTTCGGCTGGCACCATACCAGCGACATCGGCTATCGCGACCGCGACGGCTTCTATTACATCGTCGACCGCAAGCGCGACCTGATCATCTCCGGCGGCTTCAACGTCTACCCCAGCGAAGTCGAGCAGGTGATCTGGAGCCATCCTGCCGTGCAGGACTGCGCCGTCATCGGTGTGCCCGACGATCGTTGGGGCGAAGCGGTGAAGGCGGTGATCCAGCTCAAGCCCGGCCAGCAGGTCGATGCCGAGGAGATCGTCACAATCTGCAAGGCGCGCGTCGGTAGCATCAAGGCGCCCAAGACCGTCGAGTTCTGGCCGGATCTGCCGCGCAGTGCCGTCGGCAAGGTTTTGAAACGCGAGATTCGCGACCGGTTCTGGTCGGCGCAGTCGCGCAAGATCTGACACTCGGGAAATTCGGGAGATTTCCATGCGATCAACCGTCGTCGCCGGCGTCGGCATGACATCCTTCGGCCGCTTCCTCGAACGCAGCCTGCGCGATCTATGCGCCGAAGCGGTTGCCGCCGCGCTTGCCGATGCCGGCTTGGCGGTCGGTGCCGCGCAGCGGGTCTTCTTCGGCAATGCGGCAGCAGGCCTGGTCACCGGCCAGGAAATGATCCGCGCCCAGGCTTCGCTGCGGGGGACAGGCCTCGCCGGCCTGCCGATGGTCAATGTCGAGAATGCCTGTGCGTCCGGCAGTACCGCCTTCCATCTCGCCTGGACCTCGGTCGCGAGCGGTCAGTGCGACGTGGCTCTGGTCATCGGCGCCGAGAAGCTCTCGCATGTCGACAAACAGGTTTCCTTCGCTGCGCTCGGCAGCGGCGTCGATCTCGAGGAGCCGCGTCCGATCGGTGTCGGCAGCGGCTCGATCTTCATGGACATCTATGCCGCCAAGACGCGGAAGTGGATGGCCGAGACCGGCGCGACGGCCGAGGATCTGGCGCGTGTCTGCGTCAAGAGCCGCCGCGCCGGCGCGCTCAATCCGCAGGCTCAGTTTCGCGAGGAGACCACCGTCGAGGCGGTGCTGGCCAGCCGCACGATCAGCGCGCCGCTCACCCTGCCGATGTGCTCGGGCATCGGCGACGGCGCGGCCGCGCTGCTGGTGATGGACGACGTCACGGCCCGTCGTCTGGGCGTGCCTGGTGTGCGCATCGCCGCCTGTTCCCTGGTTTCTGCGGCGGACGACAAGACCGCACCGATCTGCGCTGTGCGGTCGAGCCGCGAGGCCTACGAGCAGGCGGGACTGGGCCCGGCCGACATGGAGGTCGCCGAGCTGCACGACGCGTCGGCACCGGCCGAGCTGATCCACTACGAGAATCTCGGCTTCTGCGCCGTCGGCGACGCGGGCGGATTGATTCGCTCCGGCGCCACCGATCTTGGCGGCCGGATCTCCGTCAATCCCAGTGGCGGGCTGCTGAGCCGCGGACATCCAGTCGGCGCCACCGGCGTCGCCCAGCTCGTCGAGATCGTGCGTCAGCTCCGGGGCGAAGCGGGGCCGCGCCAGCGGCCGGGCGCACGCGTAGGCCTGGCCGAAAACAACGGCGGCCAGATCGGCAACGATGCCGCTGCCGCCGTCACGACCATCCTGGTGAATTGAGAGGGAATGCCGCATGCGGGCGCCGCTCTTCAGGACGACCATTACCGAGCTATTCGGCATCGACCATCCGATCCTGTGCGGCGGCCTGCAGTGGCTGGCCGATGCGCGTTATGTGGCGGCGGTCGTGAAAGCAGGAGGCATGGGCTTCATCACCTGCCTGTCCTTTCCCGACGATCCCGAAGGGTTCCGCCGCGAGGTTCGGCTCTGCCGCGACCTGACCGACGGACGTCCGTTCGGTGTCAGCCTCGCCATCTCGCGTCGGCTCGGCACCAACGATCGGCTGAAGCCTTTCCTCGACGTCATCGTCGAGGAGAAGGTGAAGTTCGTCGAGACGTCGGGCGACAGCCCCGATCCCGTCCTGCCGCATCTCAAGGACGCCGGCTGCATCGTCCTGCACAAGGTGCCGGCCGTGCGCTACGCCAGGAGCGTCGAGCGATTGCCGGTCGATGCCATCGCTGTCGTGAGTGGCGAGGCCGGCGGCCACCCTGGCCTCTTCATGGTGGGCCAGATCGTGCAGGGCGTGCTGGCGGCAGATGCACTCCATAAGCCGCTGGCACTGGCCGGCGGCATGGGGACCGGCCGGCACCTGGTCACCGCGCTGGCGATGGGGGCGGGCGCCATGCTGATGGGCTCGCGCATGGTGGTGGCCGAGGAAGTCTGGGCACATCGCCGCTACAAGGACCGTGTCGTGGCGATCGACGAAACGGCCAATCGCCTGGTCATGAAGATCTTTCGTAACAACCATCGTGTTCTCGACAACGACGCGGCCCGTGCCGTCGAGCAGCTCGAAGCTGACGGCGCCACCGACTTTGCCCATTACGAGCCGCTGGTCGCCGGCGCCCGCGCCCGCGAGGCCTATCGCACCGGTGATTTCTCCCAAGGCATGATCGACATGGGGCCGGCGGGGGTGTTCGCGCGCGAGATCAAGCCGGTCGAGGCGATCTTCGACGAGATCCTGGACGAGGCGGCCGCGACCATGGCGCGGCTGTCGAAGACTCAGGTCACTTGAATCCGCAGGCCTGCGGCGTCGTGAGCAGCGCCCGACGCTCGACGCCGTCGTCCCAGCAGCCGTCGTGCCAGGCCCCGGTGAGGATCTTGCCGTCGGCTTCCTTCAAGGTGCCCATGCCCTCGGGCTTGCCGCGGAAGAAGTCGCCTTCGTAGATGCCGCCGTTGGCGAGCTTGAGGATGCCGTGGCCGTGCTCCTCGCCGTCGCGGAACGGGCCTTCGTAGCGATCGCCGTTGGGATAGAGGGCGACGCCGCGCCGGTTGAGCCGCAGATCGTTGAACCATCCTTCGTAGCGCGTGCCGTCCGGCTTGGTGAGCACGCCGCGGCCGAACGGGAACTGGCCCTGATAGCGAGTGCCATCGCCGAGCGTCGCCAAGGTGAGGGCGATGAGGCTGCCCTTGTGGAACGTGCCGTCGAGCCGCAGCCCGCCATTATTGTAGATCGCCGTGCCGGGGCCCTCGTACTCGCCGTCCTTGAAGGCGCCCTCGTAGCGGTCGCCGTTGGCGTAGGTGACGGTGCCGCGGCCGTTATAGTCGCCGTTCTTCATGTCGCCGACGTAAGCGTCGCCGTTCGCGTAGTGCCAGGTGCCCTGGCCATCGGCCTGGCCGTTGCGGAATGCGCCGTCGTAGCGATCGCCGTTGGCCGCGATCCAGACGCCCGGTCCGTCGGGGCGGCCGTTCTTCAGCTCGCCTTCGAAACGGTCGGTCGGCTGTTCGTCCATGAACCATTGCAGCACGCCCGGTCCCTGCGCGGTGCCGGCAGGACAGGCGCCTTCCCACTTGATCGCTTCCTTGCCGTCGGGCGTCGGGTTCCAGACACGGCAGCGCGTCACTGGATCGGCGATCCAGGCGCCTTGCGGCGGCGGAGGGGCAGGCGGCGTTGCCGGCTTGGGCAGTGGCGTCGACGGCACGCCTTCCAGCTCGGGATCGGTCGGGTTCTGGAGGTGATCCTGGTTCCGAGTTTGCGCATGCGCCGGCGCGCCCGGCGCGGCGATCGGGCCGAGCAGGACGACAGCGACACCCAGGATCAGGGGCAGCGACGGGCGCATGCCGGATGATCGACATCCGCCTCGGGCGATTCAAGCGCCCGCCGCATCGCAGGAGATGGCAGCAGGCCGTGTGAAAACCGCGATTTCCGCGTCGTGCGAGGGCCTATTGCGACTGACGCTGCACCAGTTTCTTGGCCTGCGCCAGCCGGTCGAGACAGGCCTCCTCGCGGCCGCGCTCGCCTTCCGCGCGAGCGGCGACCAGCAATGCCTGCAGGCTGGGGCGATCGGAGCGGTCCGGTGGCGTGACGTCGGGCATGGTCGGCATGCGCGTGTCGGCGCTCGACGGCGGCGCAATCACCGACCGGTCCTCTCTCTGTGGCGGCGCAATCACGCCGCCCGAGCGGCCAAGCTCTTCCGTGCGACTGCCGGGCGGGCGGGACTCCGCGTCGCGCCCCGGCGTCATCGTGGGCGGCACCGTGGAGATACCCTGTCCGTCGGCAAGCTTGCGCACCTGGTCGAGGCACTTCTCTTCGGCCGCCGCCGCATCGGGCCACAGTACGAGGAAAGCGAGACTCGCGACCAACAGGCGCGTGACGGTATGGGACGGAATACGGCTCATCTCGACCCAACGACCGCTCGGGAGAATGGGTTGCGTGACATCATGTTCCTCTCCCCCGGCTTCGGGGGAGAGGTTAGGTGAGGGGGCGTTCGCGTTCGCCGTCTCGTGTGGTCTCCGCGTCCTTCGCTTCCCCCTCACCCAGCCTCTCCCCCGAAACGGGGGAGAGGAGAAAGAGAGAGGCAGCCTGACCCGATGTTCGTCATACTGCTGACAAAGGGGAGATCGGAGCGCCATGAGCGATCAGTCGTCGACGGCTACCAGCCCGTTCGTCCGCTACGTGCCGGCAGGCTATCTGATCGTCTCCTTTCTCTGGCGCCTGCTGACGCCGGCGCACGAATATCCGGGACGCTTCTCGACCTATCTTGAGGTCGGCCTCGACGCCCTGGTGATCGCAGGCCTTGTCGCGATCAGAGCCAAGGTGCCGACGGCATTGTTCTGGATCGCCCTGATCGCCGGCATCGGGCTGTTCGCCATACGCCTGAACGGCACCGCAAGTTGGTGGACCGGGCACCTGATCTACACGCTCTCGCCGCGATAGAAAAGGAACGCGCGACGATGTCGCCGGCAGGATGGAAGGCGCTCGGGCTATGGGGTGAGGATGCCGCTCGCATCGAGCCCCTCACCGGCGGCGTGGCCAATGACGTGTGGAGCGTGCGCCTCAACGGGCGCCTTGCCGTCGGTCGTCTGGGGACCAGGAGCGACGCCGATCTCGCGTGGGAGACCGGGCTCCTCCAGCATCTCGACCGCCAAGGCCTGGCCGTGCCGGTGCCGATCCCGACGACGGACGGCCGGCTGTTCGCGGACGGTCTGGTGGTGATGAGGTACATGGAGGGCAGGCCGCCCGAGACCGAGGCCGACTGGCGTCGCGTGGCCGACACCTTGCGGCACCTGCATCGGTTGACGCAGGGCTGGCCGCAGCGCCCAGGTTGGCGATCGTCGACCGACCTCCTGCACGCCGAGACCGGGACGAGAATCGATCTCGGCGCGATGCCGCCCGAGGGCGTTGCGCGATGCCGGGCGGCGTGGGCGCGGCTCGCCGGACACCAGACATGCGTGGTCCACGGCAACCCCAACAGCGCCGGCAACGTCCGCATGACGGCGGATCGGGTCGCGCTGATCGACTGGGACGAGTCGCATGTCGACGTCCCCGACCTCGACCTGGTGCTGCCCCACAATGCCGCCGGCCTCGACGACGGCGCGCATGACATCGCCGCGCAGGCGTCGGCCGCCTGGGAAGCCGCCGTCTGCTGGGACGACGACCACGCACACAGGCAACTTGCCGAGGTTCGCGCCGTGGGAGCGCAGGTCTAGAAGCCGTACAGTCGTGCCGGATTCTCGACCAGGATCTTGCGCCGCACGGCCTCGTCGGGAACGCAGCGGAAGAAGAGGCGCAGCAGGTCGTCTTCCTGAGGCACGTCGGCCACAGCGTGGCCGACGTGCGGCCAGTCGCTGCCCCAGACCAGGCGATCAGGGTTGGCCGCGACCAGCGCTTCCATGAAGGGCGCCGTATCGTCGAAGGCCGACCCCTTGCCCGAGCCGCGGCGCGTGTTGCGGTCGGCGCCGGAGAGCTTGCACCAGTAGCGCCCGGTCTTGAGCTTGTCGCAGAAGTCGCGGAAGCCGGGATAGTCGACGCCCT
>MKRV01000003.1 GCA_001897995.1 Alphaproteobacteria bacterium 65-37 | reverse complement strand
CCAGATCATCCCAAGCGGAGGCAAGCCAATGACACGTCGAATCAAGCCATTGACCACACCAACTCAGCATAACGTGCACTTGGGATATTATGTTTTATGCCGAGCTCGGCATAACACATACTCGCGCGGCGTGATGTCGACCTGCACGTCGCCCCAGTCCTCGGTCGGGATGTCGGCCAATCGGCGCTCCATCAGGGCCTCGCCGGTGGAGACGATCTGGATGACGGCGGCATGGCCGGCCAAAAGGTCACGCTCGATCGCCCCGATCAGCGTCGGCGTCTTCATCGAGGTGATCAGGTGCGAAAAGAAGCGCTGCTTGGCCGACTCGAAGGCCGACCGGGCCGCTGACTTCGCCTGCGCATTGAGCGTGCCGCGCTCGCCGGTGACGTTGGCGGCCTGCAGAGCGGCGTCGAGATTGTTGTGGATGATCTGGAAGGCACCGGCGTAGGCGTCGTAAATGCGGATCTGCTCGGACGTGAGCGTGTGCTCGACCAACTCGTATTCGACGCCTTCGTAGGACAGCGACCGGGCCGCATAGAGGCCGAGCGCCTTGAGATCGCGGGCGAGCACCTCCATGGCGGCAACGCCGCCGGCCTCGATCGCCTGGACGAACTCGGCGCGCGTGGCGAAGGGGAAGTCTTCGCCGCCCCAGAGGCCGAGCCGCTGGGCATAAGCGAGATTGTGCACCGTGGTGGCGCCCGTGGCGGAGACATAGACGACGCGGGCATTGGGCAGTGCATGCTGCAGGCGCAGGCCGGCACGGCCCTGCTGCGACGGCGCCTGGTCGCCGCGCTCGCCCTTGCCGCCGGCGGCATTGGCCATGGCATGGCTCTCGTCGAACACGATCACTCCGTCGAAGTCCGATCCCAGCCAATCGACGATCTGGCGGACCCGCGAAACCCTTTCCTCGCGCGCATCGGTCCGTAGCGTGGCGTAGGTGGCAAAAAGGATGCCCTGCTCCAGACGGATCGGGCTGCCCTGGCGAAAGCGGGCGAGCGGCGTCACCAGCAGCCGCTCCATGCCGAGCGCAGACCAATCGCGCTGGGCATCCTCGATCAGCTTGTCGGACTTCGAGATCCAGACGGCGCGCCGACGGCCCTTCAGCCAGTTGTCCAAAAGGATGCCGGCGACCTGGCGGCCTTTGCCAGCGCCGGTGCCGTCGCCCAGCATCCAGCCGCGCCGGAAGCGCACGGCGTTCTCGGCATCGTCGGGAGCAGCGGAGACAATGTCGAAGGTCTCGTCCACGACCCACGATCCGGCGATATGGCCGGCATGGGCCTCGCCTGCATAGATGACGCTCTCGAGTTGGGCATCTGACAGCAGGCCATCGGTGACAACATTGGCGGGCACGTGCGGCCGATAGGTGGGCTTGGGCGGCGCGACCGAGGCCATCGCCGCGGATTGCACGAGGCGCGTCGGATGCGGCCGCACGCCGGCGATCCGGACCGACTGCAGGTCGTACCCTTCATACAGCGCTTCGGTGAGGCTGCTGCCTTCGGCGGGCTTCCAGTCGACGGTCTCGTAGGTGAGTTCGATGCCCGTTCGTTCGAGCGAACTGCCCGCAACGGCGCGCGGCTTTCGTGCGGGCTTGCAGCTCGGTCCCACCGCGGCCGGATGGACGGCCGTAGGAAGCGCTGCCGTGCCATGAACAGGCAAGCGTGGTGGAACATTCGAAGTCACCCACTGGAACAGCGTGGCGACGTCGGGCGCCATGCCTGGTGATGCCGGGAACGATTTCGGATCGTCGGCGGGCACGCGATCGATGATGGTGAGACGTGTGTCGGCCGATGTGCCGTGACGTGCATAGACACGACCGTCGATCGCAGCGGAGAACACGACCCGGCCGCGTTCCTGGAGACGGACGAAGGCCTCGCGCCATGACGGGTGGTCCGGCGAGAGACTGGCGCCGGTGATCGCGACCAGCCGTCCGCCCTTGGCGACGCGGGCCAGTGCGGAGGCGACATGGCGCAAGGCGGCGTCCGCGAAAGTGCCGTCGACATGCGCCGCAGCCGAGAACGGCGGATTCATCAGCACGACGCTCGGACGCACGGCATCGTCGAGATGGTCGTGGATGTGAGCTGCGTCGTAGCGAGTCGTCGCAGCGCCGGGAAAGAGCCGCCCAAGCAGAGCCGCGCGGGTTTCCGCCAGCTCGTTCAGAGCCAGCCCGCTGCTGGCGAGCTCGGCGAAGATGGCGAGCAAGCCCGTCCCAGCCGAAGGCTCGAGCACGAAATCGACCGGAGTGATCGCCGCCGCGGTGGCGGCTGCGAAGGCGAGTTCGAGCGGCGTCGAGAACTGTTGCAGCGCTTGGCTCTGCTCGGAGCGCCTTGTATGGGTGGGGAGAAGCGCCGCGATCCTGCCGAGCATGGACAGCTCGGTGGCTGGCGACCCAGCGCGCGCCCGCATGGCCGGGCCGAACTTGCGCACGAAGAGCACGGTCGCGGCCTCACAGGCGTCGTACGCCGTCTTCCAGTCCCAGGCGCCGGCTGCGTCGGAGCCGCCGAAGGCGTGCTCCATGGCAGCACGCAGGGCGACCGCATCGATGCGACGACCACACTCGAGGTGAGGGAGAAGAAGGTGTGCTGCCGCGGCAATACCTGCAGCGGAATCGTCAGAAGAGACGGCGAGCGAGTGCAGCGGGGCGGCCGCAGAGGCGGAAACATTCGACATGGAAGAGACCTCCGGAGAGCGGGAACGATCCGAACCAGGAGGCGCTCTCTCTAGAATCCCGCCGGCTCAAGCCCGTCCCGGCCGTCCTCTCCCTCTCCCTTGGGGATCGGCCTTGGTGGATCTCTCAATGGAAAAAGCCCGGCGCAGCGGCCGGGCTTCCCAACGATTGGATGCGAAAACGCGGGGCGGCCGAAGCCACCCCGCGAGTCGTCGCTAGTCGGCGGCGATGGGATGCGGAACCACCCCCTCCGAGGGGGCATCCTGCTCCTCGTCGTCGGCGAGGAAGGCGGGAAGTTCTTCGACGGTGTCGGTCGGCGTGTCCGACACGTCCCCGCTGTCGGCGAGCCGCAGCGGCTCGGGCAGCCAGCCGGTGCTGTCGAGTAGCCGCTCGGCCTCTTTCGCCATCTCAGCCTTCTTGAGATGGTCGATGAGCTGCGCCGCAGGCTCGCCCTTGGCCTCGCGCACCGCTTCGAGAATGCGGGGCTTGGTGACGCGGCCAAGGTAGTTGTCGACCGTGGGCCGCCAGCCGGCCTCGACCATGTCGAGACCGACGGCGCGGGCGAGCCGGTCGGCCTGGGCGATACGGTGCTGGACACCGTGCGCCGAGACGCCCGGCCCGCCGTAGCGGTCGCCCTTCTCGTAGAGGGCGTTGATCCCAAACGAGACGCAATGCGCCAGCAGCGCAACCCGGCGAGTGTCGTCAAGGACAGCGAGCCAGTCCCAGAGGGCTTCGTCGCCCTTGGGCAGCTCGGCCTTCCACGCCTCGTGGCGATCGGCGACTGCCTTGGCGGAGGGACTGTTCTTCAGATCGGCCGCCTGGACGGGGAAGAACACATGCCGCACCGAGGCTTCCAGGCATGCGCCGGGCGCGCTGTGCTGGAAGGTGTCGAGGCAGAGCTTGTGCAGCAGCGCCGTCAGGGCGACCTCCGGGTTGTTCGCCATCGCATCCCGTAGTGCCAGCGTGCGATGTGCGGTCAGCTCGCTGACCAGCCGCTCGGGTAGCGGCTTGACGGCATCGTCTCCGCCGTCGTCGTCATCGTCCGACTCGCCCCCGCCGATGGTGATGACCGTGCGCTGCACATCGGAAGGGGCAGGTCCCGTCCCCCCGGCCTCACGGGTCTCGTCTTCCGCCGGGGCGTCGCCGTCGGCTTGCGTCGATGGCTCGTCCTCTGGCCGGACATAGCCTCGATCGACAGCAAGGTGCCCGTCGGCGTCGATGCTGACGAACGCCCCGGCGCACGCGACCTCGGCCGACTCATAGTGAACCGGACGATTTTCGAATGCCGCAAGCGCCGTCTCGATCTCGGCGAGTCGGGCACCGGCCTCGTCCGGCAGCTCGTCGGCGCCTTCGTATTCGGCTTCGAGCCTGTCGTATTCGGCGGTGAGCGCGTCGAATGTCACCTGCTCGTCTGGAGTGAACTCGAGCGTCACGCCGTCGAGTTGCCGAAGATGGCTCGTATGGCCATAGCGGAAATCGACGGCCACCTCGATCCACTTCCAGCCCTCGCCGGCGATCTTCTGAGCATCCGCCGCAAGCTTCTCGGTCGCCAACCGGTCGAGCAAGGCCAGGTCCTCGAGCCAGCCACCGTTGTCGTCCTCGAACAGATCGCGCAGGACCACACCGCCGGCTGCCTCATAAACCTCAAGACCAACGAACCGCGCGCGACGATCTGAGGCCCTCACGGCGCTCTCGGTGAGCTGGCGCCGGATCAGGTACGGCTCCTTGTTGTAGGATTGCTGGAGCGCCTCCCAGACTTCCTCCTGGCGGGCATGATCGGTGGTGACGGTGAAGGCCATGAGCTGCTCCAGGGTCATGCCATCTTCGGCATAAACATGCAGAAGCTTCTCGGACACCGCTGCCAGGCGCAGCCGCTGCTTCACCACGGAAGGCGCGACGAAGAAGCGGGCGGCGATCTCCTCCTCGCCGGCGCCCTGGTCGCGCAGCGTCTTGAAGGCGCGGAACTGATCCAGCGGATGCAGGGCGACGCGCTGGACGTTCTCCGCCAGCGAATCCTCTTCCGCCGAAACTTCGACACCGGGATCGCGCACGATGCAGGGGACGGGCGCCATCTTCGACAGGCGCTTCTGCTTCACCAGGCGCTCAAGAGCCCGGTAGCGGCGGCCGCCGGCCGGGATCTCGAACATACCGGTCTCGGCGCCTTCGGTGTCGAGGACCGGCCGGACGTTGAGGCTCTGCAGGAGCCCGCGCCGGGCAATGTCCTCGGCCAGGTCCTCGATAGAGACGCCGGCCTTTAGGCGCCGTACGTTGGACTGGCTGAGCACCAGCTTGTTGAAGGGGACGTCGCGCGAGGTGCTGAGGGTGATCTTCTGAACGGCCTTTGCCATGAGGGATACTCCGCGACGGACGGCCAAGAGACTCTCTCTCGACCTCCAATCCGTCATGGAAACGCCGCCGCCCTCTTTCTCTCCCGGCCGAAATCATATGAAAGAGCGATCCCCGAGAAAAATCGCGTTTCGGCTAAGAATCTGCCGCCAATGGAAACGGCAAGGATACCTACCGATTCGCCGCCGTTTATCCGAAATGCTTCTACTCCAAGAGGAAAGCTCTTCACGCCGAACAAGACTACGCGCAGTTATTAGCCCCGGCACAAGCATGAGCATCAAAGGGTAAAGCGGACTTTCCGTGCACGTTGGTGATCATGAAGAATCCGAAATCATATTTCCGTCAGTCGCTGGGGAATAAAACACACGATAGAGGGGAGTAGCGAATGAGCGACAGCAAGTTCCTCACTGCCGAAGAGGTGTCAGAGCGCTATCGTGGTGAAGTCACAGTGGGCACATTGAGGAATTGGCGTGCGATGAGGGTCGGCCCTGCATTTGTTAAAATTGGCAAAGCCGTCTTGTATCCCGTCGACCAGCTCGATGCTTGGGACGAAAAGAATCTGGTGCCTTGCCGCCCTTCACGGCGTTTGAGCGACAACCCCTAACTCCCGCTGATGGTTATGGCATCAAGCACCCTTCTGTTTTCGCTCACGATGCCGGTCACTCCATATTTGTGAATATTCTCGCGTCAGCGCCAAGCGCCGGATGCATTCAAACAATAGGAGGCTAGGCGATGGCTTCAGGAAAGTGATACGGCCCGCGCCGCGGAGTCAGCCGCGCATGTAGAACCGAAGCCTCAGCCTGGTGGTCCTTCTCGCGCTACTTCGCGTTTCAGCGTTCCCTGTCGGTAAAGCGTTCCTGCATGAGAAAATACGCGCATGGCATTGAACCAAAACGATTTTACCATTGGTAAAGCCCAACATACAAAGGCATGCTAAGCGCTGCAAGAAGGGAGATCGGCGGTATGCTGACCTCAGGTGTCGGGTGGCGATAGCGTCCACTGAATTCTCCCCGCTCACGATAGCGGACTATGCCGCTCGTGCGGCGGAAACCGACCAGCGCAGTGACGGCGGATCGCTGAGCTTCCCGCTGCTCGGCCTGTTCGGCGAGACCGGCAGCCTCCTCAGCGAGGTCAAGAAGAAGCAGCGCGATCGCGCTTCCTATCTTGGCTATGCCGGCGCGGTCGTGGAAGAGCTTGGCGACGTACTCTGGTATCTATCTACGGTCGCCGCACGCGGCGGAATTGCGCTGACAGACATCTTCGCCGAGGCAACTCCTGGCCCGCATGCTGAGGCTCGCAGCAAGGGTGAGGCGCTGTCCTTTGCTGCCGTGCAACCCGCGATCATGACCCGCGCCACCGAGCCCACGGACGCGTTCGAGCGCACGCTTCTCAAACTCGCCGGGGACGTCGGTCTCCTCGTCATTGACCAGGAAGCGGGACGACTCGTCGACAGCTCCTCCACCCTGCTCGGCCGCATGAGCGCAATCGCCCGCATACTCATCCAAGCTGCCAACGAGGCCGGCGTCACGCTCGAGGCCGCCGCCGTCAAGAACCTCGCCAAGACAGCCGACCGCTGGCCGCGTGAACGCACCTATCCTGCACCGCTCGATGCCGGCGCCGAGCCTGAAGAGCAGCTGCCGCGCGATCTCACGATTGAAATCTTCGAACGACAGGTGCGCGGACAGACTTATGTCTTCCAGCGATGCAACGGCATCAATATAGGTGACCGTCTCACCGATAACGCGATGACCGACGACGACTATCGCTTTCACGACGTCTTCCATTACGCCCATGTCGCCGTGCTGACCTGGTCGCCGGTGATCCGCGCGCTACTTCGTCTTAAGCGCAAATCAGACCCCAAGATCGACGATGCCGAGGATGGCGCACGTGCGACACTGATCGAGGAAGGCATCACGACCTGGATTTTTGGCCAGGCGATTGAGCTCGACCTCTTCGCCAACATGAAGCGTGGCGACCTGCCGTTCGATCTCCTCAAGCATGTCCACCAGTTCGTTGCAGGCTACGAAGCGGAACGTTGTCCGCTTTGGCTCTGGGAAGAGGCCATCCTGCAGGGCTATACAGCATTCCGCTTCCTGCGTGAGCACCGCCGGGGGCGCGTCCGAATCGACATGAACAACCGCCAGCTTTCAATCGAGCCCCTGCCGTGAAAACGCCCCGATCCTTCGCGACCGCACTTGCCAACACACGCCTGCCGGCTGTCTTCAATCCCTATCGCGATAGCTGCCCGATCCACGACCGATCTGATGCACCGCTTGTGCGCAAGCGTAACCTCACACAGTGCCTCGAAGCCGCGCTCGACGCCCATGTCGATACGATGTGGATCGCCCGCGATCTCGGTTACCGTGGCGGTCGCCGCACCGGGCTCCCCTTGACCGACGAGGTGCATCTTGCCTCGGCCAGCACACTACTTGGCGGTATCACGCTTAATCGTGCAACGCGTGGCCCAATCGTCGCCGAACGCACCGCCGCGGTCATATGGAGCGTGCTCGCGCGCATTGGCGCGCCGGTCGTCTTGTGGAACGTGTTTCCGTTCCATCCCCATGAAGCTGCCGATCCGATGTCCAACCGCTGCCACAGCCGGTCCGAGCGCGATGCGACTTGGCCGTTGTTGATTGCGCTGATCGCTATGATCGCGCCGCGCCGTATTGTCGCGATCGGCCGCGATGCGGGCCTTGCGCTTGCAGAGATCGACGTTCCGGTCACGATGGTTCGGCATCCGAGCTATGGCGGGCAGATGGAATTTATCGTCGGCGTCCACGCCCTTTATGGCCTCGATAAACCACATCGGGATGATGCGACGCTCGAATTGCCGTTCGCTCACGCTGCGAGAGGCGTTCCCGCCTGATCGAACTGCGCGAGCATCGCCGCGATTTCGCTGCGGCGGGCTCGATTCGGTTGGTCGATCTCGGCGTGCGTCGAGATCACGGTGAGCGCGCCGACCTGGAGGCCGGTTTCACGGCCGACAAAGGCCATCAGCCGGCCGAGACCGATCAAGTTGCCAAGCAGCTTCTCGATGTAGAAGTGGTTTCGATACATCGCGGTCAGCGTCAGCGTGCGCTCCGCGCCCGGCACGACCTTGAAGCTCATGAAACTGAGGCACTGACCGCCATAGGGTGAATGGTCGACATCGCGGACTGGATCGAACAGGGAGAGCTCGAATTTGTTGAGCGCGCGTACCTCGTCGTTGCGCATACGCTCCACGATATCCCAGAGCTGGTTCGGCGGTTCGCCCGCCGGCACTGGGAAATCAATCATGCGCTCGAAATAGTAACCCGACCAGCGTCCGCTCCGTCGCACCTTCGGCAGCACCTTGGTGCTGAACACGTCAAAAAAGGCGGGCGCCCCATGGCGATAATAGAGTGACGCAGGAAAAATCGTATTGGCGACCGCTTCGACCGACTTGTCGCGCGCCGCCAGGAAATCGTCGACGACCGAGACGCCAGGGTGCGCGCGCGTTGCATTGGCTGTCGGATCGGCCACGTCGATCACGACATTATAGGCCTCATGGCCGGATGCGCCGTCGACCAGACGGACCGCCTCGCGCCACGCGGTCGCGCAGTCAGGCTGCGGCGGGACAGGCAGATACATCGACATCCTCCGTCAAAATCGCGGCCGCAAAGAGACGGGGCGCGAGGAAAGTTTCCGTAAGCCAGCCATAGCCAGCGGCGCCCCATCTGAGGCCCCAGCTGTTGCGCACCAAAATCGCGCGCTCGCCATCGACCGTCCCGTGAGCGGTGGCAACGACAGCATGGCGGCGCGCTGGATCAGGCCCTTCGCCGGCAGTCGGGTGGATCACAGCTTCGGCGGATGGTGCATAGAATGCGCGGGACAGCATCAACAGGAGGATCGCGGGACGATCGCCCTCGAGTTCCTGAATGACCCCGTCGAGCGATGGCTGCCGCGTTTCTCCGGCGCGTCCGAACAGCGGTCCGGCATTGTCGGGTGGCGTCCACGACGCGGCGTCAATCGGCGTCTCGGCTAGATATGGCCAGCCTGCTTCCTCGGGCTGCCCGGTCTCGCGGAGCGCCTCAAGCATCGCCGACAGCATTGCGCCCCGGTTGGGTGGCCGTCCCGAACGCCGCTGCGCGTGATAGAACGCGAACTCACACGACAACGGCATCCACCCTGGCCGGAGTGCCGCATGGGCATCGCTGCCGGCGAACGCGAGGCAGGTCGGCCGCGGTCCCTGATTGCGCGCCTCGCCGAACAGCGGCCGCAGATCCTTCAACACGACAATCTCGGTCATGCGGCTTCAAGTAACCTCCGCCGCTCAGCGCGCGACAGCCCTTCCTCCTCCGGCCCCGTCAGGTCGAAGTCGAGCTTCAGCCGCGACAGCGGAGGCTCCGGATCCCAGGGCCGCCGCTCCTCGATCTGGAGTGAGCCGCGATGTGTCTCCTCCGGCGCCGCGGTCACGCGCCGCACGACTGGTCCGCCCACACCGTCGCCGTCGATCGCCTCGAGTTCGTCGCGGACGATCGCGAACCCGCTCGCCTTGAGCTGGTCGATGTCCCACAGATAGCCGCCGCCGCTGTGTTCCTCCAGCCGCAACACGAACAGATCGTTGCGGCTGCCATCAATGCGCGTTCCGGCATCGCGCTCGGTCAAGAGCCAGACGTCGCCACGATAATCCTGCGGCTTATAGGTCTCTAGCAAGCCAACCTTCAGCTCGCGGGGCTGTGTTTGAAGCAGTTCACGGGCAAGCGCGGCCTGGATCAGACGATGGCGGACTAGGGTCCAGCACGTGGCCTCGTAGCTCGCGCCGATCCGAAGCGCGAGCTGATAGACGCGGTTCGGACGCCGGAAATCGTCCACCGTCCAGCTTTGGCGGGCGGCATGCCACTGAATCAACCACCGGGGCATCATGAAGCCGACCGCAAAGGCGTCGGCTTCGACTTCCTGAAAATCCTCCGCGGGCGCGCCCGTCAGGATCATAC
Source organism: Alphaproteobacteria bacterium 65-37 (assembly GCA_001897995.1). GTDB lineage: Bacteria > Pseudomonadota > Alphaproteobacteria > Reyranellales > Reyranellaceae > Reyranella. The sequence continues at coordinate 8,822 of MKRV01000003.1, read as the reverse complement.
GGCGGAGGATGCTTTCATCGTCGAGACTGGGCTGATGCTTCATCTCGAAATGACCGAGTTCGTGCGCGGCGGTGAAGCGTTGAATGCTCATTGGCCGCCGCGTCGTGACCAGGACGCCGGGGGCTGGGTCGCTCAGGTAGGCGCCCAGCAAACCCTGCAGCGGACGGAGCAGAAGAGGCAGGTCGATGGCCTGGATGGCACCGAAGACATCGACATTGCCACCCCTCGTTTCGACGAGCTGGCGCAAGTCGAGACGTTGATGCAGCCGCGCGGCCACCATTGTCCCTGCTCGCACCGCGCCCGCGTAGTCCGCTGCCGCCATGAGAGTCAGCCCTGCCCAGCACGCGCCCGCGTGCGCAGGTATTCGGCGAAGCGGCCGAGCTCATCGCGATCCTCCGGCGATAGGTCGGCTGCACGCCGCGCGAGATGCGCGACATCGACCGGCAGATTAGCCGACGTTTCGTCTTCGCCAGTGAAGAAAGCGACCGGCTGCCGATAGAGCTTGGCGAGCCGTGTCAGCTCGATCGCCTCGACGCGGCGCTGACCATTCTCGATGTCGGTGAGCGCCGTCCGCGGGATCTTGAGATAGGTCGCGACCTCCTCCTGCTTGAGGCCGAGATACTTACGCGCCTCGCGTAACCGATCACCCAGCTGCCGTCGCTCCTCCTCATCGCTTGCTTGCCGAAGTGCCAGCTCGGTCATGGCTTGTCTCCTTTACGCTTCTTCCACTGTGCTTCGATCCGGGGCAGCAGCTGGTAGAGCGCACTGTCTACCGACCTATAGCCACCCGTGCGGACGACACTTTCGGGAAGCTCGGATCCGACGACTGGTTCGACCACACACAGGATCGAAACGACGACGAGCGAGTCCACCTGAAAAGTCGCCTTTGCAAGGTCGACGTCCGACGTCGGCAACGTGATACCCTTGATCGAGGCTTCGTCCCTCACCGCCTGAATGATTTGACTCCGCAAACTCGCCTCAACCGCTGCTGCGGGAAACGGTGCCAGAACCGAGCCGGAAGAAGGTGGTGTCAAAGTGCCGACGGTCATCGTGTGTCTTTCTGGGACGGATGACTGAATGTAATGTCTGATTTTCCGACATTCAAGAAAATTGTTGAAAATCAATTCTCCGCCGATTTTCGAGCAAAAACCCTTCTACTTCAAACGGTTAGAGATAAAGTCGCAGTGTCTCGCCGTGTACTGGAAAATCCTCAGCATCATCGCCTTTGGGGGCAATGCGTACCCGATCGGGCATACGGTCCGAGACCCCGCGAGGGTAGCATATAATGCAGATGAGTAACGCCCGAGTGGGTAGCGCTGAGGCCGGCTGGCGCGCTCCAAGAAATCCGTGATAGCGCGGCTCTACACTGGGTATACACGAGGCAAAGGATCTGCGTTGGCCCAAGACCGTCAACGGTCGGATTTTGCCCCTGAAGCGCCAGACCAGACATCGATACGGGGAGTACAATGAGCGCGGCGGCGATGGTTCATCGCCTGCGGATTGAAAGATTTCGTGGGCTCAAGGAATTTGACTGGAGGCCGAAGGCCGGGATGAACGTCATCCTCGGCGGCGGCGACATGGGCAAGACCACCATCCTCGATGCGCTGGCCCTGCTGTTCAGCCCGACGAACGGAACGACCGTGTCAGAGACCGACTACTGGCAGCGCGACACGGACCAGGAGTTTGTGATCGAGGCGACGGTGTCACTGCCGGAAAGCGCCGGGATCGAGAACCAGCGGCGCATGGCCTATCCGTGGCATTGGGACGACAAGCAAGCCGTGCTGCCAACGGGAGCCGATGGCGAAGAGGTGGAAGTCGGGGCTCCCGTCTACGTCATCCGGGTGCGCGGTACGACGGACCTCGAACCGTCGTGGGAGGTGGTGCAGCCGGATGGCGTGATCGACCATCTCTCGGTCGGTGTCCGCCGCCAGATCGGCCTCGTGCGCCTCAGCTCGGATGAGCGTAACGATCGCGACCTTCGTCTCGTCTACGGTTCGGCACTCGACCGCCTGCTGGCGGACCAGGGTTTCCGGGCGCGAATTGGCAAGGAGATGGCAAAGGTTCCGCTCGACAAGGAACTTGGCCAAGAATCGCGCAAGGCCCTGACGAGCCTGAGCGATAAAATGGGTAAGAACAGGTTGCCGACGGGATTGACGCTCGGCCTTACGTCGGGCCAAGGCCCGTCCATTGGCTCGCTGATCGGCCTCCTTGCCCAACATCAGGGCAAGGATATTCCGCTCTCGAGCTGGGGCGCCGGAACACGGCGAATGGCGGCGCTCGAAGTCGCATCGACGACTGCCGGAAACGCCAGCCCTACGACCATCGACGAGATCGAGCGGGGCCTTGAACCGTACCGCTTGCGCAAGCTGATCGGCATACTCGAGTCGACGAAGGGTCAGGTCTTCCTCACAACACACAGCGCCGTGGCGATCGCCTGCGTCGGACAACAGGGTCATCTCTGGTATCTCGACGGCAAGGGGAACATTGGCCACCTGCCCGCCGCGAAGATCGAGGTGCAGCAACGGCGCGATCCCGAAACCTTTCTTGCCAAGCTCGCTGTCGTCGGCGAGGGCAAAACGGAAGTCGGCCTTCTCAACTTCCTGCTCGGCAAGGCGTTCAACGGCAATCCGCTCGACGAAGGTGTTCGCATCTGCGACGGCCAGGGCAGCAGCGCGGTTCTGGACCTTCTGGAGACGTTCGCTGAGGCGAACCTTGAATGTGCTGGTCTCGTGGACGACGAAGGCGAGAAGTTGGGCCGCTGGAAGGCGCTCAAGGCCACAATGGGCGACCGGCTCTTGCAATGGCCGAAGGTGGCGACCGAAGGCTTCATCATCACGGCCATTCCCGACGAGAAGCTCGAAGAGCTGGTCGAGAACGACGAGGAAGGGCTGACAGGCTATCGGATGCGGTCGCTTGCCGAGCGCCTTGGCATCGAGGCGAAGGATTGGTCCAGCATCAAAGCGGCGCTGACGGCGAAGCAGAAGTCACTCAAGGCCTTGATCATCGAGGCGGCTACGGGGGCGACTGACGGCGCTTCTGACAAAGACAAAAAGGCTTGGAAAAAGCACGCCCAGAACTGGTTCAAGCGCGACGGCGGCGGCGAGGAGCTGGCCGCGAAGATGGTGTCCCTCGGCGCCTGGCCGAAGGTGAAGGACACCATACTGCCGCTGATCAACGCCATTCTCGCGGCGGTCGACCGGTCTTCGATCACCGGCCTTCCTACATGAGCGATGACGACGTCGCCCGCCTGCTCCGGTCGGACGCGCCGCTCGTCGTCATTGAGGCCCCTGCGGGTTGCGGCAAGACCTACCAGGGAGCGGGCTACGCCAAGGACTGCGCGACGGCAGAGCAGCGCGGTCGGCTTTTGGTCCTGGCGCACACGCACGCCGCCTGCGGCGTGTTCCGCGAACGGACCCGAGGCACCGGAAGCAAGGTCGAGATCAAAACGGTGGCGAGCCTCGCCGTCGAGATCGCATCGGCCTACCACATTCCGCTCGAGCTGCCCCACCAGGTCGAGGCCTGGGCGCGGATGGGCGGCGAGGGTGGCTTCGATGCGGTGGCGCAGAAATGCGCCAACTTTCTCACACGCCACCGGATGATTGCCTGCGCTCTGGCGCGGCGCTATCCCGTCGTGATTTGTGACGAGCATCAGGATTGCACCGCCGACCAGCACGCCATCCTCATGGCGCTGCATGCCAGCGGCGTGAAGCTGCGCGTCTTCACCGACCCGCTGCAAAGGATTTACACGGGTAAGACGTCGAAAGAGGCGAAGACCGATGCGGCGCGCTGGGAGGCGCTGAAGGCGCAAGGCGCACACGCCGTCCTCGATTTCCCGCATCGCTGGAGGACGGGCTCGCTGGAATTGGGCAAGTGGGTGCTCGAGGCGCGGGCGGCGCTGCTGAACGGCCAGCCGGTTGTCATCCCTGCGAAGCGCCCGGTGGGACTGAACGTCATCGTCGCCAACAATCAGGCGAAAGCGCGAGCGCAGCTTCAGCTCGACAACCGCAAGCCCGTCGATCACGTCATGATGGGCGGCGACCAGATACTCGTTCTTACAGCGAGCAACGAGATGGCCGACGCTATCACCGCTTTCACGAACCGGCGTGTCGGCGTGTGGGAGGGGCACACGCGCGATGCGCTGACAGCCTTGGTCGACGTCCTGCAATCCAAGAACGGCGACGCCGAAGCGGTCGCCGGCGCCCTTGTCGCCTTCGTCGGCGGCGTCGGTGTGGGCTTCAGCATGAGCACACACGGCACCCGTCTCATGGAGGAGATCAAGGATGGCTGCTGCAAGCCGACGAAGGGCAAGCCCGCCTGCATTCAGGATATGGCGAAGGCGATCCTCGCAGAGCCTAACCATGTCGGCGCGTCGAAGGCGCTGAAGCTCTTGAAGGACTTCATCGAGCAGAAGCAGAATGGTTTCGACACGGTGAAGATCGATTATCGAGCAGAATTCGGAGAAGCCGTCCGGCTCGGGGCCTTCCCGACGCCGGAAGATGGCCTTGGCGAGATGATGCGCCGGAGGGCGCATTTCCGGCGGGCGCTGCCAGACCGGGTTGTCAGCACCATCCATAAGGCGAAGGGGCTGGAATGCCGCAACGCCATGCTCATTCCATGCGACAGCGGTTTCGGCAATACCTACTATTCGCGCTGCCGCCTCTACGTCGCTCTCAGCCGGGCGAGCGACACGCTGACGCTCGTTGTGCCTTCCTCGGGCGGCTCGCCGCTGCTCAAAATCGAGTAGGTGCGACGCATGATGGCTCTGTGAGGGTCGGAAGCGAACGTGACTGACGAACTGGAAATTGGCTGTGACGAAGCAGGATACACGGGTTCGGACCTTCTCGCCAAGGATCAGCGCTTCTTTGCATTTGCTTCCGTTGCCGTTCCCGACGCCGAGGCGGAGCAACTCATTGCGAAAGCGCGCGCGGAATTCCAGGTCGGCATGCCCGAGCTAAAGGCTTCGAGGCTCCTGGGGAGCGATCGCGGCCGAATGCTGACAGCCGCTCTCATGGAAGCGTGCGAAGGGCGCTACGCGGTCTGCATCCACGACAAGCTGCTCGCGCTCTGCAGCTGGTTCTTCGAGTATATCTACGAGCCGGTGTTCAAGGACAATCCGTGGCTTGTCTACGAGAAGAAGCTCGACCGGTTCGTGGCTATGTACACGTACATCTGGATGACCGAGCACGAGAGCGAGGCGCCGAAGGCCATTGCGCAATTCCAGAAGTACATGCGCTCGCTCGATCTGGCCGATGCCCCGTTTCTGTTCAACAATCCCCGGCCACCGCTGTCGGAGATGGGCACGGAACATCCTTTCGAGTCTGTGCTGCGGTTCGCGTACGGCTATCGTGATCGGATCGTCCGGGACAACGCCGAACTCAGAAACGCGATGCCGGACTCTCTTCCGTGGTCGCTCGACCTATCCGTTCCAAGCCTATGGAGCCACCTTAACCGGTGGGGCCGCACCGGAAGACCGCTGTCCGTCATGTGCGACAACAGCAAGCCCCTGAAAGCCTTTGCCGGCAAACTCACAGGCGACTGGTCGGATGCCGGGATTCAACGAGCGCGCCAGAAGGGGCATAAGGAGCAGTTGGGATGGAAGCTGGCGCGGCCATTGGCGTTTGTCGATTCGAGCAAGCACGCCTCCATTCAAGTTGCTGACGTGATCGCGGGGGCGACTGTTGCATTTGCAGCCGGGCGCCTTCCGGCCGGCTGCGAAGCCCTGGTTCAAAGCATCGTCCGGCACGGGATGGACGAATCGATCTTGCCGGTCTACGACTTCGTGAACCCTGCCAACCGAACCGCCGCCGTCAATGCCGTCATTCTTTACGGATTGGCCACGCGCGCCGAGGCCGGAAGCGATCCGCACGAGAATCTGGCAGAGATCTACAGGCAGGCGGAGATCGCCTGGGTGCAGGGCAAATTGCGGTTCGGGACGTAACGCAATTCGCGCTGGGTCTAGCGAGAGGGAGTGACTGGATACAACAGCCTTGAGATTCGGATTCTGTGCTCGAACGTGTTCAAGTGGAATGGGGTAGGCCTGATCGTGATGGACAGTTCACAATCACGAGTAAGCACGAGAAACATGCCCCACTCCGCGACCCCAGCGGGCTTTGCAAATCGCTTAAGTCACAACAGATTAAGGGAAATTCGCACTCGCGTAGGACGATCCACAACCATCCGTCGGGCGATCCCAAGCCGTCGCGCGACGACATCGAGATGACCAAGGAGATCCGCAAGGCCAGCGAGGCGCTCGGGATCTCCATACATGACCACCTTGTGATCGGCCGCAAAGGCCACGCGAGCTTCCGGAGTCTCGGGCTGTTGTAATAGCCGCCCGTTGATTGCGTTGTTGCCAAGGCTGGAGTGCGCGACCACATTCCACCTTCAGTGGACCATCCAAAAGTAATCGCGTCGCACGCACATGCATGACCTTACCGGACGGACAGCCTTCATCACTGGAGCAGCATCAGGCATCGGGTTAGGAATCGCCACGGCGCTGTCGCAGGCGGGGGTGAAGGTCATGTTATGCGACATCGAAGAAGAGGCGTTAGCAACGGCGGTAGAGAAATTGAAACTTACCAACGCCGAGGTTGACGGCGTGCGAGCGGATGTCTCACTCAAGGCAGAACTCCAAGCCGGAGCGGACGCCACCGTCGCGCGCTACGGCAAGGTCCATATTCTCGTCAACAATGCGGGGATCGCCGGCGGCCGGGGTTATGGTCACTGGACAGATGCAGGTTGGGATTGGGTTCTCGGCGTCAATCTGACGGCGGTGATTTGGGGCATCGAGATTTTCGGTCCGTTGATCGAGTCGCACGGCGAAGGGGGCCAAATTGTTTCCACGGCGTCCGTCTTCGGGCTGATTGCTGGAGGAAGTCCGCAGTATGACGTGAGCAAATATGGAGTAGTCGCTCTGTCCGAAGGACTGCGGACGGTGCTCGCGCCGCGGAAAATCGGGGTCTCCGTGTTGTGTCCGGGCGTCGTCCGCACTCAGATCGTGAATTCAAGTCGCAACGTGCCGCGGCGGTTCGCCGGGAGGATCGGCAGTCTGCCGCCGACAGAAGGACCGGTCGCCGATGCCATCAAGGCATTCCAGCACCGGACCAACAATGGCATCGATCCGCTCTATGTCGGCGAACTGGTGCGCGAGGCCATCGAAAATGACTGGCCCTACATCTTCACCGACACCGAGCACGAGCCCATCATCGAGAGACGCTTCGCCGCGATCAAGCAGGGCTTCGACCGCATTCGCGGAAGGACACCGCGGCGCTAGCTTTCGCAGCCTGCTCGCGGCCGCTTTTGGTCCTTCTCGGACCTCACAATGCAGGGGCAGAATGTCTGCTAGTGAGGTAAGAGCAGAAGTCCGGCGATGACTGGCCGTGAGCGATACGGCCCCTTCATGGGCTAACGTGATGATCACAAACGATCACGGCCTACAGCCCCCTATCAACGTCCCCTGCTACCTTCGCCACTTAAGATTCCATCGTGTGTCCAACGTGATGCTAGAAGCGATAGGTTCATGCACAACCATCCCTCGGGCGATCCCAAGCCCAGCCGCGACGACATCGAGATGACCAAGGAGATCAAGGCCGCGGCCGGCGCGCTCGGCATCTCGATTCACGACCACCTGGTGATCGGCCGCAAGGGCCACGCGAGCTTCCGGAGCCTGGGGCTGATCTGACCTCACACTTTTGCCCTGCGTATGCGCACGACCTGGCCACGGAGATGAGCAGGCGTGGTAACGTGGCGTAGAAAAACAAGCGATCGGCCGAACGCTTGGTGAGCCGGAAGAAGACGACTATCCAGTTGCTCTATGTTGTGTCTGCTTCGCCTTCAACAGCGGGGACAAGGTTCGCGGCGAGAATATCGATGAACACTCTGAGCTAGGAAGCGAGATGCCGGCTCGACGGCCATAGGATCCGAAGAGGTTCGGAGTGGTCAGTGTAGTCTCGAGCACGGTGACGAGTACGCGTCCATGCCGCGGCCGTTCCGGGTAGTTCGGTCGTTTGTCCGAGCCTTGACGGTCCAATGGTGGTTTCATCCGGTATCCAGTTGCATCTGCCTGCGGGGGAGACATTGAGCGCAACCACGACATCTCTCATCGTTTGCGCCCTGTTGATCGGCGGCGTGCTGGTCGGCGCCCTGCTGCGCCGCGTGCTGCCAGCACATCATCTGGATACTCACGCGAAGGACGTCGTCCGACTTGGCTGCGCCTTGATTGCGACCATCTCCGGATTGGTGCTCGGTCTGTTGATCAATTCGGCGAAGACCAACTTCGATACTCAACGCGACGAGGTTCGGCAGCTGACGGCCAACTTCATTCTGCTCGACCACTTGTTGGACCAGTTCGGTACGGAGGCCCTGCCGGCCCGCAGGTTGCTGCGTGATGCGGCGGCCGCCGTGATCGACCGCATCTGGAGTGACGGCGCGATGAGGGGGGTTCACAACGCACCATTCACGCCAATAGCAGTCGGCGTATCGGCCGACCGTGCGATACGCTCTCTCTCGCCGACAACGGAAGCCCAGCGCGCCTACCAGAACCAGGCCATACAGACGATCAGCGCGATCCTGCAGGGCCGCCTGATCCTGTACGAGCAATCCAGTGGGCACATGCCGACGCCGTTCCTGGCGGTGCTGGTCTTCTGGCTCTTCATTCTGTTCGTGAGCTTCAGTCTGTTTTCGCCCCTGAGCCCGACGGCGATGGCGGCCCTCGTGGTAATAGCGCTGTCAGCTTCAGGGGCGATCTTTCTCATTCTCGAGATGTACCAGCCCTTCAGCGGCATCATGCAGATCGACAGTGAGCCACTGCGCCGGGCGTTGGC
>MKRV01000002.1 GCA_001897995.1 Alphaproteobacteria bacterium 65-37 | reverse complement strand
AAAGAAGCGCGGCAATGACAGTAAGCGCCGTCGGTCCTACGCCGGTACCTCTGCAGCCCGGATGATCTGCATGTAATTCGGCAGCGTATGGCTCTCGAAGTCGTACTTTTCGACGACGTGGGTGCGCGCCGCGCGCCCCAGGCGAGCATGCTTGCGGGGATTGGCCAGCACACGGACGACCTGCTTCGCGAGCTGCGCCCCGTCGAAGAACGGCGTCAGAAGACCATTCACGCCATCCTCGATCACTTCCTTCACCGGCCCGGTATCCGAGCCGACGACAACGCAGCCCAACGACATTGCCTCGAGGATCGACCACGACAGCACGAAGGGATAGGTCAGGTAGACATGAACGCGTGAAACTCGCAGCAGAGCCACGTAATCGTCGTAGCCGAGGTGCCCCACCATGTGTACCCGCGAGAGGTCGAGCTGCCCGCCGAGTTCCGCGAGCAGCTTCTCCCGCCAGCTATTGAAGCCATCCGCCGGCGTGCCATAGGAAACACCGTCGCCACCGGCGATCAGAACTCGCGCGTTGGGGCGAGCGCGCAGCATCTCCGGCAAGGCTCGCATGAAGATGTGAAAACCACGATAGGGCTCGAGGTTGCGTGCAACGTAGGTGACGACTTCGTCGCCCGTTCGAAAGACATGCCCCGTTCGGCGATCGACGAATTGCGCTTTGGCGGGAACCAGGCGCTGGGTGTCGATTCCGTCGTGAATGACCTGGATCTTGGAATGATACTCCGGCGGGAAGAGGCTCTTTTGCCAGTGCGTCGGCGAGATCACCACATCGGCGTCGGCAAGTGCCAGCAAGGTGGACGCATTGCGCAGCGACACGCGAACTGCACCGTCGACGCCGAGTTGACCGGCCTCCGGATCAAAGCCGACATCGGTGCCTCGCGTCCGGTAGAAATATTCGGGGTAGACCACGATGTGCGCTCGTGGGAACAGCTCTCGCAAGGGAATGGATTCACCCCAGCCCGAGTGAACGAAAATCAGCTTCGGATCGACTTGGTTGAGCCGCAGCAGATTGGCCGTGTAGATGACCTGCTCGGCCCGCCGGCACTCGATTTCGAAGCGGCGGGCCAGTGAGTGGCTCGACGCTATGTCGCTGCTTGATACTGAATACCGGACCAGGTTGACCCCGGGCATCGCCGTCGCCGTGCCCGAGCCGATCGCATGGACCCGGATATCCGGACCTTTCGCGAGCTGCTGGGCGATCCTCTTGAACTGCCCTGGGAAGTTGGTGTGGACGAACAGCGCATCAACAGCCGGAACCGACGAAGGGCTTGTCGTCTTTGACGAACGTGTCGAAAGAGAAGAGAGAGCTGTCATCGATCCTCAACTCGATTGCGAAGGTCGCCTGTGCATGCTGGCCGAACAAGGTCGGATCCACGGCTGGCGTTTGTGTGTCGTCACCCGTCGTTGACCGGGCCGGTACCAGGTTCGACGCCCACAGACGGTTCGAGAAGACGAATGCGGTGGCGAGATCGAGCGGCAGGAAGCTGTCGGCCGCAAGGGCCATTGTTCGCAGGGATGTCAGCCTCCATAGTCGCTGCGGATCGACCACCAGCAGCTTCACATCGGCAGCCAGCACGTTCTCTGCATCGGTGGAGACAAGCGGCACCAGAAGATCTGCTGCCACCAGGGACGCGGCTGCGCTGGCAAGCCTTGCCCTTCCTTTCTCGAGCCGGTCGAGCAACGACACCGCACGCGCCAGGTCCTGCTGCATGCGGCCATTCTCGGTGAACGGCAGGGCCACCGAATCGTCGTCGACTTCCAGATCGGCTGCGATCTCGAGTTTTGCCATGCCATCCGCAGCCCGACCTCCTTTTCTGAACGGCAAGCATCGCAGCGCAATCGGCATATAGGCCTGCCCCCACCGTCCGTCGGCGCGGACCGGCGACCGCGCCAGGAAGGCCGGGTGAACGACGGCCACCACCTCGTGGGTGCCGGCGCTTTCCAGCACCGCCAGGGGCAGATACAGAGATGTCTGGAGAAGCTCGCTGTCGGAGAGTGGAACAACGCCGAGGCGATCGAGGAACGTGAACCGCCGCGACCGGCGCCAAACGTCACCCGGCCTGTCGCGCAGCGCCTCGAAGCCAAGGGGACGATCGACCAGCGACAACGTCATGTCGCCTCTTCCAGTTGGGGCGACGCTGTTTCCGTGGCCATCGCGCTACGGGCCGCCTGCAGCAGGGTGGAAATTCGAAACAGCGAGATACGATGTGCCGCGATGAATGTCGCGGCCTCGATGCCGAACTCCCGAAGGTGCTCGATCAAGTCGGAGTCCGGCGAGGTCAGAGGCCTGACGACCATGAGATCGTCGAAGCGGATTCTCCGTCCTCCCGATGCCAGCTCGAAATCGAGCGGCCATGGCTCCAGCAGGCGATGGCGTGTCAGCGCCTCCGTGAGGCGGTGCGTCGTGTCGATGGCTTGACGTAACTTGCCGACGGCCTGGATCCTTTGGACGGCGCCGCGACTGAGCCGCCCATCCTCCATCAGGATCGGCGCCCCGACATCGGTGGGACGATCAGCCACGACCTCGTCGATCCAGATCTCTTCGCCACTACCTGCCGGCGCGGCGGCAATGACCGGAAATCCGCGCAACGCAAGCGGCAGCCCGCCGGCCGCATGTGTGGGTTTGACGGGATGCCCGAGGCCGCCGGCAACCAGCGATCGCAAGACACAAAGAACGGCCCCGTCATCCTGGACGCGCCAAACGATTGGAAAATACGCCGCCAAGCGCAATGCCTCGGGGTGAACGATCGGTACCAGCTGGAGGGTACGGACCAATTCGTAGGATTCGGGCGCAAAAATACGATGGTGGCCCCACTTGGAGGTGAGGCGCCTGGGACTCTCGTAGAGCTCTTTCCAATAGATCATTACATCGGATTGCCACATCGGATTGCCGTCGTGCGGCCTTGGCAAAAAGGAGGGGCCGATTGGCCCCTCCGAAGCAGTCGATCCGGCGAAGCCAGTATCACGACTCTTGATCGTGGAAGATGATCTTCTCGATGCCGGAGAACGAGATCGTGCTGCCGTCGTCGAACGTCCAGGTCGTGACGTCTCCTTCGGTCGTAGCCGTCTTGGCATCGGTGCTGGCGAAGTTGGTGATGTGGAGCGTGTCGAAGCCCGACCCGCCGACCACAGTGTCGTCGCTGACATCGACGAAGAACTGGTCGGCACCGGAGCCGCCATCCATGCTGTCTTCACCGGCGCCGGGACCGTCGGCCCTGAACACGTCGTCACCGGAGCCACCCTCCATGGTGTCGTCGCCAATGCCGCCGACAAGCGTGTCGGCACCGGCACCGCCGATGAGATAGTCGTCGCCAGCACCGCCGTCGATGCTGTCGGCACCGGCACCGCCGTCGATCGTGTCGTCGCCGGATTGGCCGAACAGGCGATCGCTGCCGGCGCCACCCTCAATGGAATCGCTGCCGGAACCACCGTAAATGGTATCGTCGCCGGCACCGCCGGAAAGCCAGTCGTCGCCGTCGCCGCCCGATATCATATCGTTGCCGGCGCCGCCGGAGATCCAGTCGTCACCGGCCTCCCCCGAGAGGTGGTCGTTGCCGGCGCCGCCGTCCAGCGTGTCGTTGCCGGCGCCGGCATAGACGGTGTCATCACCGGCACCCGTCGACACCATATCGGTGCCTGCACCGGTATACACGGTGTCGTCGCTGTTTCCCGTGATCGTGATGTTGTCGTCGCCGCCCGCGGTCACGATGACGCCGCCATCATGAAGCTTTGCGGTCACGTCCTCGTTGGTCGCGAAGATCGTCACATCGGCGCCGCCGTTGTCCGTCACCGGGCCTTGCGGCGTACCGTGGTAGAACAAGATCTCGCTGTTCGGCCCAGGCGACTCGCCAAAAACCAGCGACTCTACATGTGCCTTGTCACCCGACGTCGATCCGGGAGCGAAGACGCCCGTCTTCTCGATGGTGTTGAGGATGCGACTCCATTCGGGGTCGGAGAAAAGCCCGGTGCCCTGCACCAGGTCGCTTACTTGGCTATGAGTCAGATCGTATGTTGCCATGACAAATCCTCATCGGCTTGAGCTCAGTCTCTTTGGGTCGATGGTCGATCGGCTCGTCTATGCGCGGTTCCTTATCGGATTTGGGGATGTTCCCTCCCGTTGCTTCAGCCCCCGAAAGACTCGTACGCGCCCCCCAGCACTCCAGTTTGACCGGGACTTCGGCAGTTCCTGGATCGGCGCAGCGGAAGCAGCTTGAGCGGCGTCACCTCTCGACACACCGTCGATCGACAGGCGCAGGCCGACCAACGGTTCGCGGCCGGAGGGGCCGCTCATTGAAACGGATCGTCCCCGCTTCGACTGTACAGCCGACCCCAGAAACAGAGCATCCGAGCGCAAAATGAAATCCCCGGCGCGTTCTCCGGCAAGCGACAGCTCGATGCCGGTCAGTGGCGTTGCCCGGCCACGCGTGCCGGCAAACGCGCCCGTCATCGCTACCGGCAAGTTGCGCAGGCCGTTCTTGCTGACCGACACGCTTGTCGTGATCTCCAGTCCGCGTGGCCGGTTGGGCCAGCGAATCTCAATACCCTCGATCGCCATCGGATACTCAGGCCCGCAGATCCATTCGCCGGCAGGGATCACCACGTCGCCGCGGCGAGAAACGTGCGCGAGGATTTCGATCCCGTCGACTTCGATCTGCGATGCCCCGCGCCCGACGGCAGGAGCGACGTTGTTGCTCCGGCCGAATCCGCCATGAGCCAGACGCGATACCGGCTCCAGGTGCAACTCGGCGTCGACGCTTCCGCCGGCGCGAGACGGGATGACTTCGATCGCGATGGTCGTGTCACGGGATACGCGAAGAACCAAACCATCGCCCGGGCCCAGCAACTCATTCGAAGACGCGCCCGGCCATGCGATCAAGTCGACATCCTTGGCGTCATGTGACGAGACCTTGATGCTGGGAGCGGCAGCCGGGTTCGTCGTCGAGTTGCCTGCATTCGAAGCAACGTACCGCAAGATGAACAAGCCCCGCGTCACTCTATGAGTTCGCAAACGTCCTTGTTCGTTTCGAAGATGCTGAGGCAAGTACGCTCCTCCTATGCATCGATAGTCGATTCCAGCACGGGTTGGAGTCAACAATGATGGGCGATCAATTGCGCATATGCGAACGACGCAATTTGAGTCGACTCGATTCGATTCGCAGCGAGACATGCGTACACGCTTCTAGAGCGCATCGATCCTTCGCACTAACTTGCATCGAAGGCTCATGGAAACATCTGTCGTCGCGATGTCGGAGACTATCTGCATTTTTCAAGAAGCATGCAAAGGGTGGCGGCAACACGTCTCCCGTAACACTCCGATCACATCTCATTCGTCCAATGCCTGGAGGTGCCGCGCGCCTGGCGAAGTATCGTTGTCACGCAGTGTCGCCATATAGAGTCGATGGAACGGCCATGCGCCAACGGCGTCCACGGCCTGCGCCGATCGATGGCGCATCTCGAACAGCCCGAAGAGATAGCTGCAACCAGCTGCAATCGAATAGTGCAGCGATGCCTAATTCGACGCCATTCGATGGCCGAACACGGAAGGGTACCGCTATGAATTTTGCAATCGAGCGACTGGAGATCGAAGGTCTTTTGCTTGTTCATTCGAAGCGGTTTGACGATGCCCGCGGACATTTCATGGAGACATGGTCACGCGACGCCTTCCGGCATCACGGCATCGATCTGAATTTTGTGCAGGACAATCAGTCCCTATCGGCGCGTCGGGGAACGGTGCGGGGTTTGCATTTCCAGCTTCCCCCCTTTGCCCAAGCCAAGTTGGTCAGAGTGCTCCACGGCTCGGTGTTCGATGTCGCGGTAGACCTGAGATGCGGTTCGCCACAGTACGGAAGGTGGTGCGCAACGATGCTGACCGCGAGCAGGCCGCAGCAGCTCTATGTTCCGAAGGGGTTCGCGCATGGCTTTGCAACTCTCGAGCCAAACACGGTGGTTGCCTACAAAGTAGACGCATCCTACGCGCCGCAATGTGATGCAGGGATACACTGGCAGGACCCGGACATCGCGATCGAGTGGCCGCTGGTCACGAGGGATGCCGTGCTGTCGCCCAAGGACTCGTCGCTGCCGGCCTTCGCTGATTTCTCCAGCCCGTTCTTCTGGGAGAAGGCCGACAGGACGAGAACGCAACATCGGTCCGTCGTTCCGGCGTGAAGCGATGAGCCATCGAAAACCGCACGTTCTGGTGTTCGGCGCAGGTGGCCAGCTCGGCCGGGAACTCGACGTCGCAATGTCAGGTGAGCGTATGGCCGCGACGTTGCTGACCCGGAAGCAGGCGGATATCTGCGACCGTCCGGCCGTGGAAGCGGTGGTCCGGCTCACCAACCCAACAGTGATCATCAACGCGGCTGCCTATACCAAGGTCGATCAGGCCGAGGTCGAGCCCGAGTACGCTTTCAGCAGCAACTGCGAGGGCCCCGCCCTCCTCGCCGATCTCTGCAGCGAGCGCGGTTTGCCGCTGGTTCATGTTTCCACGGACTATGTGTTCGACGGCAACAAGGCCGCTCCGTATGTGGAGACGGATCCCGTTGGGCCCACGGGTGCCTACGGAAGATCCAAGGAGGCCGGCGAACAGGCCGTTCGGACGCGTCTGGAGCGCCACATCATCCTGCGCACCGCCTGGGTCTACGGGGTGCATGGCGGCAATTTTCTCAAGACCATGCTCGACCTCGCGCGCCGGAGGGAGAGCTGGGGTGTTGTCGCCGATCAGTGCGGCAATCCGACAGCGACCGTCGATCTCGCCCAGGCGATTCTCGCGATCGCGACACGCGCCACGGACGGGAATGCACCCTGGGGCACCTATCATTTTGCAGGTTCGGGCGATGCGACATGGCACGACTTCGCCTGCGAGATCGTGGCAGCGCAGGCCAAATCGACGAACCGGCGTCCGACGCTGGCCGCCATCCGCACGGCCGATTATCCAACTCGTGCCC
The DNA here is from genome assembly GCA_001897995.1 of Alphaproteobacteria bacterium 65-37. Taxonomy (GTDB): domain Bacteria; phylum Pseudomonadota; class Alphaproteobacteria; order Reyranellales; family Reyranellaceae; genus Reyranella. The sequence continues at coordinate 29,776 of MKRV01000002.1, read as the reverse complement.
GCCGGCCCGCGAATTCGCGCCTGGACAGCACACGCTTCGCATCGGCGTTCGGTATCACGTCACGTCCCTGGCAGCAGCGAACCCGCGAAGTGGTGGCTGCTCTGACGGCGACATCGGCCTGACTGAGATGACGAGTGGCACCATGCTTGCAGGAGAGCCATCGCCCACTGCACTTGCAGTCGAGCAGGACAGGCCGCTCTCATCCCGAAATCCACGTCGTTAACCATTCAAGAGGCGAAGATGACGACGGAGACGCGACTTAGCCCTGCCCAGACCGAACGCCGACACGATCGGATTCAGCCGATCATCCTGTCGGGTGGCTCGGGTACCCGGCTGTGGCCCCTCTCGCGCGAGGCCCATCCCAAGCAGTTCCTACCGCTGACCAGCGACCGGTCATTGCTGCAGGAGACGGTTGCGCGCGTTGCCGACTCCGACCGTTTTCTGCCACCCATTGTCGTGTGCAATGCCGAGCACCGCTTCCTGGTGGCCGAACAGCTGCGCCAGGTCGGCGTGGAACCGGCGGCCAGCATGCTGGAACCTGCCGCCCGCAACACGGCACCCGCGGTGGCCGTCGGCGCCATGATGTCCGTCACTGGAAATCGGCAACAGCCGATCCTGGTTCTGCCGTCTGACCATGCCATCCGCAGGCCCGATGCCTTCCGCACCGCTGTCGAGACGGGCTTGCCCGCGGCAATGGGCGGCAAGCTCGTCACTTTTGGCGTCAAGCCGAGCGGCCCCGAGACCGGCTACGGCTACATACAGGCCGGGCATGCGCTGGAGGAGGCGCCGGGAGCGCATGCCGTCGCGCGTTTCGTCGAGAAGCCGGACGCCGCTCGTGCCCAACAATTCCTCGACCAAGGTGATCACTACTGGAACGGCGGCATCTTCCTGATGCGCGCCGACGTCTATCTCGATGAACTGAGACGGTACGAGCCGGAGATCTTCGACGCCTGCAACGCAGCCTTCCATACCGCGACCCAGGACCGCGATTTCACTCGCCTGGACGCGGCCGCCTTCGCGCGTTCACCAGGAAAATCCGTCGACTATGCCGTCATGGAGCGCACACAGCATGCCGCCATCGTGCCTGTCGACATGGGCTGGAACGATGTCGGCTCCTGGACAGCGTTGCTGACGGAGACACATCGCGACATCGACGGCAATGTCGTGCTCGGCGACGTCATAGCCGAGGACACGCGCGGCTGCTATGTCCGCGCCGACAGCGGATTGATGGTCGCGACCCTTGGGGTCGAGGACCTGGTGATCGTGGCGACCGGCGACGCCATGTTGGTGGCCCGGCGTGACCGCAGCCAGGACGTCAAGCGCATCGTCGACCGGCTTAAGGCAGGGGGCCGGAGCGAATCGGCAACCCACCTCAAGGTCTTTCGCCCGTGGGGCTACTACGAGACGATCGGTGCCGGCGATCGCCACCAGGTGAAGCACATCTCGGTGTTGCCGGGCCGGGCGCTGAGCCTGCAGATGCATAACAAGCGTGCCGAGCACTGGGTGGTGGTGTCCGGTGTAGCCCGCGTGACACGCGGCAACGATATGTTCGACCTCCACGAAAACCAGTCGACCTACATCCCGCTCGGCATGCGTCACAGGCTGGAGAACCCCGGCGAAACACTGTTGCATCTGATCGAAGTGCAGTCCGGAAGCTATCTGGGCGAAGACGACATCGTGCGCTTCGAGGACCACTACGGACGAGCCTGACGCGCGCGATGCGCGCGCCAACAATTCGACTGCTGCAGTCACCGAGGAGCGCGACGCGCCCGTCGGCTTCCCGACATCGCGCCTTCGGTCGGCATCCGCCGGGACTCTCGTGGTGATATGCGGATAAAGGAATGTCGCGGCCGTAAAGCCAGTCGTACGATGATCGCGCTATCTGATCGTGTTCGGGCCGATCGTAAGAAATCCGACACGAGATCCAACATAGGGGCCGCTGGAACAACCTGAATGCTGGATCAGACAAACAATCTGTTGTGGCTTGAATTCCGGCCTTATCGCTCGGCGCTTGCTTCTCTCCTGCTGTTCAGCTTCGTGATCAGCCTTGCCAGTCTCACGCCGACGCTTTTCATGCTCCAGCTCTACGAGCGGGTCATGCACAGCCGCAACGAAACGACGTTGCTGTTCCTCGTCGTGATCGCGATCGGCCTGCTGGCCCTTTGGACGGCCCTTGAATCGGTCCGACTGCGCGTGTTGCAGCGCATGGCCGTCTCGTTGCACAACGCCATCGGCAAGAAGCTGTTCGAGGCGATCAATCGGCGACACGACAAGTTCAGCTCCGTGGCGCGCAACGCAATGCTGCAGGACATAAATGTCGTCAGGGAGTTCGTGGGCGGCAATCTGCTCGTGCAGCTGATGGATCTCTGCTTCGCCCCTTTGTTCGTGTGCGTGGCCTTTCTGTTTCATCCGCTTCTGGGAGCGACCCTTCTCGTCCTCCTCGTGATCATTGTCGGCCTGACATTGATCCACCAGCGGCTGGTGCGCGATCCGGTACGGCGCGCCCAAACGGCGGCTGCCCACGCCACCGATCTCGGCCGTTCCATCATCGCCAATGCCGAGCCCATCCGGGTGATGGGCATGCTGCCTTCGATGGCGTCGCGCTGGCACGATCGGCAGTCGGAAATGCTCGGCTGGCAATCGGCGGCATGGTCGCGAACGGGATTGATCGGAGAAGTCCTGCGTTTCATCCGCCACGCCCAAGGCCCCATCATGATGACGGTCGGCATCCTGCTCTTTCTCGAGCAGCAGACGGGCGGCGGCATCATCTTCGCAGCATCCGTGCTCTCGTCGCGCGCCATCCAGCCGGTCGACGCGGTCGTTTCCGGCTGGAGGACCTTCTGGTCGGTTCGCCTCTCGGCCGGCCGACTGGAGACGCTGCTGCAGGATGCCGGCACCCACGACAAGGAGCGCTTCGCCCTGCCGCGGCCTGCCGGCCCCCTCGTGGTGTCGCGGGCCACCGTCGTGGCGCCGGGTCGCACGTCGACGATCCTGAACGATGTCTCCCTCACCGCCGAACGCGGCCGGATTCTCGGTGTTGTCGGCGCCAGCGGTGCCGGCAAGTCGTCGCTGGCAAGGCTTCTGGTCGGGATCTGGCGGCCCCAGCGCGGCGCCGTGGCTCTGGATGGGCATGACATAGCTCATTGGGACCAGGACGAGCTCGGCCGCTGGGTGGGCTACGTCCCGCAGGATGTCGAGCTGCTGGCGGGAACCGTCGCGGAAAACATCGGCCGCTTCCAGGACGGCGATGACGATGCCGTTCTGGAAGCCATCGAGCTTGCAGGCGTTCAGGATATCATTCGCGGCTTGCCCGACGGCCTGAACACCAAGCTCGGCCCCGACGGCCATGTCCTTTCCGGAGGGCAGCGGCAGCGCATCGCCCTGGCGCGCGCTGTCTATGGCGATCCCTGCTTGCTCGTTCTCGACGAGCCGAACTCCAACCTCGACGCCATCGGCGAGGAGAGCCTCGCCAGGACGATGGCAAAGATGCGCGAGCGCGGCGCCATCGTCATCATCGTCACGCATCGCATGACCATGATCAGCCACTGCGACGACGTGCTGGTCATGCATTCCGGCACCGTGCATGCACTCGGCGAGCGCGACCAGATCGTCGCGCGCCTCAGCAACAATCGCGCGCAAAGGCTCGCCGTCGTCCGTTCGGGCGCCGGAACATAGAGGCGGGCCTCAGCATGTGGACCAGCCGATGACGGCAGCCCAACGAACCGAGACAACCCCGACCGGGCTGGCCCCTTTGCCTCCGGCCGATTGGCAGCGCGTGGCGCGCGTCGGCCGCGCGATCGTCATCCTCGGGTTCGGCGTATTCGTCGGCTGGGCAAGCCTGGCTCGGCTCGACGGTGCCGCCGTCAGCTCTGGAGTTGTGGCCGTCGAGTCCTACCGAAAGACGGTGCAGCATCTGGAGGGCGGCATCGTACGGGAAATCCTCGTGCGCGACGGCGATGTCGTCGCCGAGGGGCAAGTCCTGCTCCGGCTGGACCCGACACGCGTCGATGCGCAAAGCGAAGCCTACCGCAGTCAGGTGGCCGCCCTCCAGGCACAGGAGACCAGACTGCTCGTGGAACGCGATGTCGGCTCCTTGCTGTCGTTTCCAGCGGAAGTCGTCCGGCGGTCGGCAGATCCCACCGTCGCGGCCGTCATTACCGACCAGAAGCAAGTGTTCGAGGTACGCCGTGCCGCCCTGCTGGGCAATCTGAGTGTCGCCGATGCCCAGATCGAACAGGCTCGCAAGGAAGCGGAGCAGAACACCAGCGATCTCGCCACCGCCCGGGCGACCTACGACAACGTCGTGGGCGAGCTCGTGCCGTTGCGAGGACTGTTGCAGCAGAAGCTCGTCGCTGTGTCGCGGGTCATGCCGCTGGAGCGGGAGAAGCTGCGCCTCGAAGGGGTCATTGCCAGCGGCGAGCTGCAGGCCAAGAAGCTGAACGAACGCCTGACCGAGGCTGAGCTGAAACGAAAGCAGGTCCTCTCCGACTATCGGCAGGAGTCTTCCACGCAGCTGCTGGACGTGCGGCGCCAGCTGAGCGACGCCCGCCAGCAGCTTGTCGTCGCCGAGGATGCTCAACGTCGCTACGAACTCAAGGCACCGATTGCCGGCACCGTGCAGCAGATGCGCATTTTCACCGTTGGCGGCGTCATCAGGCCCGGCGATCCCGTTCTCGACATCGTGCCCACCACCGACACGCTCGTCATCCAGGCAAAAATCTCGCCCCTCGACGTCGATCGCGTCACTCCGGGCATGCCCGCAGAGATCCGCTTTCCGTCATTCCGTTACTTCGGTGCCGACATCATCACCGGATCGCTGCGCAGCGTGTCACGGGACCGACTGATCGAGGACGCCAGCCGCGAGCCCTACTTCGCGGCAGAGGTCACTGTAGATCGGTCCTCGATTCCCGCCGTATTCGCCAACCGTCTGACGGCGGGCATTCCGGCAGACGTCGTCATTCCGACGGAGCCACGCAGCGTGATGAGCTACTTGCTGACACCGATTTACGAACGCTTCGACAAGAGCATGCGGGAGCGCTAGCGGCCATGACAGCGGAAACTGCCACCCCCATCCGGTCGGTGGGAATCGCCTTCCAGACGATCCGAATGACCTGCGTCGGGGACGCGGAGCTGGACGATGTGGTCGTTGCCTATATCAACGGCATAAAGGTCGGTGAGAACTATATCAGCGGTGTCTTTCACGCCGGCGAAGTCATCGAATACCCCATCCAGTACCTGCCCTATATCGACCTGCCGGGAGAAATCCGGTTCGCCCGCCTGCAGGACGGCAGCGAGGTCGTCAGCCCGCTCACGCTGAAGACCAGGGAAGACGCGATCGCCCTTGTCGGCCTCGGTGACGTGAAAATCGAGAGCCTGGCGATCGAGTACGGCGTCGTTCGCGGTGTTGCCGTAAACCGGGTGAACGGACTGCTGCAGCCCGAAATGTTCGCTCGGATCAACGGCGTGGTGCCACGGGGCGTCATTGTCGACCACCATCGTCTGCTCGACGACGGCGGCGCCTCGTTCCAGTTTTCCGTTCGCCTCGAAGCCCAGGATCTTGCCGAGAACGGCCTGTCGGTCGACATCTATGTCGTGGGCAAGGACGGCCCGCTCTCATCGATCACCTACCGTCGCGCCGATCCCGACGACGCCCTGAGGCGGATCATCCAACTCGAGAGCCGCCTGGATCAGAACCAACAGGCGACCGGCTACCAGATCCAGGCGCTCGACAACGAAATCACGGCGCGGATCGGATTGCTCGAGGATCGCATCGACGCTTTCATCGAGTATTCTGCGTCCCTGCTCTTCGACCGCATTGCCGCCACGCCCGTTCGGGACGTGCCGCAAGCGTCGGCACTGAGCGCCGACAAGAAGAAGAAAATGCAGATGTTTCTCGATCTCGTGAAGTCGGGTGCCAAGGTGCTGGGCGAGCAGTCGCATGACCGCATCAGCACAACGGATCAACGCAACGTGCCGCTCCGCTCGAGCGCCTTCTCCCATGGCTGGTACGACGTCGAACTCGACGACGGCGAGGAGTACCGCTGGATGGCGAGCGAGGCTATCGTGTTCAATCCGGCGCCGGAGAAGAAACTGCTCGAGGTGCAGATCGGCGTGTTCGGGGTCTACGGCGCCGAGGTGCCGATGCTGAAATGCTTCTTCGACGGTGCACCGGCCAACGTCCTGCGCGAACGGCCGGTAACGGATGGGCCGCTGACCCTCCGAGCCCAGGTGCCGAAGGACAAGGCGCCGATCTCCTTCGACATGCTGCGCATCGAGAGCCTGGTGAGTGCCTCTCCCGCGACCCTCGAAGGTTCGACCGACCAGCGGCTGCTTTCGATCGCAGTCTCGCAAATCGTGTTCGTGTACGCGGAGTGATATCGGGCGGCGATTTCCGCCGCGGCCGGGCCGCTACCTGAGCTCCAGGACGGCGGCACCATGGGGCGCCAGAGATTTGGTGCCGGGCGTTGCCCCCGAACATGCCGCAAGTGCCGACGGCAGGCCGTCCGGCGCTGCGGAGAGGCGCTCGCCCAAGCCCTTGTCGAACATGACGCCGAGTGGCCGCGATGTCGGGTTCACCATGACCAGGCCCGACTCCCTGCCATCTCGGGCCAAGCCGAACACCGAAACAGGAGAGCGCGAGATCACGGTGACGCGATCGGCCCCTCGAGCCGCGCGCGACAGTCGCTGCCAGGCCTCCAACAACGGCCGACGTCCGCCGCGCTGGTCGTACAGGCCATAGCTCGATTTTCCCCAGGGCAGATCGCGGAACTCCCAGTACAGAATCGGGCCATATCCGGTGGCCGCGAGGTCGAGGGCCAGCGCCAAGGTTCTTGCCATGTAGGCGGGTGTGTTGCTGATGACGTCCGGCGTACGTAGTTGCGCGCCGGTTCCTCGCTGCCGATCGGCCGGATCGAGGAACGTGATGGCAAACTCCGTTACGGCGACGGGCTTGCGGTAGCCCAGCCGATCGAGCAGGAGCCGCGCAGTGCGAGCCTCCTCCAGCGTGTTGCGATTGCTGCGATCGTCCCAGGCGTGAACGCTTACCGTATCGACGGCATGGACCAGCCCCTGCCCGGTCTGTGGATCAGCCAGATAGGCGCGAAGCGCGGCAATGCTGCTGACCGCGGGGCCTGCGATTCGCGGCAGGGACACGCCGTGCGCCACCGCCTGACGCCGCACTTCGGCGACCAGCGCCAGATACCGCGATGGCGGAATGCGGATATTCCAGTCTCCGTCCGGCTCGTTCGAGAGCTCGGCGACGTCCATCGGATAGCCTCTGCGACGCAGTTCATCCAGCACAGCGACGTAGAACAAGGCCGTGACCCTGACGGCCGCCTCGGGCAGTGTTCTCTTGTTCGGCGCTTCCGGCTCGTCATTCGTCATCGGCGGCTCCCAGATCGCGAAGTGCACCTCCGCGCCCGATGTCCGCACGAAACGATCGAGGGATGCCGCCTGCTTCTGAAAGCGTTCGCCCTCGCGATCAAAGGCGTCGGCGACGTACCGTTGCACCGTTTCATAGCCGGCGTCGCGGTCGAGACGCGGCGCGCGCCGCCAGCTCGGCCCCCCGGAATAGCGCACGGCCGCCGGTTGAAGGTCGCGCAGGCGGTCGCCGGCCTCGACCACGTCTTCGGGCCAGATCTGCAGCCCGAGATGGAGAAGCTGCGCCGACGACGCCTCTGGCGTCGCGCCGGAGCCGACCTCGCAGCATTTGACGACCTCGGTGGGACATGCAGGCGGCTCGGCGTGCGCTGGCGAGACATGCCAGGGTACGATCGCGAGAGCCGCGACGACGTAGCCTGGAAGGCCCCGGGCCGTCGGCGTTAGCTTCGTAACGACCTCATCCTGAGGAGGTCGTGCAGCGGCCGTCTCGAAGGGCGAGACGCGGCCCTGCCGGCCGCTTCTCAGGGTGAGGAACGCCCCGAGCAGACGCCGGACCACGGTCCAGCGCATCAGGAAGGGCTTTGCGAGGCTTGTGCGTCTCCCGAAGGACGTCGGGCAGCCGGCCGTTGCGGCCCTTTCGCTTTCCCTTCCGTCGGCTTCTCGCCGTCGATCAATCCGGCGAATGCCGTCGAGCTCAGGTCGCGGACGCGAACGCGTGCCGACTCGGCACGGTTCAGCGCATAGAGGAGTGCATTCTGCTCGATGCGCCAGCCGTCGATCTTGCCGGATGGATCATAGGCATCCCAGAAGTACGTGCCGACGTCGAAGAGAAACTCGAAACTGCTGGCGAATGGCGAGAAGTACGCGACCGAAGCGGAGATACGGTTCCATGGGTACGCCAGTCGACTGCGCGATCCGATCATCAGGCCGACATCGCATCCGGCAAAATCGTCGAGGCCCGCCAGCGCTGATTTGGCGATCGTCGTCTCGATATCGACGGTGATCACCGGCAGCGCGTAGGCGGCAAGCACCTCGGGAGCGACCAGGAAACGGGCCGCGGCGTCGTACGGTCGGGGCGCAGCATGGCCTGCGACCTCGCTCGACGCCCCGATTGTTGCCCGTGGCATCTGCCGCCTGATCTCGTCGAGGACGGTCCGGCTCTCCGTCGTCGGATCGACGATATGAATGTGGATCGGCGCCCCGCCGCCGCGCTCGAGTGCCGATGCCACGAACCTCGGCGCGATCTGTGAAAAACGCCGTCCGTCTGCCGCCGTGAGAATGACAACCCGGTCGTCCTGCTTCGGCTGCGCGGGTACGTCCATCGACAGTTCGCTGCGTTGTCTGAAGAAGCGATCGCGCGCAGCAGGCCGATTGCCCAGGCGAGCTCGAAAGCTCGCAACTCCTCGCGCGGCCGTGACACGATTGGTGAGGTCTGCAGAACTGTCGGCGGCAACGACGGCGAAGGCATCGGCCGCGTCGTCCAGGGCGCCGCTCTCGAAGGCGATGAGCCCCCGGAACAGCTCCGCCGCCGGCCTTGCCATCCGGTTCTCTGACCGCTCCAGCAAGTGCCCGATCTCCTTGAGGGCATGCTCGCGATACAGGCGGCACCGCGCCACTTCGCATAACAGCTCCGGAGCCGCGGTCCGGACGGGAACTGGTGCGCTTTCGTCCTCGGCAAGGGCTGCAGCGAGGGCCACGGTCCGGTCGAAGTCCCGTTCCTCGAAGGCGACAAGGGCGAGCTGATACCGCACCCACGCGAAGGTGGGCGCCGCCGACAAGAGGGCCTGCAACATCTCGCGCGGCAGCCAGGATCGGACGATGGACTTCGCCGGCTGCAGTGTCGCTGCCCGTTCGATCGCCTGAATCGCTTCTGCATACCTGCCGAGCCGAACAAGAGCGAGCCCGGTCAGCCTTTCCATCCGCTCATTGGAGCGCCCGGCTGCGGTCAGCTCCTTGGCTCGAGCCACGACCCCCTCGTGGTCCCCCCGAGCGTACAGCGACAAAAGCGTCTCGATATCCACGATCCGATCTCCTGCAACAACCTTGCCAGGGGCTGCGACCGTCACAAAAGCCTCGTGCACTGCTTGCCGAAGATGCGACGAGGCCGCTCTTGGTCGTCCAACCCTCACCGACAGGCTACCTCTGGTTCACGACAACGATATGGCTTGCCGCCTCGGCCGACGACGCCGGTCAGGCGAACTCATCGAGCATGGCCCTTCTCAATTCTGCGAGCCCACCGATTGCACTCCTGCGCAGGTGATCGCGGGTCAGCCTCGGGATCCGAGCCATGAAGGGCGCCAGGCGATCGGCAAGGTTGGTATGGGTATGATGCGCAATCAGTTCCGGCCGCTCGATGGCCTGGAAGAAGTTCCGGAACTTGTCCGTCGTGATCGTGGTGATTGCCGGTATGCCGTAGAGCGTCGAGACGACGCAGCCATGGAACTTCATGCTCGCGATGACGTCGCAGGAGCCGATTTCACGCGTCAATTCAACGAGGTTTTCCGACTGCACGGTCCGCATGTGCGGATACGGAAACTCCGCCAGCCCGACAAGATCGTCGGTCCGGTCGCCTCCCGTACCCAGGATGATGTTCTTGACCTCGTAGCCCAGCGAACGGGCCTTGTCGCAGAGCGCCGTGACGTTCTTCCAATGAATCTCGCCCGGCATCTGTTTCCGGGTGATGAGACCGAAAACCGGCGGCCCCTGCCGCTTGGGCGGATTCGGGATATCCAGGGCGCAGACCATGTCGCTCGTCACCGTCACCGGCACCGATGGCGCCAACTTTTCCTCGATCCATGCCCGGCTCTCCTGGTCACGGACATTGATGTGCCGAACGGATTTGTGCCGGAAGAACTTGGCCAGCCGCTCCACGATCTTCGGATCTTCGCGGCTCCAGGTCGGTACGCCGACGCCATGGATGTAGATCGGCTTCGCCAGGAAGGGGTCCTCGAAATACTGGTCGGTCCAGTAGCTTCCGATGACGAGATCGCCGCCCCCGATCAGGAGGCAGTCCATCGACGCGATCTTCTCCTTGAGGTCCTTGTTGTAGTAGGGGCGCGTCTGGTTGTCCTGCATCGTAACCAGATCGCAATCATGAAAGATCTTGCGGAACACCACATGGAACAGTTCGTCGCCGTAGTTTCCGTACCCGTAATATCCAATCAGACCAATACGCGGGCGCTTCATGCTGTCACCTGTTCAAATTTACGCCACCAATTTCAACGCGTGACGCGAACGTACACTCGTTGCCGAACAAGCTCCTTCTCTCAATTGGAGTTTGAGATATGCAGTTAAAATTGGAGCTATCAGCATCCATTTCATTAAAGTTCATCCAAGGATTTTTCGGTAACGCACGGCACGATCTCATGTGGTGCTTCGACATCGCTCTCGCGCAACTTTTCATTCGCGACAGACGAGTCGGCGACGAAGAATGTTCATATGCGGTTTGCGCTCATGCATCGATGTGCATGCGCGATCCCAGCGGATTGTCAGCCTGAAGCGAGTCGGACAATCAAGGCGGAGTAGAGTTTCCCGATGGTCTCCAAGCCCAAACTCGGTGTCGTCGGCTACTACCACTACGGCAACTACGGCGACGAACTGTTCCTGGATGTCTTTCGACAACATCTAGGCGACTTCGAGTTCGTCTTCTTTCAAGACATGCTGAACCGTCCGTACTTCCGCACGCCGCTGGAGGAAAAGGTACGATCGGTCGATGCGATTCTGATCGGTGGCGGCGACCTTGTGATCCCGAACTACTGGTCCGATCAATACTTCGAGCCGCAGTATCTCGAGAAACCGGTCTATATCCACGGCGTCGGTGTGCCGACATGGGGCGGCGAGGATGCCAAGGTCGTCGAGCGTTTGGCGGGCTTCTTGCAGCACGAGAACGTCCGGCACATCCATGTCCGCGACGAGCAGAGCAGGAGCTGGATCAAGACGAAGCTCGCCCCCGCGATCGACCCTCAGGTCACGCCCGATATCGTCTGCGCACTCGATCTGCCGGAAGTTGCGCGGGCCGATGGGACGCCCATTTTCGGATTGATCTCGCGCAAGCAGAATCCCGGCTCGATCAATTGGAAGAACATCCACGCCCTCTGCGCGCGCGCCAAGTCCTACGGCTATCGCCTGCGCCACATCGTCCTGGCCACGGGGATGATCGGCAAGGAGGATCGGGAAGCCGTTGCGGAGTCGGCCTTGCACGACGTGGAGGTCATCATGTCGGAGTCCATTGCCGATCTGACGCGGGCGATCGGTGAATGCGCGGTGGTCGCGAGCATGAAGTTTCACGGTTGTGTCGTGGCGACCATGTACGGCACACCGGCCATCACCCTGATCACCACCGACAAGTTCCGCAATTTCTACAAGCTCATCGAGCGGGACGAGCTGGTCGCGCATCATCGGCATGACACGCTGCCCGACCGGTTGCCGAAGTATGTGACGAAGATTCCCGACTTGACCCGAAAGGACGTCGGCAATCAGGCGCGTCAAGGGCTCAGTGCCCTGGGCGAGCTCATGCGCAAGGACCTCAGGATTCACTGAAGTGCTCGAAGCCCGACGCGTCGCGGTGCCGCCACGGCCGGAGCTGCTGCAGAAGGCGCGCGGCAGACATGAACGCTGGAGGTCACGACAGTGAGCCGGCGCATGGGACTGGACTTGAGCAACTTCACGCCGTTGCCGCCCGCACGCAACGGAATTGCCGACTACGCCTACATCCTGCTGGGGGAACTCGCCAATTTGCGGCCGTGTGTCGTCTATTGCGACGACGTCCTGGCGACGGCGCCGGCCGGCATCGAGGTTCGTGACGAAGCGCAGGCCTTCCGCTACCTCGATCACGACCCGCCCATCCTGCACCAGCTCGGCAACAATGGCGGCCACGTCTTCGTGCTCGAGGCGCTGCGCCGCCATCGCGGCCTGGTGTCGTTGCACGACCTCAGCCTTCTCTATCTCTACGAACTGTCGACACCGCGTCTCGAACCGCTGCTCGCAGGGATGCAGTCACAGGATTCCGCGCTCGGTACGGTGTTCGGCAGACAATGGAAGGACCATCGCCTCAAGACGGCATCCAACTACGTGCTGTTCGACATGGTCGGCGAGGTGCTGTCGTTGGCCGATGGCGTCATCGTCCATTCGCAGTTCGGACTGAACAAGTTGCGCGCGATCTATGGCGCGAAGGCCATGTCGGGCTTTCGGCAGATGAGCTGATCGTCCTGACGTCGGGATTCGCCACACGGGCCAAGCGCTTCGACTGGCTGATCGAGGCCCTGGATACGCTGCTCGAGCGTGGACTCGCCCTGCGCTGGATCCATGCCGGCGAAGAGCGGCCGACCGAATTCCACTTGCAGCAGGCGATCGACAAGCGACCGCGGCTGCGCGAAGCGACGACCATCACCGGATATGTGACGGAGGACGATCTCGACGCGTACATCACGGCCGCGGACCTGGTCGTCAATCTGCGCTTTCCTTCGGTCGGCGAAAGCTCGGGGACCCTGGCACGTGCTTTGTCGGCGGGGCGATGCTGCATCGTGAACGACACGGCAGCCTATGCCGAAATCCCGCGCGAAGCGGTCGTCCACATACCCATTCTCGACACCGTGCCTGCGCTTGTCCGCGCCATGGAAGCGCTTCTCGGCGACAGCGACTTGCGGGCCATGTTCGGCGAGCGAGCCCGCGCCTATGCGCTCAGCGCCCTGGCCCTGGAGGGTGTGGCGAAGCAATACTCCGACTTCATCGATTCCATGCACGCCTCCAAGACTCGGCGTGCCAACCGCACGCCCCGGCAATCGACCGGTAAGGCGCCCCCGCCACGGGCCTCTACTCCCAGCACGGTGGAAATCGATGGCGTGGGAAGCCTGCAAGCCACCGATTTACGCCGCAGGATCGCTGGCATCGAGGGCGCTTTCGAAGCCATCCTCTGGTTCCAGTCCGCAGACGACGTGGCGCGCTACAGCCTCGACCGTCCCGGCTTCCTTCAGGGCGCCTTTGGTCCCCACGTGACCATTGAAGCAGTCCGCCTGCTCGCGCGACCGGCCGGCCCAGGGCACCCCGCTCCTCCTGCCTCCGACACCAGAGCCGGGATCGGCCTTTCGATCCTGGGACACGCACACGGATGGTGACCGTGTCATCGCAGCGCGCCCGCTCCGAAACGAACGTCCCACGACAGCCGATCACGCCACCTCTCGTCGTATCGGCCTTGCTTGCGGCGCTTCGCACTGCCCTTGGAAGAGTCTCCATCGTCGACGTCACTCTGCCGCGAGGCATCAGCGCCGGCCTCGATCGCGAGGCGATCTTCGCCTATTGCAGCGAGCCGCCGGCAACGGAACGGCATTTCCTCGGCCGTTTCCGACAATCCGGTGGCCATCGCGAGCTTCACCTGCCGGCGGCAGACCGGCCAGCCTCATCGCTCTGGACCGAATTGCCCGACTCGCTCGATCGGTCGCGCAAGGCCGTCGTTCTCGCCGGCTCCCTCGAGCAGGCGGACGCGGTGCTCGATCTGATCGAGCCTGGCATGTCGCTCGTTGTCCGGATCGCCGCCCATCGACGAGGCACGCTGAGTGCAGCCTTGGCCTCCTCGTTGAAAGAGCACAGAACGATCGCGTGTAACGCAGCCGACATCGACCAGACCTTCCTGTGGTTCGTTCCGGACGCCGACTTCTCCCCTGTCTGCGATGCGTTGGACCTGAAGCCGGCCCGCCGAAAACGGTCTCGCGAGACGTTGGCCCGCGAGATGTCGGCCCGCGCACGGCCGGCCAGGCGATCGGTTGTCCCCGACGCCACGCTGGCGCTTGCGGTGCCCTTCGAAACGTCGTGGCATGCAGCCCTGGCGGCCGGGGTGCTGATCCATGACGGCGGCTATCGGAGCGAGAGCGACGGTGACTACTCCTGGCTTTGGACCGGCCCCTCCAACCATTTCCGCGTCCTTCTCACGGGCGTCCTGCCGACGGCGGGAAGGCTCCACGTCTCGGTCATCAAGACGGAGGATGTCCGCAACCTTTCGGGGCTGCGCGTGCTCGTCAACGGCCGGCACGTGTCGCACAGGTTCGAACCGTGGTCCGAATTGAGCGGCAAGGTCGTCATCGATCTGCCGCCGCCGCCGCCGACGGACGACACGACGGTTCTTTCACTCGTCTGCCCTCACATGGTGCCGGATGCGGACGGGCGCCGTCTCCTCGGCTTGTGCGTCGACAGGATCGAAATGCTGTCATGAGTAGCCCCCTCAAGGTTCTCGTCGTTTCACCTGTCCCGTCACATCCGCCGGTGCAGGGCAACTCCGCGCGCATCCTGGCCTTCGGCGGGGAGCTGAAACGGCGCGGCGTAGAGGCCGACTTCCTCTATTACGGCATGGAGGGCCTATCGAAGGAACAGGCCGAAGTGATGATCGGCTTCTGGCATCGCTTCTATTTCGTTCGCTCGCAACCCCTGCAACGACCGGCCTTTGCCCGATCGTGGGGCATAGACGACTGGTGCGCCGATCAGCTTTGCGACATGGTCAAGACGCTCACCACGACACACCGCTACCAGGCGATCATCGTGAACTATGTCTGGATGTCGAAAGTGCTGGTCGGGATCGACGGCCCGCTGAAGATCATCGATACCCATGATGTCTTTGGTAACCGCCACCTGACCGCCGAACAGCAGGGCCTCGAGCCCCGCTGGTTCTTCACGACGACGGCGGAGGAATGCAAAGGCTACGCACGCGCCGACATCGTCGTCGGCATTCAGGAGAGCGAATCGGCAGAGATCCGCCGGCGCCATTCGGGCAAGGTGCTGACCGTCGGCCATCCGGTCGAGCCGGCTTTTCTGACCAGGCCCTGGAAGCCCAATCCCAGCTTTACCTTCGGCTATCTCGGCAGCGGCAATCCCTGGAATGTCCGGTCGGTTCTCGCTGTCGACGCGGCCCTGGCTCGAGATCGCGTCGCCCGGTGGCTGCTGGCGGGAACCATCACGCGGCAACGCCTGCTGCTGCAGTCCCATCCCTTTCTCCTGGGCGTCGTCGACCGAGTCGAGAGTTTCTATGACGCCGTCGAATGCGTCCTCAATCCCATGCTCGGCGGCACGGGACTGAAGATCAAGACGATCGAAGCGATCGCCTTCGGCAAGCCGGTGATCGGCACACGCGACGCCTTCGAAGGCCTGCGGGTCGAACACCCGCTGCACCGCCTCGAGTCGATCGATGCCATGATCGAGGCGATGAAATCCTATACGGCGTCCGGCGCGCTTCGCGAAGAACTCGTTGTCTCCTCGCGCGAGCTCTATGTGCGCTACATGGCCGAGGTCGCAAACGGCTACGATACGCTGGTCGGCCTGATCCGTGCCCATGAGACAAAAGCGGTGAATGCGCCGCCGCAGAAGAGCACGCGGGCCTTGCCCTCCGGCGGCCGCCGTTCAACCCGCGGGGCACCTTCGCCAGCCGCCTCTGCGGTCGGAGACTAGCGCGATGGCGGGCACGCCATGACGCGGCCGCGCAGGACGGGGATACATGCCGTCCCATCCCGGACAGTACGCCCCAAGGCGTCCGTCGGCGCCCTCGACATTCTCATGGCAGACGACACGCTGAGGGCTTCTTATCTGCTGCAGGTCGCCGGCAATACCGGCGCGCCCGCCCTCGACGAGGACATCGCGGCGCGCTTTCTCCTGTGGTTCGCCGTCGAAGGGCGCCACAAGTGTCAGCAGGTCTTCTTTTCACCCGAGTATGTCGCGTTCCTGGCAACAACTGCGCCGCCCTTCGTCACGCGGCTGGCCGCCCAGGTCCATGCGTATCGCCGGCAGCCGCCGCTCTGGAGCGCCGAGGACGTCGAGGCATTCCATGCGTGGTATTATGTTGTCGCCGTTCGCGACCTGCACTTGACGCCGTTTGTCGTTGCGGCCGAGCGCCGCTTCCTCGCAGACGACCATCCCCGCTTCATCCGATACGGGCCGAAAGTGTCCCGCTGGGATTATTTTCGATTCCTCTCGCGTCCAGGGGAACATCCGGCGGCATTTCGCCACGCCGGCCTGGAGCAGCAGGCGCTCATGGCGTGGCTTGCCGCCAACCCGGCGGATGGCGTGGCTTCTCCCCCGCACACCCCTCCCCCACTATGGGACCTTTCCGGACGGCCGGGCATCAATGTCATCGGCTCCGCCGACGGTGTGTCCGGAATCGGTGAGGACGCCCGAGCCCTGTCGGACGTCCTTCACGGCGCGGGGGTACCGTACGCGATCTTCAACGTCCGCTATCCGGCCGAGGTCGTCACGACGGCACAATCCGGGCGCGACGCGCGTTTCACCGACAGACCTCTCTTTCCCATCAACGTATTCTGCCTCCCGGCGTTCGAGACGGCGCGTCTGAAGCTTGCCCACGGCGAGAACCTGTTCGCGGGACGTTACAATGTCGGATACTGGCCGTGGGAACTCTCCAACCTGCCGCGCAGTTGGCACTTCGCGTTCGATCTCGTCGACGAGATCTGGGCTTCGAGCCGGTTCCTGATGGACGTCTACCAACGACTGACCGCGAAGCCCGTGCTGTACATGCCGCCTCATGTCGGCATCGCCGACATTACGCCCTTCGACCGGGAAAGCCTGGGACTGTCGCCTTCGGACGTGATCTTCCTCTGCATGTTCGATTTCAATTCGTATATCGCACGCAAGAACCCGCTGGCGGCAATCGACGCTTTCCGAATGGCCTTCCCTGTCGGCGGACCGGAGCGTCTGCTGATCAAGACCATCAACGGTCCCGCCAATCCCCGGGCTCTGCTCGAACTGCAACGCTACGTCGCCGACGACGAGCGCATCACCCTGGTCGATGGCGGGCTGACGCGCAGCGAGGTCTGCGGTCTGCTGCAAGGGGTCGACTGCTATGTCTCGCTGCACCGCTCGGAGGGTTTTGGCCGCATCATCGCCGAGGCGATGCTTCTCGGGACGCCGGTCATTGCCACTGACTGGTCGGGAAGCGCCTCGTTCCTGAATGCCGACACCGGCTTTCCGGTGTCCTGCACGTTGCGCAGCGTGCGCGCCGACGAGTACGTCTATTCGGATGGAAGCATGTGGGCCGAACCGTCGCCGGAAGATGCGGCCCGCAAGATGCGGGACGTCAGGAGCGATCCGCGCGGTCTTGCCGGCATCCGGTCGAATGCGGCTCGCGTCGTGCGCCAGAAATACGGACTAGAGCCGGCAGCGGCCCGCCTCAACGATTGGCTCTCGGCGTTTTCCGGCAGGCGCCCGCGCAAAGTCTGACGCGAGCGCCTTCGCCACCGGCAGGCAACGCGCTTACGGCTAGGCAGCCGCCGCCGCGGCGCGCTCCCGTGCCACACGAATCGACTCGGCTGCACCGATGACTTTTTCCGCGACGCTCAGCCGCAAGATTTCGCTGACATCCTCCAGGCTCTCGCGCGGGCAGAGAATCGTGTAGTAGGCCCGCTTGTCCGTCCAGTTGGCCTTGGTGATTCGCGCGCCGAGGATATCGATGGGAACCAGATCGGCTTGCGAAAAGACGCGAAAATAGTCGTCGAGCGAATAGCCGTAGCTCTCGGCCGCCTTGTCGCGGCCGTCCTCGAAGGCGATGATCGGGCGCGATCGCTTGATCAGCTCCAGGCCGCCCTTGATCACGTCGAGCTCGCCGCCCTCGACGTCGATCTTGATAAAGCGCACCCTTGCATCGCGTGCGATGCGCTCGTCCAGGCGCATCAACGGGACCTTGATCCGCTCGACAACGGCATCGGCCGGCGGCGAGCGCAATTTGAGGCCGCTCAACGGCGTGTAGTTCTTGATGGCGAAGAATTCGACCTCACCGGACTTCGAGCCGAGCGCCGCGAGGATGAATTCGATCTGCTCGACGTTCTCCTGGCGGGCGCGCTCGACCAGATTGGCCCTGAGATCGCTGATCGGCTCGAACGCATAGACCTTGCCGGTACTTCCCACGAGCGATGCCATGGGAAAGGTGTGAAATCCCTTGTTCGCCCCGACATCGATGCAGGTGTCGCCCGGCTCGAGGATTGCCGTGTAGAGCTGCTGGATGATCTTCTCGTAGAGAAACGCTCCGTCATGGCCCGTGATCCAGGTGTAGTACTTCTTGTAGAGTGCGGCGCGGGCCCGCTCCAAACCTCCATTCCAGTCCGGTGCAACGGCCTTGGGCCGGCTCGCCGTCTTCGATTTGGCCATCGACGCACTCTCCTACGCGGTTTGATCTACTGTCCCGCCTGGCCTGCTGCCCCTTCGCGGGCTTCGGCCTGGCGACGGCGCGTCACGCAGCGCTGGTAACTGTCGGCGTGCCGGCCTGCTTTTCCCGGATCGCCTGCAGGGCTTCACCGCCATAGACCACCTGATGCCGGCGGACGTATTCGCCATCGGCGCCGCGAGGCGCTTCGTCTTCACCGCCATAGCGCGCGACATACTCCGCCCAGTTGGCGAACATTCGGCGGTTGCCGTGGTTCACATAGCTCTCGGTGCGCGCGCCGTTCGTCCACAGCACGTCCGGCGTCTCCAGCTCGACATGGAAATATTCGACGCTTTCCACGTCCAGGACAGGGCGAATGGTGTCGCCATTCACCAACAACTTTGCCGGAACCAGGGCGCCGTCGACATAGATCCCATGCTCGGGCGAAACCGCGAGGTCGGACGCCGGAGCGCCCTCGCCCAGCACGCCTCGGCTGAACAGGATGGGCGCGATGTTCGGATTGCGCCGGATGAAGGCCTTCGCATAGCCGCGCTTGCCGATCCATTTCACCGGCCTGGACAGGCCTTCAGCGGTGACGACCGTGTCGCCGATCGACAGCGTCTCGACCGGCACCTCGCCCGCCGGCGTGCGGATCAACGTGCCACGCACGACGCAGGCGATGTCGATGGCATCGGCCAGCCCTTCCGTCGACACCCCCGCCAGCCTGATCTGCCCGCCAGCGTAGGTGACAACCGCGTCACCGCCGACCTGCGACAGTTGGTAGTCGTGGAAAGCCGTCAGATCCAGGCGATCCTTGGTCTTGTCGAAGTCGAGGATACGATCGTTGCCCGATCCGGCGCCAAACCGGAAGATATTGTTGCCGCTGCCGCCGCGCAGGACGTCGTTGCCCGCACCACCGTCGATAACGTCGTTACCCGGGCCTCCCCATACCTCGTCATCGCCGGCGCCCGCGTCGATCACGTCGTCGCCGGCCCCTCCCTTGATCACGTCATCTCCAGAGCCGCCGTAAATCACGTCATCGCCAGCGCCACCGCTGATCCGGTCGTCGCCCGCGCCTCCGGACAGCACATCGTTCCCGGCGCCGCCGCTGATGACATCGTCGCCTGTACCGCCGTCAACGACGTCGTCACCGGCACCCGCCCTGATCTCATCGTCACCGGCGCCTCCGGTCAGCACGTCGTTCCCCGCGCCGCCGCTGATGCTATCGTCGCCTGTACCGCCGTCGACGATGTCGTCGCCGGCGCCCGCTCTGATCACGTCGTCACCGGAACCACCGTAGATCTCGTCGTCGCCGCGGCCGCCATATATGGTGTCGTCACCCCGGCCGCCCTTGACGATGTCGTCGCCTGCCCGTGCGACAATCAAATCGTCGCCGGCGCTGCCCTCGATTTCATCATCACCGGTCGTTCCCCCGACCTTACTGGCGAAGGTTCCTGCAAGCGTGGCCATGTCGGACCTCATGGAGAGAAGGCAAAAAAACAGAATCGCTTAGCGCCGCCATTTCGTGACTATGAAGCGTGCACCTCCGAAAAAGCGCCATTCCAGGCGCTTTCAAAGCTGTTCCTTGCCGATAGTACGTGCCGACGACGAGGCGCTAAACACGCCACTTTGCATACCTTAACCAGCGACACGGGCCGTCGATGGCACACAAGTTTTACATGGCCGTCGTTCCCGCATCCTTAGCGACTCCAGATCATGATGCAGCAGCGCAGGATCACGAGCCGCTGCGCGGCTCGTCATGCGATTGCCAATACCAATGTTCGTGGGTGAGCCCCGTCACACCGGTCCGCCACAAAGAGGCCACCGGCAGAGGTCGTCCCGACCGGTCACAATTGGTGGCCCGGAATGCCCTGCTGAGACCCCAATGCTCGATGACCCACGAGAAGCGCTTACCAATGTCGAACAACTGCGCCGGGCGTTGTACCTGATGCGCACCACGTGGCGCGGCTATCTCTCCGCAAAACTGATCCCCGACCTCGCCGACACGATCGAAACGGCTCACAAGCGGGCCGCAGCAGACCTGGTCAACACGCACAAGGTGGTCGTGGTCAGCCATCCGAACCCCGCCGAGCGGCGCAAACACCGATAGGAGAACACGTGACTGGCCACGTGATCGGCACGACAGATTGCAGTCGACGATAAGAAGGCCAGGCTGGGATAGTGCGATCGTGTTCAAGATCGGCGTGGCCGCGGGGGAGGCTGGATGTATCGCAGCGTTGGATGGCCGGCAGCCCTGTGGGTCGGCCTGGTGGCCGGGCCGCCGCCCTGCTGGGGCTGGGGCGCCACCGGCCATGAATGGATCAGCGGCATAGCGATCGAGAAACTGCCGGAGTCCGTTCCCGCCTTCGTCCGCACGCCGGCGTCCGTCGCCGATGTCGCCGTCCTGGGGCGCGAACTCGACCGCTCGAAAGGCGCCGGCCGCACGCATGATGCCGAACGCGATCCGGGGCATTGGATCTCCCTGGCGGATGACGGCTCTGTCGTTGGCGTCCTGCCGCTTGCCGATCTGCCGGAGACACGCGAACAGTACGACACGCTCCTGCGGGCCAAGGGCTTCACCCAATATCAGGCAGGCTACCTTCCCTACGCGATCGTCGACGGTTGGCAGCAGCTTCGCAAGGACTTCGCCCTTTGGCGGGCCACCCGAAAAGGCGCGGAGACCGCGGCGTCGGCCGAGGAGCAGGCGTGGTTCGAGGCTGATCGCGAGCTGCGGGAGAGGCTCATCCTTCGGGACATCGGCGTGTGGAGCCACTATGCGGCCGACGCGTCGCAACCCCTGCACGTTTCCGTGCATTACGAAGGCTGGGGGGCTTATCCGAATCCCAACGGCTACACGACCAAGGATTTCGATGCCTATTTCGAAGGCGAGTTCGTGAGGGACAACCTCGCGCGGTCCGCCGTCGCCGTGAAGGTCGGGCCCTATCGCGCCTGCGACTGTTCGATCGAAGACCGTACGAAGGCCTTGTTGCTGGCCACCCTCGCCCAGGTCGAACCGCTCTATGCTCTCGAGAAGGACGGCGGCCTCCGCCGTGGCGAGCCGCGCGGCATCGCCTTTACCGAGGAGAGACTTGCCGCTGGTGCAGCGGCCGTGCGCGACATGATCGTCGACGCCTGGCTCGCCAGTGCCGACGCACCGGTCGGCTATCCGATGGTGAACGTGCGGGATATCGAAAGCGGGACCGTTCGGGCCACTCTGAAGCTGTTCAAGCCCGACTAGATCGGCTCAACTCGGTCTCCTGCCATCGCGGATGCGCCGGTATCGCGGTGGCAGAGGCAACGGAACGTTCCATGGCACAGGGAAATCGCAAGAGGCTTCTCATCAGCGCTGCCGGCCTCGTCGGCCTGGTGATCGCCGCCCTGCTCGTGCTGCCTCGGCTCATCGACCTCAATGCCTACAAGCCCGAGATCGTGGCGCAGGCCAAGCGCGCGACCGGGCGGGACGTCATCCTCGACGGTCCGATCCGCCTGTCGCTGCTGCCGACGCCCCGCGTCGAGCTCGACAGTGTGAAAATCCCCAACATGCCGGGCTCGAAGACCGCCGACATGCTCGAGGCAAAGTCGGTCATGGTGAAGCCCTCGCTGCTGGCCCTTCTGATCGGCGAGGTCGAGATCGCCGAGGTCGTGCTGGTCGGGCCCAGGATCGCGCTGGAGATCGACGCCCAGGGCAAGCCGAACTGGGCGGTCGCCCCCTCTGTCCCAGAAGCCAAGTCTATGGTCGGTCGGGTCGTCGTCGAGAACGGCACCTTGAGCTTCAGCGATTCCAAGACCGGCCTGTCGGTGAGGGCCGAAAACGCCAATTTCAGCGCCAAGGCCGGCTCGATCGACGGACCGTATTCACTGACCGGCGGCGCAACCATCGACGGTGCGGCCGTGAAGGGCGATCTGGCGGTGGGGGCCAAGACGGCGGCCGGTCACACCGTCGACGGTACGCTGGAAACCGGTGGTGGCAGGCTGTCGTTCAACGGTTCCGCGAGCGAGCTTAGCCCCGCGGCACGGCTGTCGGGCAAGGCATCGGCCTCAGCCGACAACCTGGTGGCTTTTGCCGAGACGCTGGCCAGGATCGCCGGCCAGCCACAACCTCGCCTGCCGCCTTTGCTTGCCGGCAAGGTCAGGTTCGACGGTCCGGTAGATCTCTCTCCGACATCGGTGACGGCCAAGGACTTCAAGCTGGTCCTGGGCGAGGATAGCGGGTCGGGCTCGTTCGCCCTAACCCGCGCGGCCACCATCGCCATCGACGCCAGCTTCACGGCCTCCCGCTTCGATCTCGACCGCTGGCTGGCGGCGATCGCGCTTCCGGACGAGCTGACAGCACCGCCGGCGCCAGGGCCCACGCCTGCGATTCCGACAGCCTCTGCTGCCGCCGCCTCTGCGCGCCCATCCGCGCCGGGTTGGCTGACGGCGCTGAGGGCCCGGCTCGCGGTCGATGTCGGCGAAGTGATCTACAACAAGAAACCTGTGCGCCATGTGGCGCTGCAGCTCGACGCGCGCAACGGTCTTGTTGCGGTCCCGAAACTGGCCGCCACCTTGCCGGGCGATCTCACCCTTCAGGCTCAGTCCGTCTTCTCGGGAAATTCGGCACACCCCACCGTGTCCGGGGACTTCAGCCTGGTTGGACCGAAGCTGCGCGAGACCCTGGCCTGGCTCGCGGTCGACCTCTCGTCGGTGCCGGAGAACAGGCTCACCCGATTGAACGTCACTGGGCGCATGGGCTCGCGCGGCGGCACCGTCGAGGTGAACGATGCCGTCTTCGCGCTCGACGACATGAAGGCGACCGGCGGTATCGTAGTGAGCGTCGCGCCGCCAGTATCGATCGTGACGCATATCGGCCTCGACACGCTCGACCTCGACGCCTACCTGCCGCCGACCGACCGGAGCGTCGCCCCTCCGGCCACGCCGGCCGCTTCTGGCCCGCCGGTCCTGGCTCTTCTGGGGCCGTCGATCGGATTGAAGCTCAAGGTCGGCAGGATCGCCTACCGCGGCGACACGATCGCGGGCGTCGATATCGACCTCGAACGCCGGGCCGGCACGCTCGCCCTGAACGAGGCCAGGGCGGCGGACCTGGCGGGGGCACGGTTTGCGCTCCGCGGCGCGGTCGCCGGCTATTGGAGGCCTCTGCCGCAGGCCGACGTCGCCTTCGATGTGCAGGCCCCCGACATCGACCGTGTGCTGAAGCTCGCGGGCAGCGTGCCGGCCGGCATGGGCGCGCTCAGCATGCGCGGTGGCATTGCCGGCAACCGCGAGCGCTTCACCTTGCGCGACGTCGTGCTGAACGCCATGGGATGGACCGTATCGGCAAACGGCGCGATCGCCTTGCCCCGAACGGCACAGGGCACGGTCAAGTCGGCCTCCTACGCGGGCAAGATCGTCGTCAACGACCAGACGATCGACACCTCGATCGACGCCGACCTCACCGGAGCCAAGCCGGTCGTTGCCGTCGATCTCAAGACGAATGCGCTCGATCTCGGCAGGCTCGGCGCCGGCCGGACCGTGCCACGGCCACCGCGTGACATGGCCGCCCTCGAGGCGCAGCCGATCGGCACACCGTTGCGCAGCCTCGACGGCACCTTGAAAGTCTCCACGACAAGCCCCGCCGGCACCGAGATCGCCGCGACCCTGAAGGACGGCGTGCTCGATGTCTCTCGCTTCAAGGGCAGCTTCTATGGCGGAACGATCGACCTTGCGGGGACGATCGACGGCAGCCAGCCTTCACTGTCCTTCGACCTCAAAGGCGAGGCAAACGGCCTCAAGGTCGGCGATATGCTGCGGAGCAGCTCGGGCAGCAACGAGGTCGGCAGCGTCGTCAGGATCACCGTCGACGGCAGCGTGACCGCGAAGGAACTGGCATTGCGGGGCGCCGGGACGACGATTGCCGAGATCCGGGCCTCGATGGCGGGCCGCGCCCGCGTGAGCGGTCACATCCAGGCGCGTGCCGACAAGTTCCTGCAGACGCTGGGCTCGGCCGCGACAGGCGCCGTCGGCAGTGTCCTCGACGCGACGGTGGGCAACATCATGAGCCTTTTCGGCGACAAGGGCGGCGCCGGCAATGTTCCCAACGCGATCTCGCTGGTGCTGAACCGCTTCGTCAACCACGACAATGCACTGTCCGGCGACATCGAGATCGCAGGCGGCGTGCTGACCGACAAGAACCTGGTCCTGCAGGGCGATCGCGCCACCGGCCGGATTGTCACCCGCACCAATCTGGTGAACGCCACGACCAGCACCACCGTCACCTTCGTGCTCGCCGAGGAGCCGTCGACGCCCTACCTGATCGTCACGGCGTCAGGCCCGCTGGCCTCGCCCTCGATCCAGGCGACCCGCGGGCACCGCTAGCGCGTTGCCGGAGCGCCGATCAGCGGCTGCCCCTCAACGACCGCCCGCGATGCGCTTGGCGTATTCCAGCTGCGCCTGCATCTTGGGGAAGGTGACCTGGGCATAGCGCCGCAGCGGGCCACTGCCCCCGCTCTGCGAGTAGGCACCGTATTGCGCTTCCGCCGCCGTCATGATGTTGAGCTGGGCATTGGCGTAGGCCGTGTCGAACGCCGGCCCCTGCAGGGTGTTGAGCTGCGCCATGAAACCGTCCGTCCGTTGCCGCGTGGCGCCATCGGGCGCATAGGACACGCCGGCTTCCGAGCGCGCCCGGGTGAGGGACTGGCTGGCGGTGTTGGCCTCGGCGATCGACCGCGAGGCATAGCCGCGGATATTCTCGTTCGTCGACCGCGCCAGCGCGAGGTTGCCCGAAGCGATCTCGAAATCGTTGATGGCTTGCGCAAAACCCACGAAACGGGCGTCCGGCAGGGCGTCCTGAGCCCAGGTCCGTGCCGCGAACGCCATGGGCGCGGCCGCGGCGAAGAACAGAAACGGTCTGCGAGCGATTGCCTTCATGCGATGTCTCCCCCTTTTCCCGAGTATAGCGTCGCGAGCAGCGTCGCCACAATGTTGCGGCGTTCTTTGCAGTTGCTGCGAAATGACCCGGCCAGAGATTTGATAGAGTGACTCCCTTCTTGGCTTGTCCCAATGGGGGAGCATGTGGCAGCGATACGCGCAACGGTAGTGGCACTTGCCCTCTGGTTCGGGCTGGCGGCCGGGGTGGCTGCCCAAACGTCGCCGGCGCCGCAGCCCCTTCCCAAGGAACAGTTCGACGCCTTGGTCGAGGCGGTCAAGAAAGCGGTGGCGGAGGAGCTCAAGGCACAGGGCACGCCGGCCAAGGCAGCGCCCGAGAAGGCCGCCAGCGCAGGAACGCCTGGCCCCGACGACCAGCCCGACCGGATCGGCGTGTTCGGGCAGCAGCTGCGGCAAGCGCTCGCCGGCACACCACAGTTGATCGATTCGCTCGCCGATCTGCCGCACGCACTGGACGAGAGCGCGACCGCTGGGCGGAGCACCGGCGCTTTCTTCTCGATCCTGCTGGCTGTCCTGGCGGCCGCCCTGGCTCTCGAACTCGTCCTCCGTGCCGGGCTCGCGCACCTCAAAGCGCGCCTTGCGGTCAACGTCCCGCCCGAGAAAGGCATCGGTTCACTGCTCTATCTCGGGGCGCTCGCGGTGCTGGACGGCGTGCCCGTGCTGGGCCTGTGGTTCGCCGGCGAATTGGCTTTGGGGGCGGCCTTCACGGTCGCCGCGCAGCAGCAGCGGCTGGCCTACGCAGCACTGACCGCGCTGGTGATCTGGCGGCTCTACGCCCTGGTCCTGCGGCTGATCGTTCGCCCCGATCTCCCGGCAGCGCGACTGTGCGACATCGACGATACCGAGGCGCACCGCCTGTACCGGCGCGTCGTCGCCGTACTGCTCTTCATCATCTGCGTTCGATTCGTCTCATCGATGCTCGCCGCGACCGGCATGCCCGACAGCGCCGTCGCAGCGTCGCGCCTGCTCACCAGTCCGATCTCGCTGGTCGTGCTCGTCTGGCTGGTCGTCGCCTCCAAGACGGCCGCGCAGCAATGGCTGAGCGGGCTGGGTCGGACGGCACGGTTCGCGGGCTTCATCGGCCGCCACTGGACGGGGCTTGCCGTCTCCTTCGTCGTCGTCCTCGAGGCGACCTTGGTCTACGGCGTCGTCACCGGCCATCGCAACGTACCTGAAGCATTGGTTCTCACGATCAACCTCGTCACCGGCCTGCTGCTGTTCGAGACCTTGATGCAGGCTTGCGTCCGCCGGCTGGACTCGCAACTGGCCGGCTTCACGCCGGCCAGCAGCGTGCCGACCCTGGCCGACGTCGTTGCGCGCTGCGTCCGGATCGCCGTCCTGATCGGCATCGCCGTCCTGATCAGCGAGAGCTGGGTGGTGAACGTGTTCGGCCTGGTCGATGCCGCCGCCTGGAGGCACATGACGCGCGAATCCAATGCGGCAGGCATCACGTTGTTCGTTGCCTTCGTGCTGTGGGAGGTCTTCAGGTACGCGACCGATTCCTACCTGCAGCGCCATCTCGCCGGCGATGCCGCGTCGACGGCCACCCGGCTCGGCACACTCATCCCCCTGTTGCGGGTCACGGTGGCGATCGTGCTGGCTGTCGTGGCCGTGCTGATCGCCCTCGAGAATATCGGCGTCAACGTCACCCCGTTGCTGGCGGGCGCCTCGGTCCTGGGCCTGGCCGTGTCGTTCGGCAGCCAGGCGCTGGTCAAGGATATCGTCTCCGGCATCTTCTACCTGACCGACGATGCCTTCCGGGTCGGCGAGAATATCGACTGCGAGAAAGCCAGGGGCACGGTCGAAAGCTTCACCTTGCGCTCGGTCCGTCTGCGCAACCAGAACGGCCAGATCCACACCATTCCCTTCGGCGAGCTGGGCCACGTGACCAATTTCAGCCGCGACTGGGCCGCTGCCGACTTCAACCTTCGATTTGCTCGTGATACCGACCTCAACAAGCTGC
This sequence comes from Alphaproteobacteria bacterium 65-37, assembly GCA_001897995.1. Taxonomy (GTDB): domain Bacteria; phylum Pseudomonadota; class Alphaproteobacteria; order Reyranellales; family Reyranellaceae; genus Reyranella. The sequence continues at coordinate 2,384 of MKRV01000002.1, read as the reverse complement.
GCGCGGCCACCGACAAGATCAGCGCCGACATCATGGACGTGCCCGAGCTGAAGGAGATGCTGTTGGAGCCGCTCAGGATGCAGGGCATCGCCGAGGTCGCCGACAATGCCCTGGTCGTGCGCTTCAAGTTCGTCGCGCATCCCGGCAGTCCCGGCAAGGTGCAGAACGAGGCGGTCACCCGCATGCTCCGCTCGTTCCCCGAGCTTGGCATCGAGTTTGCCAAATAGAGCCTGTCAGGGAGCGGCATTAGGGGTATCGGCTGCCGCCCGCTGAATCAGCATGGCAATCAGGTTCTCGACCCCCAGCGCCTCCCCCAGAGTCCGGAAGCCGACATAGGGAAACAGAATCAGAAGCATGAGCAGGAGCGACGCAGCGGCCTGGTAGGACGATCCGCCGCCCAGCCCGGCAATGGCCTCCGAGACCGGACGGCCATGGATCAGCGCCAGCACGCTTTCCTCGATCAAGGTCAAGGCGACCAGCAGGATCAGCAGCAGCAGCGTCTTGCGCAGCATCGCCACGATCAGGCGCTCGCCCGATCGCAGCCTCACGATCGGCAGGAAATTGCCCAGCATGAGGAACTTGGCCGACACCACGGCCTTCAGCGCGGCAAAGCCCAACGGCAGAAAGGCAACGCCCTCGGCGCGCAGGATGGCCGACTTGTAGAGCACGAGGGCACCGAAGCAGATCCAGAGATAGATCGACAGGATGACGAACGATTTCAGCTCCTCGATGGCCTTTTCGCGCATTGATGGAGCAGTCATGGGAAACCTCCGAGCGTGGATCCGGGCGAGCCGAAGAACTCTTGCAGCCCACACTATACTCTCGGGCTTCCCCGGCAGCCCCCGGAGAGATCTCTCCCTCCGGGGCCGCCATGTATGACTACTGGCCGGCGCGGTTCTTCGCCATCTCCTGGATCTTCCGCTTCACGGCGTCGAGGTTGAATGACGCGGGATCCTGCATCGGCGGATAGTCGACGGCCGTCAGGGCCAGCTTCTCGACGGCCTGCTGAACCAGGACGAAGCGCCAGAACTCACGGGCGAAGAAGTCGTTCATGTAGCCGCCGCCCTGGTTGTTGAGGCTTTCCCCGCGGAGCGACGCCAGCCGCTCGAAGGGATCCTGGCGCAGGTTGGTCAGTATCGGCATGTCCGTCGTGATCTTCTCTCCCGGCCAGCCATAGGGCTGCTGGAAGAAGGTGAACTTCATGTCGTCCATGCGGACGGCCCCCAGGGCCGGCCCACCGAAGTAGAAGATCTCGCGGCGCTTGGACGGCCCCTTGCCGGTGAGCAGGTCCATCTGGTTGTAGCCATCGAGATGGTTCTTGTAGGTGCGATCGCCGAGCTTCACGCCCTTGAGCAGCTGATCGGTAATGTTGGCGTTGCCCGCCGCCGCCATCAAGGTGGGGAACCAGTCGAGGCCGGAGAAAATACCGTTCTCAACGGTTCCGGGCTTGACCTGGCCCGGCCAGCGGATGAGGGCCGGCACGCGGAAGCCGCCCTCGTGCACGGTTCCCTTGGTGGCCTTGAACGGCGTCATGCCGCCGTCCGGCCAGGTGAACACCTCGGCGCCGTTGTCGGTCGTGAAGATCACGATGGTGTTGTTGGCTTCGCCGATGTCGTCGATTTTCTTCAGCAGTGCGCCGACGCAGTCGTCGAGCTGGGCCATGCCGGCTTCCTCGAGGCCGTAGCCGGTCTGGCTGTTCTGCATCGAGCTGTACTTCTTGGACAGGAATGTCCAGACATGCATGCGCGTGGTGTTGTGCCAGACGAAGAACGGCTTGTTGTCCCTCTTGGCCTTGTCCATGAAGTCGCTCGACGCCTTGACCAGCACCTCGTCGAACGTCGTCATGTCGTACTTGGCCTTCAGGAACGGCAGGTCGTGCATGTTCTGGACGTTGGACATGTCCGGGAACGGCGGCAGCGGGCCTTCATCGACGATCCTCTGCTTGCCGATCTTGCCCCAGCGCGGCATCTCGGTCGCATCGTCCGTCTCGGTCGCATAGCTGTGGATCAGGCTGCGCGGGCCGTTCTTGTTGTAGTAGTCCTGGTCCACGGGGAACGAGAACCAGTACGGATCCGACATCGCGTCGAGATGGTACAGATACCCGAAGAATTCATCGAAGCCGTGCACCGTCGGCAGATACTTGTTGAGATCGCCCAGGTGGTTCTTGCCGAACTGCCCGGTCGCGTAGCCCTGCGCCTTGAGGGCGCTGGCAAGCGTCGCCGCCTCCGCGGGAATGCCCACGTCCGCGCCGGCCTGGCCCACCGTCGTCAGTCCCGTGCGCAACGGAATCTCACCGGTGATGAAGTTGGCACGCCCTGCCGTGCAGCTCGCCTCGGCGTAGTAGTCGGTGAACATCATCCCCTGGGACGCAAGGCGGTCGAGGT
>MKRV01000001.1 GCA_001897995.1 Alphaproteobacteria bacterium 65-37 | reverse complement strand
CCGCCGGCGGTGTTGGCCAGCGCCGCCAGCTCCTGGATGTTGGTGCCGATCGCGCTGTCGGCGATCACGTTGTTGGAAGCATTGCCGGCGATCTCGACACCGTAGCCCATGTTGCCGGAGACGGTGTTCTGGCGGATCACCGAGAGGTTGGCGAGAAGGTCGGTGCCGCCCACGAAATTGTCGTGCGCATTGCCGGTGATCAGGATGCCGACACCGCCATTGGGGAGGGCAGCATCGCCGCGCGTGTCGAGGCCTACGATGTTGGGGACGACCGTGACACCCCAGGCATCGCCCGCGATCACCAGGCCATTCTCCACATTGCCCGCGATCACGTTGGTCTGGACCGTCTGGTTGCCGCCTGTCGAGGTGATCAGCATCCCGTTCTTGCCATTGGGCGCGATGCCGAAGAAAGCGGTGATGCCGGCGAAGGTGTTGAGGGTGCTGAAGCCGCTCGCCGTGCCCGCGACCTCGATTCCGTTCTCCACGTTGCCGGAGACGACGTTGCCCAGCGGGATGACGCCGCCCACCTGGGTGTTGCGCGAGGAACCGTCGATCAGGATGCCGTCGAGGCTGTTGCCGACGACCGTGGCGTTGTCGGCGCCGAGGCCGACGAAGTTGGCGTGGATCGTGACGTGGTCGGAGTCGGTGACCCGGATGCCGTTGCCGTCGTTGCCGCCCACCACGTTGTAGTAGATGAAGGGGTTGTCGACGACCTTGCAGCCGATCAGGGTGTTGAAATCGGACTGCAGGATCGCGACGCCGTCGCCGTGATTGCCGAGGTCGACGGTGCCGCTCGCCGTGGTGCCGACGAAGTTGCCGCTCATCGTGTTGTGGGCCGACCCCGTATCGATGCGGATACCGTCACCGTTGTTGCCCGATACTAGGTTCCCGAGCGGCGGCGCGACGACCACGACTTCGCTGGCATGGCCCTTGTTGCCGGTCGGATTGTTCGGTTGACCCGACGCATCGTTGCCCGTGACGGCGCCGCCGATCGTGTTGCCGCTGGCGCCGGCCGTCACCCAGATGCCGTTGCCGCCATTGGCCACCGCCGAATTGCCGTCGGTGCTGGTGCCGATCCGGTTCGACACGATCGTGTTGTCATGGGCGCCGTTCAGCGTGATGCCGTTGCCGCCATTGGCCGAGATCACGTTGGAAACGACGCCGGTCGCGGGCTGGCCATTTTCGGAGAGGGTCGCTGCGTCGGGGTTGTAGCCGATCTGGTTGCCCGACGAAGTGGCGGCGACATGGACACCATCGCCTGTGTTGCCGGCGGCCGAGCCGTCGAGGGCAAGTCCGATGTAGTTGTTGTTGAGCGTAATGCCGCCCGCGTTGAGCGTGACGCCGTTGCCGGAAGCGTGCCCGATCGAGAGGCCCACGAGTTGCGAGCCGGCGGAGCCTGCCGCAAAGACCAGGCCGGCATTGCCGTTGAAGTCGATTCCCACCGTGGGGGGATTGCCGGTCGCTGGATTACCGGCAACGATGTCGATCGGCCGGGTGATGTCGGGGAGGCCGCTCGCGAGTGTGATCGTGCCCGTGACCGCGAATTGGATGGTGCTGGCCGTGCCCGGAGCCTCGGCGTTGGCTGCCTCGATGGCCGCCCGCAGCGATCCGGCGCCGCTGTCATTGAGGTTCACAACGGTAAAGGTCGCCATCCCACCACGCTCCTACTGATCGCACTAATTGCACTCGCTACGTTATCACGGCGAAGTCACAAACTGCGATGCAGGATCGACGAATTCGGCGAATCTTCCGATGAATAACGAATGAAAAAGAAGATTGGAGGGACAACTGCAGGATGTTGTGCAGCTAGTCGCACAACAGCCTGCATCGTCTTGGCGAGTTGATGCAAAAAGATGCCGCTGCTCCTCAGCCGGCGCGCGCGGCTCCGGCCAGGAATGCGAGCACTTGCGGGATCACGATCTCCGGCACTTCCAGGATGGGGCTGTGGCCCACGCCGTCCAGGATGGTGAAGCGAGCGTCCTTCACCCCGTCGGCCACCTCCTGTCCCCAGTCGGGCGGGCGGGCGATGTCGTCTGTGCCGGAGAACAGCAGGGTCGGCACCGTGATCTTGGGCAGCAGCGCCACGGCGCTCGGCCGCTCGAGCACGCCGAACATCGCAGGCCAGGCCGAGTGTGGCAGGAGCGACATCCTGGTGCGCCACCGGTCGAGCATGGGCTGCGCCTCGGGCTTGGCCCGTGTCGTGGCGCCAAACATGATCGACATCAGAATGTCGAGGTAATCTCCGACGAAACCGGTCAGGGCGGCTTCCTTCAGCAAACCTCGGAAGCGCTCCATCTGGTCCGCCGGCTCACCGCGCGCCGACGAGCCCATCATCACCAGGGAGCGGAAGAGCTCCGGCCGCTCGGCCACCATGCGTACCGCGACGTCGCCGCCCATCGAGGCGGCGACGAGATGGACCGGCGGCAGGTTCAGGGTCTCGATCAGCGCCAGCATGTCGTCCGCACAGTCGTCCATGGTGACGATATCGCTGGTGGCCGGGGCGCTGCTGCCCTGGCCGCGAAAGTCCGGCCGAATGAGGCGGAACTGTCCCTGGGCCCGTTCGACGAAGCCATCGAACATGGTGCCGTCTAGAAACAGCGAATGCAGGCAGAGCATCGGCGGCAGGTTGCTCTCGCCGGTGTCCTCGACCCACAGGATCGTATCTCTCACCGCGATCGCGATGCCTTTGCCGATCGATCGCTTGCGCATTCTCATCTCCTTTGGTCGAGTGCCTCGACGGCGAAATCGATGAAGCGCCTGACGCGGGGTTCCAGAAGGCGCTTGCTGGGGTAGATCGCGACGATCCTCACCTCGTCGGTTTCGAGGTCGGGCAGGACCCGTCGGAGGCGGCCCGCCGCCACATCATCGGCAACGAGGACGTCCGGCAACAACGCAATGCCCAGTCCCGCCAGGGCGGCATCGCGCAGGGCGTCGGCGCTGTCGAGGCGTAAGCGGCTGCGTCCTTGGGCCCTGGTCCACGCTCCGCCGCCGGCACGAAAGCGCCAGCTTTGGCGTTGGCCGCGGCTACTGAAGAACAGGCAGTCGTGGGTCGAGAGGGCGTCGATGTCCCTGGGTTCGTCCCGGCCGGCGAGATAGGAGGGCGAAGCGCACAGCAGTGCCTTGTAGCGGGCGATCGTCCGCGACACGAGCCGCGTGTCCGACGTCGTGACCCCGATCCTGATCGCGAGATCGAACCCTTCTTCGACGACGTCGACCAGACGATCGGTGAGGCTGACCTCAGCCTGAAGCTCGGGCCAGGCCTCGAGATACCTCTGGAGCAGGGGGAGGATCACGATGCGCCCGAAGGCGCCGGGTAGCGTGAGCCGAAGGATGCCGCGGGGCGTGCCGCCGCGGCCGCTAACGCTCGCCTCGGCTTCGTCGACCGTCGCCAGGACCTGCAGCCCGTGCTCGTAGAAGACCCGTCCTTCGTCGGTGAGGCTGAGCGTCCTGGTCGTGCGATTGAGAAGGCGCGTGCCGAGCCGCTCTTCCAGGCGGATGACGGCCTTTCCTGCCGCCGACCTCGACAGGCCCATCGACAGGCCTCCAGCGATAAAGCTTCCGGCATCGACGACGGCCATGAAGATCAGGATATCGTTCAGGTTCGCGCGCAGCATTGGCAACCCATTCGCTTCTGTGTCGACACCCATTCGCCAATCGGCCGGTTATGGAGCGCCGCCGACGAGTAACGGCGACAAGCAAGAGGGAAAACGGAAGTGACGCAACCGCTCGTTCGATTGAATCCGCCGGCTTTGCCCGATGCCGGCGCGATGGGGTACTCGCAAATCACGATCGTCGAGCCCGGCAGGCTCGCTTTCATTTCCGGGCAGGTCGCCTGGCGGCCGGGTGGCGAGCCGGCGCCCAAGTCGTTCGTGGCGCAGGCCGAACTCGTCATCCGGAATGCTCGGATGGCGCTCGACGCCGCGGGGGCCTCGCCCGCGGACCTGGTGATGATGCGAGCCTATGTCGTCGATCTGACACCCGAGCGCCTCGAGCAGCTCTGGTCCTTTGTGTTGGCGTTCCTCGACGGCGCGCAGCCTTGCGTCACCGGCATCGGCGTCGCTGCCTTGGCGGCGCCCGACCTGCTGCTCGAGATCGAGATGACGGTTCGATTGCCGACTTGACCGCCGGCTCCGTGACAGGGCTCTGGGCCAGGGGCCTGCGCCAGGGTATCGCAATGTTGCCTTGGTAGAGGTTCACCGTCGGGCGCGCTCCGGCCGGGAAGGTACGTCCTCGGTCGGAGCGCGCGGAGGGAGAGGTGATCGCAAAGCTGCTGCTGCAGAACCTGGCGGTCGTTGTCGGCATGGGGGCGCTGCTGTTTGCCGCCGCCGGCACGTTCCATTGGCCGTCTGCCTGGACCTACCTGATCGTCTCGGCGCTGCTTGGTCCCGCCTGCGGCTTGTGGCTCGCCAGAACCGACCCTGGGCTGCTGGCCGAGCGCCTCAAGATGACGTCCGCCGACCAGCCGGCCGCCGACAAATTGTTCATGCTCGTCTTCATGCTGGCGATCCTGGCGTGGGTCGTCCTGATGGGCTTCGACCGGCGGCTGCAGGCTTCAACTGTACCCATCGTGCTGCAAATGGCGGGGCTGGCGATGTTTTTCGCCTCGACCGCCTTCATCATGTGGGTGTTTCGTGAAAACAGCTTCGCTGCGCCCGTCGTCAAGGTACAGGCCGAGCGGCACCAGCAGGTCATTTCGACCGGCCCCTACGCCTATGTCCGGCATCCCATGTATGCCGGCGTCATGCTCTATTTCATCGGCACACCGCTGTTGCTCGGCTCCTGGTGGGGCGTCGCGATGGTGCCGGTCTTCTTCGTCCTGTTTGTCGTCCGCAGCCGGATCGAAGAGCGCACGCTGGTAGCCGGGCTGCGCGGCTACGCCGCCTACATGTCACGCGTGCGCTATCGCCTTTTCCCCGGGCTCTGGTGAGTCCGGCTCCGCAGCGTTAGTCCCGGAACGGGTCCGTCATCAGGATCGTGTCTTCGCGCTCGGGGCTGGTGCTGAGCAGCGCCACGGGGCAGCCAACCAGTTCCTCGACGCGGCGCACGTACTTGATGCAGGTCGCCGGCAGTTCGCCGAAGGAACGGGCGCCCCTTGTGCTCTGGCTCCAGCCCTCGAAGGTCTCCCAGACCGGCGTGAGCTTTGCCTGCGCGCCCATGGTGAAGGGGAAGCGCTCGATCCGCCTGCCATCGAGCTCGTAGCCGACGCAGACCTTGATCTCCTTCATACCGTCCAGCACGTCGAGCTTGGTGAGCGCGATGCCGTCGATGCCGTTCAGCTTAACCGCCTGGCGCACCATCACGGCGTCGAACCAGCCGCAGCGGCGGCGGCGGCCGGTGTTGGTGCCGAACTCGTTGCCGCGATCGCCCAGCCCCTGGCCGATCTCATCGGTCAGTTCGGTCGGGAAGGGGCCGTCGCCCACACGCGTGGTGTAGGCCTTGGCGATGCCCAGCACGTAGCCCACCGCGCCGTTGCCCATGCCCGAGCCGATCATCGCCTGCGCCGCCACGGTGTTCGATGAGGTGACGAACGGGTACGTGCCATGATCGATGTCGAGCATCGTGGCCTGGGCGCCCTCGAACAGGATGCGCTTGCCGGCGGCACGCAGGCCGTCGAGCCGCTCCCACACGTCTTCGGCGAAGGGCAGAATCTTGGGGGCGAGCTCGAGCAGTTCGGCGAGGAGCTGCTTGGGATCGACCGACGGGCGGCCGAGGCCCTGGCGCAGCGCGTTGTGGTGCGCCAGCAAGGTGTTGACCTTCTTCTCGAGCATGTCGGGTTCGGCGAGATCGCCGACCCGGATGGCGCGGCGACCGACCTTGTCCTCGTAGGCGGGGCCGATGCCGCGCCGCGTCGTGCCGATCTTGATCGTGCCCGGCACATCCTCGCGCCAGCCGTCGAGGTCGCGGTGCAGCGGCAGGATCAGCACGGCGTGGTTGGCGATCTTCAGTGTCTCGGGTGTCACCGACACGCCCTGGCCCGAAACCTTCTTCACCTCTTCGAGGAAGTGCCAGGGATCGACCACGACGCCGTTGCCGATGATCGAGAGCTTGCCCGGGCGCACCACGCCCGAGGGCAGGAGGGCGAGCTTGTAGGTCTGGTTGCCGATGACCAGCGTATGGCCGGCGTTGTGGCCGCCCTGGAAGCGCACAACGACTTCGGCGCGCTCGCTCAGCCAGTCCACAATCTTGCCCTTGCCCTCGTCGCCCCACTGGGCGCCGATCACTGCCACATTGGCCATGCCGCTCTTCCTTTACACATGAAAACGCCTCCCCGGGGCCGATGCCGGAGAGGCGTGAGGTCGGATAGCACTTCCCCCCGCCCGGGGCGAGGCTAAATGCATCCTCAGAAGGGGCCTAGAGGGGCACTGCCTCGCCGTCGATCAGCGCATGGCTGCAGCGCAGGCGCTTGGCTTCGGCGCGCAGGTCGGAGGCTGCGACGACAGCACGCACGACGGCATAGCCCCTGGCCTGCCAGGGCGCGGCGTCCCGCCACGGCGTGCCCATCTCCACGTAGAGCCGCGGCCGCTCGGGCGGGGCCTCGGAGGCGGCCAGGACGGCATCCATGTAGAGGGTGAAGCCGGTCGCGGGCTCGCTGACCCCGTCCTCGGGATAGCCCGCCGAGTAGCGGCCGCCACGGGCCAGCTCTTCGCGACCCCTGAGTGCAAAGACGGAGAAGGAGACGCCGGTCTGGTACTCCAGGCCGCGATATTCCACCGGATCGATGGTGAGCGGCAGCTCCGGCTCGGCCTTCTGGATCAGCGCTACCACCTCGGCGAGGCGGGCAGCCTCGGCGGCGCCGGCAGGGGGCAGCTTCAGCTTCTGCAGTTGGGCGATGCCGCGATCGGCCGGACCGGCGGCGCGCAAGAGGCCGATGAACAGCTCGGCCACCTTCTTGTCGGCCTTGTCCTTGTCGGCGACAGCCTTGGCGATGGCGCCTTCGTCCTTCCGGTCGAGCGCCCGGCGCAGGCGGGCCACCACCTCGTCCGGCTGTTTCAGGCCCGCTGCGACGGCTGCCACCAGGGTGGGCAGGTTGAGGTCGACCGTGAGGTCGGCCACGCCGATGGCGCGCAGGGCATCGACCGTAAGCAGCACCGCTTCGGCGTCGGCCTCGGCACTGTCCACACCGATCAGCTCGGAACCAACCTGGGCGAATTGGCGTTCCGGCTTCAATGCACTGCCACGAACCCGGATCACGTTGCCGCCGTAGGAGAGGCGCAGCGGTCGCGGCTCGTGCTTCAGTCGCGTCACGGCAATGCGTGCCACCTGCACGGTCATATCCGGCCGCACGCCCATCATGCGCTGCGAAACCGGGTCCATCAGACGAAAGGTCTGTGGGGCCAGCGCCGCGCCGGGACCGCCCAGCAGGGATTCCTCGAACTCGACCAGGGGCGGCTTCACGCGCTCGTAGCCGAAGGCGGCAAACCGTTCGATGGCCACATCGATGGCGCGGGCTTCCCGCGAAGCGTCCGGCGGCAGGAGATCGCCCAATCCGGCTGGCAACAGGCCGCGATGATCATTGTCGTTGGTAGTCATGGTGCCGCTTGATAGCCGATCGTCGCGGCTTGAGACAGGGTCCCGGGACCGATAAGGTCGCTCTTTGGAGCCCGCGATCCCCCAACATGCGGAGGGTGGATGAGCGTTAAAGTGCTCTTGGTCTTCCCTCGCTTCAACGAGAACTCGTTCTGGAGCTTGAAGGCAGCGTGCCAGGTTCACGGGGCCCAGTGTCCTGCGCCGCCGCTCGGCCTCATCACTCTGGCTGCACTGCTGCCGCAGGAATGGACGTTCCGCCTGGTCGACCGCAATGTCGGCAAGCTGAAGCCCGCCGACCTCGCCTGGGCCGATCTGGTGATGACCGGCGGGATGCTGCCGCAGCGGGTCGACACCTTGGAGGTGATCCGGCTGTGCCGCGAGGCGGGCCGGCCAGTGGCGGTAGGCGGGCCCGATCCGACGTCGTGCGAGGAGATCTACGCGGCAGCGGACTTCCTCGTCCTGGGAGAAGCCGAGGGGATCATCCACGAATTCGTGGCCGCTTGGGACAGGGGCGAACGAGGGGCCCGGTTGCGGGCTGAAAAATTCACTGCCGACGTCACGACAAGTCCGGTCCCGCGCTTCGATCTGATCGACCCGCACAACTATCTTTATGTCGGTGTGCAGTTCTCGCGCGGCTGTCCGTTCAACTGCGAGTTCTGCGACATCATCGAGCTCTATGGCCGCGTGCCGCGCTCCAAGACCAACGAGCAGATGCTTGCCGAACTTCAGGCGCTTTACGACACAGGCCATCGTGGCCATGTCGACTTCGTCGATGACAACCTGATCGGCAACAAGAGGGCCTTGAAACGGTTCCTGCCCGTCCTGGAGCAGTGGCAGGCCGAGCGCGGCTTTCCCTTCATGTTCTCGACCGAGGCTTCGATCAATCTGTCCGACGATGCTGAGCTCCTACGAATGTTGGCGCGCGCCAACTTCTTCGTGATCTTCGTCGGCATCGAAAGCCCCGACACCGATACGCTCATCTCGGCGCGCAAGAAGCAAAACACACGGCGCAGCCTTGCCGAGAGCGTGCACCGGATCTACGCCGCCGGCATCTTCGTGATCGCGGGCTTCATCGTAGGCTTCGACACCGAGAAGAGCGGCGTGGCCGAGGGCATGGTCGACTGCATCGAGGCGACCAGCATCGCCGCCTGCATGGTGGGCCTGTTGACGGCACTGCCCAACACGCAGCTGACGCGCCGGCTCGAACGGGAAGGGCGCCTGCTGCCCTTTGCCGACGACTTCAGCGGCGATCAATGCACCGCCGGCATCAACTTCGTCCCGAAGCGGCCGCGTCGCGACATCCTGGACGACTATCGAAAGATCCTGGCCGAGGTTTATTCTCCCCAGGCCTATTTCGATCGCGTGCGCACCGTGAGCCTGGCGTTGCGTCGCCCAACTCTTGCCGGCGCCGGCGCTCGCAAGATCCGCTGGCGCGACGCCAGGGCGTTGATGCGCATCATGGTGCAGATGAACATCCGGCGCCCGCAACTCCGCCGACTGTTCTGGCGCAACCTCAGCGAGGTGGCGAAGCGGAACCCGGCGGCGCTGGAGGCCTGCCTGATCCAGATGGTGCTCTACCTCCATCTCGGCCCGTTCGCGCAATACGTCCAGCGTGAGCTTGCTCGGCAGGTCGCCGGACTGGACGAGGAGTCCGCGGTGATTGTCGAGAAAGTGGCCATCGCGGCGGTCTAGACGCCGCGGCGCCGATCATCGATCGCAGGCCGCCTTGTAGGCCTCCTCGGACGCGCGCCGTTGGAACGCCAGTTCGACCCTGCGATTCTGCGATTCGTGCGTATTGGGCGGTGTTGCCACCATCGGCTTGGCGCTGCCCACCGCGAACACCGCCAGGCGTTCCTTCGGCAATCCGCGTTCGACGAGATACGTCTTCACGACTTCGCCGCGTCTGCGAGACAGAGCGAGGTTGCTCGCTTCGCTGCCGGTGTTGTCGCTATGGCCGACGAGGCAGAGCTGCCAGACCGGCGGCGCTGGACTTCCAAACAGCGTGCCCGACCACTTGGCGGCCTGGTCGAGAGTCTGGCGGTCCTGATCCTTGATAGCGACGCTGCCGTCGTCGAAGAAGATCACCCAGGAAAACGGCTCCTGCAGCGAGGCCGGCGGCGGAGGCGGCGGACTTTGACAGGCGCCGGCAAACAGACCCAAGGCGAGCGTAACGACGCGGGCAACGCAGAGCAGTTTCATCGAGAAGACCCCGACCGCAACTGTGCGGGAAACAGTCTAGCCACCCATGTGGTCGCTGTCGAAGCCGCAACGGGCGCCATGGGGGCGAGCATGGCCCCGGGTCTATGGCCCCAAGTCCATGGCCCCAAGTCTGAAGCGTCCTTGCCTCGGCCCGCGACAAAGGCCGCACATTGACGCCGCGCGCCTCTCCCCGTATATCGGCCGCGGGCCACGCTCCCCCACCGGAGTGCAGCTCTTCTGTAAGGGAGAGGTTATGATGACTAAGCCGAACATGCGTCCGGCGCGTCCCGATTTTTCATCCGGACCCTGCGCCAAGCGTCCTGGCTGGACGCCCCAAGCTCTCAACGATGCCGCCACTGGGCGGTCCCACCGATCCAAGCTCGGCAAGAAGAAGATTGTCGAGGCGGTCGATCGGACACGCGCCGTGCTGGGCATTCCGGCCGACTATCGCGTCGCTATCGTGCCGGCTTCGGATACCGGAGCCGTCGAGATGGCACTGTGGTCGCTGCTCGGCGCCCGACCGATCGACATGCTGACCTGGGAAAGCTTCGGCGAAGGCTGGGTCACCGATGTGGTGAAGCAGCTCAAGCTCAAGGATGCGCGCGTTCTCAAGGCGCCCTACGGCCAGATCGCCGATCTCAAGGCCGTCGACTGGACACACGACGTCGTCTTCACCTGGAACGGCACGACCTCGGGCGTGAAGGTGCCGAACGGCGACTGGATCGCTGCCGACCGCGAAGGGCTCGCCATCTGCGACGCCACCTCGGCCGTCTTCGCCATGGAGCTGCCGTGGCAGAAGCTCGATGCCGTGACCTGGTCCTGGCAGAAGGTCATGGGCGGCGAGGGCGCGCACGGCATGCTGGTGCTGAGCCCGCGCGCCATCCAGCGCCTGGAGAGCTACACGCCGGCCTGGCCGCTGCCCAAGATCTTCCGCCTGACCTCGGGCGGCAAGTTCTCCGAAGCGATCTTCAAGGGCGATACGATCAATACGCCGTCGATGCTCTGCGTCGAGGATGCGATCGATGGTCTGCGCTGGGGCGAGAGCGTCGGCGGCCTCAACGGCCTGATGGCGCGCTCCGAAGCCAATCTCGGCGTGCTCGAGAAGTTCGTGGCCGACCGCAAGTGGATCGCTTTCCTCGCGGGCGACAAGGCGGTGCGCTCCAACACCTCGGTGTGCCTGAACATCACGGCGCCGTGGTTCACGGCGCTTGCCGCCGACAAGCAGGCCGCCGCTGCCAAGAAGATGGCCGAACTGCTCGAGACCGAGAAGGCGGGCTACGACGTCGGCTCCTACCGCGACGCCCCGCCGGGCCTGCGCATCTGGTGCGGCGCCACCGTCGAGAAGAGCGACCTCGAGGCCCTGCTGCCCTGGCTCGACTGGGCCTACGGCGAGATCGAGCGCGAGTTCGGCAAGGCTGCGGCCTAAGAGCAAAGAACACCTCACCCTGAGGAGGCGCGTAGCGCCGTCTCGAAGGGTGGGCTGCAAACAAGGTGCTCGCTCCCGCCCTTCGAGACGCGCTCCTGCGGAGCGCTCCTCAGGGTGAGGGCTTCAGTAGTCTCCAGGAGTCATCAAAATGGCCAAGCCCAAGGTTCTCATTTCCGACGAGCTCTCCCCGCGCGCCGTCGAGATTTTCTCGGAGCGCGGTTGCGACGTCGATTTCAAGCCGGGCCTGAAGCCCGCCGAGCTGCGTGCCATTATCGGCAACTACCAGGGCCTCGCGATCCGGTCCGCGACCAAGGTCACCGCCGAGGTGCTGGCCGAGGCCAAGCTGCTCAAGGTCGTGGGCCGTGCCGGCATCGGCGTCGACAATGTCGACATCAAGGCCGCCACCGCCAACGGCGTCGTGGTGATGAACACGCCGTTCGGCAATGCCATCACCACCGCCGAGCATGCGATCGCCCTGATGTTCGCGGTTGCCCGCCAGGTGCCGGACGCCAACACCTCGACCCAGGCCGGCAAGTGGGAAAAGAACCGCTTCATGGGGACCGAGCTCAGCTTCAAGACGCTGGGACTGATCGGCTGCGGCAATATCGGCTCGATCGTGGCGGAACGCGCCATTGGCCTCAAGATGCGGGTCGTGGCCTATGACCCGTTCCTGAGCGATCAGCGCGCCACCGAGCTCGGCGTCGAAAAGGCGACACTCGAGCAGGTGCTGGCGCGGGCCGACTTCATCACGGTCCATACGCCGCTCACCGAGCAGACCAAGAACATCCTCTCGCGCGCCAACCTCATGAAGACCAAGAAGGGCGTGCGTATCGTGAACTGCGCCCGCGGCGGCCTGGTCGACGAGCTGGCGGTACGCGACCTCCTGGTCTCGGGCCATATCGCGGGGGCGGGCTTCGATGTCTTCACCCAGGAGCCGGCCAAGGAGAGCGTCCTGTTCGGGGCGCCGAACCTCGTTTGCACGCCGCACCTCGGCGCCTCGACGGTCGAAGCGCAGGAGAATGTGGCCCTGCAGGTCGCTGAGCAGATGTCGGATTATCTGCTGACCGGCGCCATCACCAACTCGCTCAACATGCCGAATGTGTCGGCCGAGGATGCGCCCAAGCTGGCACCCTACCTGGAGCTTGCCGAGAAGCTCGGCTCCTTCGCCGGCCAGCTCACCGATACCGACATCAAGGCGGTCTCGATCGAGTACGAGGGCCAGGTGGCGGCGCTGAACATCAAGCCGCTCAGCCAGGTGGCGCTGATGGGCGTGCTGCGCCCGCAGCTCGACACGGTGAACATGGTCAATGCCCCGGTGATTGCCCGCGAGCGCGGCGTCGAGGTGGCCGAGGTCAAGCACGAGCGCGACAGCGACTACAACTCGCTGATCCGGCTCTCCGTCACGACGGAGAAGTACACGCGCGCCGTGACCGGCACGCTGTTCGGCGGCAAGCATCCGCGCATCGTCGAGATCAAAGGCATCGAGATCGAGGCCGAGTTCGCCCCGCACATGCTCTACATCACCAACGACGACAAGCCGGGTTTCATCGGTCGGCTAGGGACTTTGCTGGGTGAAAACAAGGTCAATATCGCGACCTTCCATTTGGGCCGCGACAATCCCGGCGGCTCGGCGATCGCCCTCGTTCAGGTCGACCAGCCGATCAGCAAGGAGCTGATGGGCAAGATCAGCGCCATCGAAGGCGTGGTCCAAGCCAAGGTGCTGGGCTTCTAAGGCAGGCCTCGAAGCCCGGAGCCAGGCTCCACCGGCTCCAAAATCCAGATGGAATATCCCCCGCCGCGCGCTATCGTCGGTATGACGGTAAGGCGGCGGAGGGAGGTGCGGGATCGTGGAGACCCGCCAGGAAACCGAAGCAGTCGGCCTGCTTTATGACGCGGCACTGGGCCATGTGGCCTGGAGCGAGGTCGGGCGTTGCCTGCGCGCGCTGTTCGACGGCTCGACCCTGACCTTCACCGCTCAGTACGCGTCCGACGGCCCGGTCGATATGCTGACGATGCTGGGCATCACGCCGAAGGAAGCCGAACTCTACGGCGCACACTACTACCAGGACGATCCCTGGCGGGTTGCCGCTCTCGAGCGCGGCGTTTTCGACCGCGCCGTGCTGGGTACCGACCTGGTGAGCGACCTCGACTGGCAGCAGAGCCGTATCTATTGCGAGCTGGTGAAGCCCAACACCGACGTCTTCCACGGGGTGATGGCGGTGGGCAGCCTGCCGGGGGGCGGCCCACTGGAGGGAAGCTTGCCTGGCGGCGGCGTCTATGCGCTCGGCATCCATCGCCCGCGTCGGGCGTCGCCGTTCGATCGCAGCGCGACCGAGATCCTGCAGCGCCTGCTGCCCCATATCGGCCGCGCGCTGCAGGTTCGTGGGCGTCTCGACATGGGACAGCAGGCGGCGACTGGTGCAGCGGCAGCGCTCGACTGTCTGTCGTTCGGTGTCGTGCAGCTCTCGGCCGCGGGCCGGCTGGTCACTGCCAATCGGGCGGCCCTCGATATGATGGCAGCAAATGACGGGCTGCTCGTGACCGCGGGCATTGTGCATGCCCTGTCGCCAGGTGACGACGAGCGGCTGCAGCGCGCTATCGCCCAAGCCGCGCGGACAACGGGCGGCGAGGCGGCAAGTGGCGACGGGGAAGGCGGCGCAGGTAGCCATCTGCACATTGCCCGGCCGTCGGGCCGGCGAGCCTACACGGCGATCGTAACGCCGCTCGGCCTCGACCGCCGGGCACTGCTGTCGCACCAGCCGGCGGCGATGCTGATCTTGACCGACCCCGAGGCCGTCCCCCGGATCGATGCGCGGGCCCTGTCGGCGGTGTTCGGTCTCACGCCCGCCGAGGCCCGTCTCGTCAGCCTTCTGGCGACCGGCATGCCGTTGCCCGCTGTCGCCCGGCACCTCGGCGTGAGCTTCGAGACGGCGCGCAAGCAGGTCGCGACGGCGCGGGCCAAGACACGTACTGCCTCGCAGGTCGATCTCGTCCGCATGGTCCTGACGGCGCTGGCGCCGGTGCGTTAAGTCGAAAGACGACAGTCCTTCATGTATCTGGAAGACCTGCTGAAGTCGTCGTAGGGTCGCCGCCCGAAAAATCACAGGAGACGACATGCCCCGCGTCAGCGAGATCGATGAGGATGGCGGCGATCCGACTCTCAAGGCCGTGTTCGACAAGGAACGGGAAATCTTCGGCGATCTCCTCAATCCGACGAAGGTGCTGGCACACTGCCCGCCGATCCTGCGCGCCGCCAAGATGCTGGGTGCGTCGATCGAGCAGTCCGGACAACTGCCCAAGGAGCTCCTGCCGCTGATTTATCTTCGGGTCGCCTCGATCAACGGCTGCCCCTTTTGAATTGATATCAATTCCGTCCGTGTGACGGAAACCGAAGGCGGCCTGGAGAAGGTCGCGGAGGTCCTGGGCTGGCGCGACAGCAACCTGTTCAGCCCGAGCGAGCGCCTGGCGCTGGAGTATGCCGAGCGCATCACCTACAGCGACCAGCAGG
Organism: Alphaproteobacteria bacterium 65-37; assembly: GCA_001897995.1. Lineage (GTDB taxonomy): Bacteria > Pseudomonadota > Alphaproteobacteria > Reyranellales > Reyranellaceae > Reyranella. The sequence goes on along the minus strand of MKRV01000001.1, from coordinate 26,534 downwards.
TCGACGATGCCTTCTTTGCCGAACTGCGTATGCACTTCACCGAGGCGCAGGTGGTGGAGTTGACCGCAGCCGTGGCGTTCGAGAATTTCCGCTCCAAGTTAAATCCCACCCTCGGAGTCGAGGCCCAGGGCTTCTGTCTGGTGCCGCAGCGGAAGTGACGGGCGATCAAACTGAACGCCCGTCTGCCGGTGACGACTACTCCGCCTGGATGTTCAGCGCCTTCAGCTTCTTGCCCCAGAAGGCGTGTTCGTCCTCGACGTATTTGGCGAACTCGGCGCGGGGGCGCGGCGGCGGGAGGTCCAGGCCGTCCTTGGCCAGGGCCTCGGTGTACTTGGCCTCCTTCATCGCGACTGCCGCCTCCTTGTAGACGCGGTCGAGAATGGCCTCGGGCGTCTTGGGCGGGGCGAAGAGGCCGTGCCAGCCGTTGACCGCGACGTCGACACCTTGCTCCTTGAGCGTCGGCACGTCGGGCAGAGCGCTCACCCGCTTGGTGCCGGTCACCGCCAGCGCCTTGAGGCGCCCTGCCTTGATCTGGCTCACCGCCGGCGGCAGCGATGAGAAGTTCATGGTGATGACGCCCGAGATCACATCCATCAACGCCGGGCCCGTGCCCTTGTAGGGGGCGTGGGTGATGTCGATGCCGGCCGCTTCGGCGAACAGGGCGCCCGCCAGGTGGTTGTTGCCGCCCACGCCCGAGGAGGAGAAAGTGAGCTTGCCCGGCTCCTTCTTGGCAAGCGCGATCAGCTCCTGCACGTTGTTCGCCGGCACGCTGGGATTGACCGCGAGCACGTACTGGTAGTCCGTGGTCTGGATGATCGGCACCAGCCCCTTCAGCGTGTCGATCGAGGCCTTGAGGACGTGCGGATTGGTCACGATGTTGGTGCCGACGGCGTAGAAGAGCGTGTAGCCGTCGGGCTTGGCATTGGAGACGAAGCGTGCGCCGATGGCACCGGCCGCACCGCCCTTGTTGTCGACGATCACCTGCTGGCCGAGCAACGGCGTCATGAGATGCGCAAGCTCACGCGCCACGATGTCGGCGCCGCCGCCCGCCGAGTAGCCCACGACGAAGGTGACGGGCTGTGCCGGCCAGGCCGCCTGCGCGTGCAGGGCAGAGGGCATCAGGACGGCACCGCCGCCCAAGGCCAGGGCTTGACGGCGGGAGAGGGTGATCATCGTCGTTTCCTCCATTGTTCGTTCTGAGATCTGCAGTTTCGCAGTTCAGTTCTTGCCCGAAACGTAGCGTCCCGCGCTGTCGCCCGCCAGCTTGCCGAGGACCGCACCGGACACCAGGCCCGTTCCGCCGGGGTAGTTGTGGTAGAAGAGGCCGCCCACCAGCTCGCCGGCCGCGAACAGGCCGGGGATGGGATGGCCGTCGGTGCTTTCGACCTCGCCCTCGGTCGTGATCTTCAGCCCACCGAAGGTGAAGGTGAGGCCGCAGGTCACGGCATAGGCCTCGAACGGCGCCTGGTCGATCGTGTTGGCCCAGTTGGTCTTGGGTACGGCGAGCCCGCGCGTGCCGCGGCCGTCCTTGATCGCCGGATTGAACGGCACCTCGGTCATGACGGCGTCGTTCCATTCCCTGATGGTCTTCAGGAAGGCCTGAGGATCCACACCCTCCAGCTTGCCGGCCAGCTCCTCGATCGTATCGGCGCGCACCTTGGTGACGCGCTTGATGCGATACTCGTCGCGCAGCTTGTCGAGCACCTTGGCATCGAAGATCTGCCAGGCAAACTGCTGCGGCTGCGCAAGGATCACCGCGCCGTACTTGGCATAGGTGTAGTTGCGGAAGTCGGCGCCCTCGTCGACGAAACGCTGGCCGTTGGCGTTCACCATGATGCCGAGCGGGTAGGAGTGCTTCTGGAAGTTGTCGCCGACATCGAGGTCACCGAATTCCGGGGCATTCATATCCCAGCCCACGGCATGGCCGCCCGACCAGTTGCCGTGCGGCTTGGCGCCGATCGCCAGCGCCATGTTTATGCCGGCGCCGGTGTTGAAGCGCGTGCCCCGGACCTTGGCGAGATCCCAGGTCGGACCAAGGTAGCGGGTGCGCATCTCGGCGCTGCTCTCGAAGCCGCCGCTGGCCAGCACCACTGCCTTGGCGCCGATCCTGACCTTCCGGCCCTTGTGGCGGGCGATCACGCCGCGCACCACGCCGTCCTCTTCAATCAGCGATACCGCCGCCGTCTGGTAGTGGATGGGAATGCCCGCTTTCACGGCCGCCTTGTGCTCGAGATCGACCAGGCCTGGGCCGCCCCCCCAGGCTTCGACGGCCAGGCCGCCCCAGAACTTGTACTTGCCGTTCACCTTGAAGGCCTGCCGGCCATAGCTCGGCTGGAAACGTACGCCCTTGGAGCGCATCCACTTCATCGTCTCGAAGGAGCGGCCGATCAGGATGTCGGTCAGCTCGGGATCGCAGCGGTAATTGGTCACCCGGCCCATGTCGTCGAGATACTGGTCGGCCGAGTAGCTGCCGAAGTCGACATCGCGCTTCTCGTCCTCGGTGAGGTCGTAGAGCTGTACCAGGTCGTCGACACCGTGGAAGACCACGCGCATGGCGCCGGCCGTGTAGGTGCTGTTGCCGCCGCGCTCTTCCTCGGGGGCGGCCTCCAGCATGGCGACCGAAGCACCCGTCTCACGGGCGGCGAGTGCCGCACAGGCCGCGGCGTTGCCGGCGCCGACCACCAATACATCGACCTGGAAATCGTCCACTTGGCACTCCTTTTGCTTAGACCAACCCCGAGGAACGCCAGAATAGCGCTAGAATAGGGTCATGGGTGATCGTTTCGACCGTCTAAGTGTCCGTCATGCCAATGTCGAGAGCCTGCTGCGGCGGCCCGGGATCGGCCACAATAACGGACCGACTTTCGATATGTCGTGGGAGGCCTGGGTGTGGCGCCGCGCCTCGGCCAAGGTGTGGAAAACTCCCAAGCCCGAAGTCGCCCTGATGCGCCTGAAGCGGGCCGAGCGGCTCGGGATCACCTACAGGGAACTGGCCTCGGTGATCATGGACTCGGGCGCCCATCTGGGGGCGGCCGTCCTGCCGCTGTCGCTGGCCGCCCGCGTCCGGCGCGGGCCCGATCGGGAAATCATTGTCGAGCCGCGCAACTCGGCGGCCGATCTGGTCGCCAAATTCCGCGGTCGCCTGTTCGTGCTGGGGGACATCGACGCCGTCCCGGCGATGAGCGAGGCCGAGCGTGCCGACTTCCTGGCCACCCTCAACCGTGCCTTCGACGGCAAGGTCGAGGCAGTCGGCTGGGGCCATGACGCGCCCGCGATCCGCACCATGCTCAAGGCTAATGGACTGCCGCACCAGGAAGCCTTTCTGGTCGGTGCCGGCATGGCTCACCGCGTCCTCGGCGAGACGGCCGGATTGCCGCTCACCAAGGATATTGAGACGTGGTTCACTCCGGAGAGGACCTCTTCCTCGTAAGCCAGGTTCTTGCCGCACCGCGTCGAATGGTCGGCGCGGTGACGTTCACCTGCAATCGCCTGCAGGCGATTTATTTCGATGAACGCATTTTACCGGCCGATCGTGATGACCGGCGCTCCGGCGCGTCTGGAACGGCGCGGTGTTTACCCTCCTGCGTGTGCTGGATAACATAACTTCTCCGTCTTCATGCGGGCAGCGGAGCAAAGCATGCAACTGAGAGTCTTGATGGGCCCGTCGGGTTGCTCTCGGGTTCCTTGTCGTTTGCCGGGGGCAGTGATCCTCGAAGGGGCGGTCGGTTACAACGGCGCCAATCAGAAGGATGACGTCGTCGCGATCCAGGCTTCGCTGAACTCGGTCGTTGCCGCGATGGGCGGCCCGGGCGTGCCGCTGGCCGAAGACGGTATCGCGGGACCCAAGACCCAGAACGCCATCCTGCACTTCCAGCAACATTGGGTGCCCTATCGCGACAGCAAGATCGAGCCGGAAAAGGCGACGTTGCGGGCACTGAACCGTGCCGTGGGGGCCAGCCTGTCCATCGCGATACCTGCCACGACGGTCACTGCCGCGGGGCCCGCAGCCGCTCCCACGCCAGTGGGCGCCCCTAAGCCGCCCAAGCCTGTCGTGCTGACCGACAACGAAAAGGCTGCGATCATGAAGGCTGCGATCCGTCACGCCACGGTCAAGAGCCTGTGGCTGCCCGCCGCCTACCAGGCCGCGCTCAGTGCGGTGCGCGTGGCGACACGTGCGACCGCCCATGCCGAGCGTCTGCCGACGCCGAATGTCGCGCGCGAGGACGCGGATCGGCTGGCGTTCCTGCTGATCGCCAAGCATTTCAAGCTTCATGAGAAAGACCCCTCGCTCGCTCGCGCCGGCGCCAAGCGGGTCGAGACCATGATCCGGCGCATGTGCATCACGCTCGTGAACCGCGTCGGCAAGCCGATCCCTGGCATCGCGCCCGCCGACGATATCTTCGTCTCGCTGTGGCGCACGCCCGCGAGCGTCGTCGGCCATCCCGGCTATACTTGGCTTGGCGGCGCTTGGGAGCGACACCGGATGAATGGGCTGATCCATGGCGGCGAGACGCCTGGAAAGCTGTCGCCGGATTACGCCGACCGCATCTATCTCACCCCCGAGTTCGACAAGTCGCACGACGATTACCGCTCACATGTGCTGGTCCACGAGCTGGCGCATTTCATTGGCGACATGCAGGGCGGCTGGACGCTCGACGATCTCGGCTACACTTACGAAACCCAGTACCGCAACAACAATTCGAGGCAGCGCCTGCACAATGCCGACGCCTATGCGTCGCTGGTGCGGGAGGCGGGGTTCGGCACGACGCGCGCGGCGCTCGGTGCGCAGATCGCCGCCAACCTGTTCGGCAAGGGGCCTGTCGTGCACCTTCCCGAACAGCCGGTCTTTCCTCCTTATGCGTTGGGAACAAAAGATCCGTACGCCTATCCGTCGGGCGGTACATGAGGTTCTGAAGATCGGCTCCCCCCGACAGGTATCACGTCGGCGGGCAGCTTCGGAAAACGCCACGATCCTTCGAGACGCAGCTTCCGACGCGCCTCTCTGGTGGACACCTTCGAGCCGTCCACTTCGCTCGCCCCTCAGGGTGCGGTATGGGGGGGATATGACATTTGCTATCGAACCGCCCCTCAAGGGCATCCGTGTCGTCGAACTCACCCATACGATCCTCGGGCCGTCCTGCGGCATGATCCTGGCCGACCTCGGTGCCGAGGTGATCAAGGTTGAGCCGGTGGATGGCGATCGCACGCGTCGGCTTGCCGGCTTCGGCGCCGGCTTCTTCGGCTACTTCAATCGTAACAAGAAGAGCCTGGCGCTCGACGCCGATGCGCCAGAGGGCAGGGCGGTGCTGACGAAGCTCCTGCAGTCGTCCGACGTCCTGATCGAGAATTTCGCGCCCGGCTCCATGGCCAAGCGCAAGCTGGGGCCGAAGCATCTGGAGGCGATCAATCCACGGCTGGTCTATTGCGCCCTGAAAGGCTTCCTGCCGGGCCCGTACGAGAAGCGGCCGGCGCTCGACGAGGTCGTGCAGATGATGGGCGGGCTCGCCTACATGACCGGCCCGAGCGGCCGGCCCTTGCGCGCCGGTACCTCGGTGGTCGACATCATGGGCGGCATCTTCGGCGCCTTCGGCACGGTGCTGGCACTGAAGCAGCGCGAGCGGACCGGCAAAGGCGGCCTGGTCGAAAGCGCACTGTTCGAATCGGTGGTGTTCCTGATGGGCCAGCACCTTGCCATCACGGCAATGAACGGCGGCACGCCGCCGCCGCCCATGCCCGAGCGGGTGAGTTCCTGGGCCGTCTACGAGATCTTCGCGACCGCCGACGGCCAGCAGGTCTTTATCGGCATCACCAGCGACGGCCAGTGGAAGCGCTTCTGCGGGGTCTTCGGCCAACCCGAGTTGGCCGAAGACCAGCGGCTCGCCACCAACAACCAGCGCATCGAAGCACGGCCCTGGCTGGTGCCGAAGGTGGCCGAGATCTTCAAGCGTCACGACCGCGCCGAGCTCGAACGGCTCTGCCTCGAAGCCGACATTTCCTTCGCGCCGGTGGCACGGCCGCAGGAGCTGTTCGACCATCCGCATCTGCTCGCCAACGGCTCGCTAGCGTCCACGACCCTGCCGGGCGGCATCCAGACCCGGCTGCCGCTGCTGCCGTTCCAGATGATGGGCTGGCGGCCGCCGCTCATCGCCGACCCGCCGACGATCGGCCAGCACAACGACGAGGTGCTGGCGGGGTTGGGTTACGACGCGGACGGCATCGCGGCACTCAAGGCCGCGGGAAGACTGGGGCCGGCGTAACGTCCGGCGGCCGCTGAAGGTGCGGCACGATCCGGGGCCAAGCCTGCTGGCCAAGCGATTGCCAATGCTGAACGACATTGGCCGGGAGGGCGCCGATGGACTCGCGCCAGGAAGACCGCGTCTTCATGCGATCATACCACCCGGCGAGGTGGCGGCGATCCGACGCCACGATCAGCGCCAGCAGGCCCATCTGTTCGAGGCGCGCGACATAGGGCAGGGCGACGAGGTCGGCATGGCTAAGGTCATCACCGATCAGGAAAGGGCGGTTCGTCAGATCCGCGTCGAGGGCGTCGAGCATTTCCTCCTGGGTGCGTACGGCATCGGCGAATTCCGGCGCCTCGATACCCAGTCGCGCGGCGGCGGCGCGTAGAGCGCGATCGCGCCGGTTGGGCATCGCCTGCAGCATTGCTTCCAGCCGTTCCGGCGATAGCGCTTTTAGCGCCGGCCGACCGAGCAAAGCGTAGTGCATCATGCCGTTGGCTGGATGGTGCACGTCGTCGAGGCGCCGTACCCAGGCCCGCATGCGCTGACGCGCCACGGCATCGTGCGGCCGCAAAGCCGGTTCGGGGAAGGCATCGTCGAGATATTCGAGGATGGCGGCACTCTCGATCAGCACGGCATCGCCGTGGATCAACGTCGGCACGACGCCGCGTGGATTGAGCGCTCGATAGGCCGGCATATGCTGCTCACCGGCTTGCAGGTCGACCGATACGCTGTCGTGATCGAGGCCCTTTTCGACGAGCGCCAACCGCACTTTCTGCGAGGAAGCCGAGAAGATGCTGTGGTGTAGCCGCAGTGTCGCCATGCGTTCCTTCGTCGTTCATCGGCGCAGGCTGAAGGCGCGAAGGAGCAATCACAATTGCTTGCGAGGTAATTGCGCGGCGGAGCGTGGGACCGCGACGTTTGGTAACGACGTCCCGACCTTTACCTCAATCAGGATCGAGGTTCTATAAGACGCGCCAGGCACTTGGAGAGGTGTAAATGCCTGGCATCGTTGCAGTGATCCTCGATTCGCGTGCGTTCGAAATTCTGGCGCGCTGTTTCCTGACCTTCGTCTTCTGGAGCAGCGGGCTCGCAAAGCTGATCGAGTTCAGCGCCAGCGCTGCGGTCATGGAGGCGTTCGGCCTGCAGCCCGGATGGGCCGTCAATGCGCTGACGCTTGCTCTGCAGATCGTGGCGTCGCTGATGATCATCTTCGATCGCGGCACCTGGGCGGCGGCCGGCGCGCTGGCGGTCTTCACCTTGCTCACCATTCCGATCGCCCATCCTTTCTGGAGCAAGGAAGGGGAAGAAGCCTTTCGCGACCTGACCGTGGCGCTCGAGCACCTCTCACGGGTCGGCGGCCTCGTCATGGCGGCGATCCTGTCGCGCCGCGGGAAGGGCCGATGCCCCTAGCTCAGTTCATCCACTGCTGTGACCAACTGCGGGGAACATATCTAGAACTTGTGTCAACAAGATTAGTTGATTCAGTGGGTTAATTGTTCCGTTGCCGGCTGGAACAAAAAGCGTACATTGCCGCTCCCCGAGGCGTGGTCGATGGGTCAACGGGGGCGAGGACTTATCCGTATTGCCGCTCCTGACAGGGGCGTGGGAAGAAGGAGAAAGCCAATGTCGGCAGTGCTGAAAGTGGTCGAGAAGGACGGTATGGAAAACAAGAACAAGGCCCTGGACGCAGCTCTCGCCCAGATCGAGCGCGCCTTCGGCAAGGGTTCCATCATGAAGCTGGGGCAGCGCGAAGCGCTGGAGATCGAGGCGATCTCGACCGGCTCGCTGGGGCTCGATATCGCTCTCGGAATCGGCGGCCTGCCCAAGGGCCGTATCGTCGAAATCTACGGGCCGGAAAGCTCGGGCAAGACGACGCTTGCCCTGCATGTCGTGGCCGAGGCGCAGAAGAAGGGCGGCACCTGCGCCTTCGTCGACGCCGAGCATGCGCTCGATCCGGGGTATGCCAAGAAGCTCGGGGTCGATATCGGCAATCTCCTGATCTCCCAGCCCGACGCCGGTGAGCAGGCCTTGGAGATCGCCGACACTCTGGTCCGCTCGGGTGCCATCGACGTGCTGGTGGTCGACTCGGTGGCGGCGCTGGTGCCGAAGGCCGAGCTCGAAGGCGAGATGGGCGATTCGTTGCCCGGCCTGCAGGCTCGTCTGATGAGCCAGGCGCTGCGCAAGCTCACTGCCTCGATTTCCAAGTCGAACACGCTGGTGATCTTCATCAACCAGATCCGCATGAAGATCGGTGTCATGTTCGGTAGCCCCGAGACGACGACGGGTGGCAATGCGCTGAAATTCTACGCCTCGGTCCGCCTCGACATCCGCCGTATCGGCGCGCTCAAGGACAAGGACGAGGTGGTCGGCAACGCCACGCGCGTGAAGGTGGTGAAGAACAAGGTGGCGCCGCCGTTCAAGGTCGTCGAGTTCGACATCATGTACGGCGAAGGCGTGAGCAAGGTCGGCGAACTGATCGACCTCGGCGAGAAGGCCGGCGTCGTGGAGAAGTCGGGCTCCTGGTACTCCTACGACGGCCAGCGCATCGGCCAGGGCCGCGAAAACGCCAAGAACTACCTCAAGGAAAATCCCGAGGTTGCGCAGGCGATTGAGAACAAGGTGCGCACCAATGCCGGCATCCTCGCCGATGCGCTGATGGATAGCGGCAAGGACGACGAAGACGACGAATAGAGGAGCCCGTATCCCCTGTCTCCGGGTTCCTTACCGGGCGGTGCCGCACCCCACGCGTGGCACCGCCCTTTTCTTTGTCGGCGCGGAGCGCTGACAAAGAAAAGGGCGGCTCTTATCGCCCACCCATCCGCTTCAAAAACCGTTGCACCCATTCCGGTCCCGTGCGCTTCACGCCCCCCGTGCGCTTCGCATCGTCGTGCAGCCGCGTCCGGGACCAGGCCATCAGCATCGCCAGAGGAAACCAGTCCTCGCGCTCGTCCTGCAGCCCCCGAGCCGCCATCGAGACCTTCGGCACCGGCACAGGCGTCACGCCCTCCTGGCGCGGGCCGGCACAGAGTTCGGCCGCTGACGTCACGAGGTACTCCCGGCAGACCAGCGGCCGCTCGGGATGGATCGAGCAGCTCTCCTCCTCGAGGAAGGGGCAAGGGATGCCGAGGGCGAAATAGCCTATCGACAACTCCCGGTCGGACCGGTCGCCGCGCGCCTCCCTGGTCACCATGGCGAGACCGGCGCCCTCGAGGACGGCCTCGGCGGCGGCGAAGCGTGCGGCCAAGGCGGCGCGCCGGACCGGCGGCATGGCCTCGATCACTTCCAGCAACCGTTCAGCCTCCGTGCGCGAGACCGGCACGAGCTGGCGACAGCAGGCGCCGCAGCCCTTGCGGCAGGAGACCGCCTGGCCGGCCTGCCCGAGCTTCGCCTCCGCGGCATCCACCACGGCATTCACCAGCTTTTGCAGGGCAGGGATGACGGAAGCGGCGGTCACGGGAGCGCTCGGGACAGTGACCGGATGGATCACCTTGAGATCGCCCACGGAGAGCCGGAGAGTGGCGGTAGAATGGGCCTCGGCGGCCATTTTCTGCAGGTTCCCTGTTCTGGACTTGGGCGGCAGGCGCACGCTACAAGGCCGGCATGCAAAGCGTCAGCGAAATCCGTCGTACTTTCCTAGAGTACTTCCGCAAGAACGGCCACGAGGTCGTGGACTCGAGCCCGCTCGTGCCGCGCAACGACCCGACGCTGATGTTCACGAACGCCGGCATGGTTCAGTTCAAGAACGTCTTCACCGGGCTCGAAACGCGCAACTACACGCGCGCCGCGACCTCGCAGAAGTGCGTCCGCGCCGGTGGCAAGCACAACGATCTCGAGAATGTCGGCTATACGGCCCGCCACCACACCTTCTTCGAGATGCTGGGCAACTTTTCGTTCGGCGACTACTTCAAGGAACACGCGATCGAGCTGGCCTGGGGGCTCCTGACCAAGGACTACGGCCTGCCGAAGGACCGGTTGCTGGTCACGGTGTTCCACACCGACGACGAGGCGGCGAGCTACTGGAAGAAGATCGCCGGCCTTTCCGACGACCGCATCATCCGCATCCCGACCTCGGACAATTTCTGGGCGATGGGCGATACCGGCCCCTGCGGTCCGTGCTCCGAGATCTTCTTCGACCACGGCGAAGGCATTCCCGGTGGCCCGCCGGGCAGCCCCGACCAGGACGGCGATCGCTTCATCGAGATCTGGAACCTGGTCTTCATGCAGTTCGAGCAGGTGACCAAGGAGGAGCGCGTCGCGCTGCCCAAGCCCTCGATCGACACCGGTATGGGGCTGGAGCGTCTGGCCACCGTCCTGCAGCACAAGCACAACAACTACGACATCGATCTCTTCCGTGCGCTGATCGAGGCCGTGGCGCACGTGACCGGCGTCGATCCCGACGGGCCGCAGTCGGCCTCGCACAAGGTGATCGCCGACCATCTGCGCGCGACCTCGTTCCTGATCGCCGACGGCGTGCTGCCCTCCAACGAGGGGCGCGGCTACGTACTGCGCCGCATCATGCGCCGCGCGATGCGTCATGCGCACATCCTCGGTGCCCAGGATCCAGTGGTCTTCAAGCTGGTGCCGACGCTCGTTCACGAGATGGGCGATGCCTATCCGGAGCTGGTGCGCGCCCAGCCGCTGATCACCGAGACGCTGAAGCTCGAGGAGACGCGCTTCAAGAAGACCCTGGGCACGGGCTTGAAGCTGCTCGAGGACGAGACCAAGGGGCTGAGTGGCGGCGGCACGCTCCGGGGCGACGTCGCCTTCAAGCTCTACGACACCTTTGGCTTTCCGCTCGATCTCACGCAGGACGTGCTGCGCGCGCGCAACATCGCCGTCGACACGGATGGCTTCGAGAAGTCGATGGACGAGCAGCGGGCCAAGGCCCGCGCGGCCTGGGCAGGCTCGGGTGAAACGGCGGATCAGGCGATCTGGTTCGACGTGCGCCAGAAGGCCGGTGCCACCGAGTTCCTGGGCTACGATACCGAACGCGCCGAGGGCCAGATCAAGGCGATCCTGCTCGACGGCAAGGAAGTCTCCTCGCTCAAGGCCAACCAGACCGGCTGGATCATCACCAACCAGACGCCGTTCTATGCCGAGTCCGGCGGCCAGCAGGGCGACCAGGGCCAGCTCGTGAGCGGCGCCAACCAGGGCGACGTGCTCGACGTCCAGAAGATGGTGGGCGATCTCCATGCCCATCACACCAAGGTCGCGAAGGGCGAGCTCAAGGTCGGCGATGATCTCGTGATGACGGTCGATCCGATCCGCCGTGCCCAGTTGCGCGCGCATCATTCGGCGACGCATCTGCTGCACGAGGCGCTGCGCCGCCATCTCGGCGAGCATGTGACGCAGAAGGGCTCGCTGGTGGCGCCCGACCGGCTGCGCTTCGACATCAGCCATACCAAGGCGATCTCGGCCGAGGAGCTGAAGCGCATCGAGGACGAGGTCAACGACCGCATCCGCCACAATTCGGCGGTCCTGACGCGACTGATGACGCCGGAAGAGGCGATCGCGGCCGGCGCCATGGCGCTGTTCGGCGAGAAGTACGGCGAGGAAGTGCGCGTGCTCTCGATGGGCAGCGACGAGGGTGGCGACAAATACTCGGTCGAACTCTGCGGTGGCACCCATGCGCGGCGCACCGGCGATATCGGCCTGTTCAAGATCGTGGGTGAGGGGGCGGTCTCGGCCGGCGTCCGCCGTATCGAGGCGCTGGCCGGTCACGCGGCCGAGGCCCATGTCCGCCATCAGGCCGAGCTGCTGGCCGAGGCGGCGGCAACCTTGAAAGTGCGGGCCGAGGATCTGCCGGCGCGTCTGGCGGCTCTGGTCGAGGGCCAGCGCCGGGTCGAGCGCGAATTGGCGGAAGCGCGCAAGGCGCTGGCGCTGGCGGGCGGCGGCGGTGCAGGCGGCGGCAACGCGGCCGACGACGTGCGTGACGTCGGCGGCGTGAAGCTGATCGGGCGTGTGCTGAACGGTGTGCCGGGCAAGGATCTCAAGGGCATGGCCGACGAGTTCAAGAAGAAACTGGGCTCGGGTGTCGTCGCGCTGATCGGCGTCGAAGACGGCAAGGCCTCGGCCGTCGTCGGCGTGACGGACGATCTCTCCAAGACACTGAGCGCAGTCGAGCTGGTCAAAGCGGGCGTCGCAGCACTGGGCGGCAAGGGCGGTGGCGGCCGTGCAGACATGGCGCAGGGCGGCGGTCCCGACGCGGCCAAGGCTCCCGAGGCGCTGAAGGCGATCGAGGCCGCCCTGGCGGGGGTCAAGTGACGCGCGCGCTCGTCGTTCTCGCGGCAGCCCTGCTGGCTACAGGCTGCGCGCCGACGTCTTTCACCAAGGAAGGCAAGCAGGACGCCACCATGGCCGAGCAGTATGCCCGCGACGAGGGGCAATGCCGGTCGCAGGCGAAAACGGTCGCCGGCAACGAGCGCAACATCGAAGACCAGCGCCGTGCTGTTTTCGCCGGGGATCGCGACCGCTTCGGCCAGCAGGACCTCTACCGGACGATGGACAACCAGGGTTACCAGAACAATTTCGACCGGTTGGTCGCGCGCTGCATGGAAGCGCGCGGCTGGACGCCCAAGAAGACCGGTCCGATCCAGATGCCCAAGCTCAGCTGGTAGGCCCATGCTGCCAGGGGGGCTGCAGGCGCACGGGTTCAGCGTGTTCGGCTACGTCGTCTTGTTCGTGGCCTGCGGCGCCGCCACCATTCCGCTCACTCTCGGTATCGTCAGGATGATCGCGGGCGCATCGTGGTCCCAGCGGCTCGATCGCGCGCTTTCCTGGTCGATGACGGTCTGGATCCTGGGCGTCATGATCTTCTATGCAGCCATGGTGTTGATCGAGCGTCAGCGCCCCTGCGAGATGCAACGCACCAACCAGATCACGGATGCGTGTAAGACCTATCTCGATTCGCTGCCGCGTTAGGCTGGAGCGGCGCGCGGGCTGCGCTTAGACTCACGCACATGCTGAGATGCGTGCTCTTCACCGCCGGGATTGTCGCCACCATGTCCGCCGCGGCGGCCGTTGCTCTTGCCGATGAACCTTGCCGGTCCCGCGCGTCGCTCGACTGGGCGCGCGCCGGAAAGGGATATCTCGTCGAGGCCGTGGCCGATGGGCCGACCTGCCAGAAGGCGGTGATTGTCCAAGTGGTGCGACGCCCCGACGGAACGGCACTCTGGAGCGATGTCGTTCTGGCCGAGTGGCGTTTCGCCGACGAGGCGCCTGCCGACAGCGCAGCGATGGAAAAAGCTTTGGCGCAGATGTTGGTCGACGGGATGCGCGGCGTGGTGTCGAGCGACCAGCTCCCCGAATGGCAGCAGAGCGAGGAGGGTACGCTGCGTCGCGGCAGCACCGTCTGGTACGCCGAAACCGGCGTCGAGCGTGCGGCATGGAATACGCTGCGTGCCGCCAAACGGCCCGTCTTTACCTACCTGCAGGGAACCGACAGCGTCGGTGTCGTCGTGCTTGGCGCCGACGGAACGATCATCAAGGCAGGGTACTTCGTGCCCTGAGAGTCATCAGGAGGTCGACATGCCTCGCACGATCCTGAGGATCATTGTCCTGCCGCTGCTGTCGCTCGCGGCCTGCGAGACCACGGCGGAACGCGAAGCGCAGTTCGACAATCGTCTGCGCGAGATGGCCGGCGCGCCGGAAGCCGGGCTGCTGAACAGTATGGGCCGCATCCCCGACAGCAGCTATCAGCTCGAGGACGGCAGCAAGGTCCTGCAGTGGCGCTGGGATACGTCCTACATCGATCCCGGCAGTCCGCCGTTCTACTACCGGCGTTTCGGCGGCTGGGGGGCAGGCTGGAACGGTGGGTGGTGGACGCCGGTCGGCGGATTTCCGCCGACGCTTGTCCGCCAGGGCTGCATCGTCGAATGGACGATGGTCGGCGGCTCGGCGCGTGGCTATCGATGGCAGGGCGCAGGGTGCGCCAAGGTATCGCCTTAGCGGTCGCCTTCGCCCTGCGCCTGCTCCTTGCGCAGACGTTCGGCCAGGACGCCCACCAGCTCGTCGTAGGAGGCCGATTCCGAAAGCGTCGTGGCGCGCGGCAGTTCGCTGTAGCGCCGGCGGCCGTCGGCCGTGAGCTGCAGGCGGTCATCGGACATTTCGATCAGCGACAAGGTCTTCAGTCGCACGAGGTCGCGCGGCGACAAGTCCTTCATCTGCGAAATCCCGAGCGCGACGCGACGCAAGGTGATCTCTTCGTTCGGACTGAGCGGGGCATTGAGACTACGCGACATTCATCCTCCGCTTGGCACTTGTTCACCTTTCGATTGCACCAGCAAGGCAAACAGCCAGCAGGGCCGCTGCGATTTGGGGATGGTTATTGATCAGCCCGATATGACGAAAATCGAACGGGACCAACGGGTTCAGAAGGGGCAGCAATTCTCATTCGCGACAGGAGCGTTGAAGGGTTCCTGCAGGCCCTGTGACCTTGCTGTGACTGGACTGCCACAGAAAACGACATCCTGTCAGCTTGGTCTCCGGGAGCCCGCGCTTCGCCATATTGTCGGCGCTGAGTGGGTGTGGCGGAGGTTGATTATGAAGACGTCGATGGCGATGGTGCTGGCTCTTTCGATGAGCGCGCTGATCGCAACGCCGGCGATGGCCGACAAAGACAAGGACAAAGACAAGGACCGCGGCGGCGGTCAGGGCCAATGGCAGGCCCAGGGGCAGGGGCCTGGTCAAGGCCAGGGTCCTGGACAAGGACAGGGCCGTGGCAATAGCGGAAACAAGGGGAACAACCCGGGAAATCAGGGGAATCAAGGCAACCCGGGCGTTGGGCCCGGCCCCGCAGGTCCGGGCAATGTCGTGATCCTCGATCGTGATCGGACCGCCGTCTACTCCTACTACCGGACCGAGTATGCGACCGCCGGCTGCCCGCCAGGGCTTGCGAAGAAGAGCAATGGTTGCCTGCCGCCGGGCCAGGCGAAGAAAATGTGGGCGATCGGGCAGCCACTGCCGGTCGCCATCGTTTACTATCCGCTGCCCGGCATTTTGTTGTCACAGCTGAGCCCCGCCCCCTCGGGTTACCAATACGTTCGGGTCGCCAACGACATTCTGCTGATGGTGATCGGCACGCGCCTCATTGCAGGAGCGATCGCCGATCTCAGCAGTCTCTGAGGGGCGAGGGGATCATGAAACAGGCAATGCTGACCGCAATGGGCGCGGTTCTGATGGTCGCCGGTCTCTCGGGCGCCTACTCCTTCGTGTCCATGCCGGAGCCGCCGAAGCGTGTGACTCAGCTTCAGCCGCCCCCGACACAGCCGGCGGCCGCGAAACCTGCGGCAACCCCCCAGGCGACACCTCCTGCGCCTGCTGGCGTCACCAAGATCTCCACCGCGCCGCAACCGGAGCTGCTGCGTCCGCCGGTGCCTTACCTCCACGCCGCCCGCCCGCCGGTGCCGGTCAAAGAGGATAAGAGTGCCGACAAGAACGACAAGGGCGCTGACAAGCCCGCCGACAAGCCCGCCGATACGGCGGCTGCGCCGGTTCCCGCCGCCGAGGATCAGGAAGGTGCGCGTCTTGCCAGGTCCGCTATCGAGCGCGACGGCTACCGAGCTGTGAAGGTGGTCAGCAAGAGCGCCGACGGGTCGTGGCGCGGCCGGGCGATGCGGGGAGGGACCGAAGTCGGCGTGACGGTCGACGCCGGAGGCAACGTACGCGTCGACTGACGCACCGCCCTTTTCACGATTTGCGGGGCGGTAACTCGACCACGCCTGCCAGCACGTCGGCCACCGACGCTTCGATCAGCTCACCGATCACGTCGCTGCCTCGCGCCAGGCCTTCCTCGACAGTGGCATGCTCGATCGATGCGACGGCCGCGATGCGATGGCCATCTTCGAAGACCCAGGTGGTCCATTCGGCGTCGTCGAACACGACACCGATCTCGAGCGGTCGTTCGTCGAGAGTGAACCCCTGGCGCCGCGCCTTCGGCGACGTCATTGCGGTCGGGCTGCAACCGACAGATCGACGGGCACGGTCGTGGGCGCCGCGGCTGGGGCAGCGACGGCCGTCGCAGGAGCGGGGCGCACGCGGCTCGCATAGCGCATCGCGCGGAATTCAGTGTCCTGCTGGATCGCGGCAGTGACCGTTGCGTCGCGGTGCGGGTTGGTCACCTGATTGAACCGGGCAATCTGCGGCTGACAGGCCGCGACGGCAGCCTGGGCAACGGACGTTGCATCGCTACCGTCGCCGCTGCCGATACCGTTGCCATTGACGTGTGCGGCGAGACAGGAGTCACGCTGGGCGTAGGCCTTGTTGATGGCCTGATTGGTCAGGCTCTCGGTGCCAAAGGGCGCCAAGTCGTAGCCGGCGCAGGCAGACAGGCCGAGGGCGGCAAGGCCCGCAGCCAGAACCGAGAATCGAGCGGATGCCATTGATTGGTTGTCCTTTGGGCGTAAAGCAAGTCGAGCAAGGTTGGGGAGGGGGCGTAACCCAACAATGCCCGACGATCCAACTGCAAATCCGCGCGGTCCGCCACAGAAGACTTTCTGTTTATTGTTGAGAAACGCCCAACTTCCGACGTTTTGTGTCGCGAAGGGCGGTGCGGCCGTCAAGCCCGGCGATGTGCGAAGAAGGTCTTGCTGTCCAATCGCCAGGCGCCATCGTGCTGCACCAGCACAAAGAAGTCCGTGTACCGGGTGCCGCGCAAGTTGAGCAACTCCAGGCGCGCCGATGCGGCGTTGCCGGCATGGTCGATCGAGACGATGCGCCCTTCCAGGCCTCGAGCCGGGCCTCCTTTGGCGACGAGCTCGCAGAATTCCGTGAGTGACCAGCTGACCGGCCGTCCATCGTAGCTGCCACTCACCCGCGCGCCCTCGGTGAATGCCGAGCGCAGCATGTCGGCCTGGCCCGTCCGCAGGCCGTCGAGATAGCGCTGGAGCGTCTCTGCGATGGCTTGAGGAACGGCGAAGCTCGCGATCTCGTCCTGCTCGGTCATGTGGTTCTCCAAAGAATGGCGACGCGGGCCATCTTCGGTCGGCAGGCATTGGCATGTCCTGGCTATTCTGCCACTCATGACCTCTATTTTGGCATAAAATGGCATGTTGCCATGAGAAACGAGGGAAAAGTGCCAATCGAGGATCTCGACGTCGTTGATCGCCGCATCATCGCGGCTCTGCAGGAAAACGGACGGCTGAGCAACGTCGACCTTGCCGACAAGGTCGGCCTCTCACCGTCTCCCTGCCTGCGCCGCGTCAATCGGCTGGAACGGGAGGGCTACATCGAAAGCTACCGCGCCATTCTGGGGCGTCGGTCGATCGGGCTCGGTCTCAGCGTCTTCATCGGTGTGAAGATCGACGGCCATGCCGACGATCGTGCGACCACCTTCGAGAAGGAAGTCGTTGCCTTTCCCGAAGTCGTTGCCTGTCACATGATTGCCGGCGAAGCCGACTATCTGATCGAGGTCGCGGTGCCCGATCTCGATCACTATCAGCGTTTCCTGGTCGACAGGCTCCTCGAATTGCCGCTGGTTCGCGAGGTACGCAGCAATATCGCGATCCAGACGCTGAAGGCGGGTGCACCGCTGCCCCTGGGGCATCTGATTCCTGCTGCAGATAGCAAACGACGCGCCCGAAACCGCTGATCGCGACCGTTCACGCGCGACTACCTGGCACGTAGTTGCTTGCGTCTGCCGGCATGGAGATAGTGCCTCTCTCGGAGAGAAGCAGCAATGAAGGTCGTCTTCGGAGGAGCATTCGCCGTGCGGCTTGCGGAGCCGGTGCAGGCGCGGTTGTCGATCCCCAACGAGACGACCGTCGTCGAGGACGAGGCGGCGATCCTGCCTCATCTCGCAGATGCCGATGTGCTGGTGTCGATGGGCTTCACCCGGCAGATGGCCGAAGCGGCGCCCTGCCTGCGGCTGGTCCAGGTGCCCGGGGCTGGGCTCGATCGCATCGACCGCGGTGCGTTGCGGCCGGAGGTGCATCTCGCCAACGCCTATGGTCACGAGACCGGCATCGCCGAGTACATCATGGGGGCCATGATCGCCCTTACGCGCTCCTTTGGGCGGCTCGACGCCAGCCTACGTCGAGGAGTCTGGGATAGTCAGTGGGCGGTCGGAGCGCCACCGCCGCCCTTCTGGCCCGAGCTCGCCGGCAAGACGCTGGGCATCCTGGGCTTCGGCCACATCGGTGAGGCGCTGGCCCGGCGGGCGGGGGCCTTCGACATGCGGATCTGCGCCGTGCGGCGCAACGTCGAGACAGGCAAGGCCAGCGGCCCTTCCTTCGTCGCGGGACCGGAGCAACTCGACGAGATATTGAGGCAGTCCGACTATCTCGCCGTCACGCTTCCGCTGTCCGAAGCAACGCGCAATCTGCTCGACGAACGCCGCATCAGCCGGATCAAGCCGGGCGCTTATCTCGTCAACGTCGCCCGGGCCGAGATTCTCGACGAGCATGCGCTCTACCAGGCACTCGCGACTCGCAGGCTTTCGGGGGCGGCCCTCGACGTCTGGTACCGCTATCCCCACGCTGCCGGGCCGACGCCGCCCGCGCGCCTGCCGTTCCACGAACTCGATAATGTCATCATGACCCCGCACGTTTCGGGCTGGACCGAAGGCATGATCGAGACGCGGGCGGATTTGATTTCGCAGAACATCGAACGTGCGGCGCGTCGGCAGCCGCCACTGAATGCCGTGTCCTGAAAGGCCTGCTCCCGACATGAGTGAAGACCCGCGCCGCCTGTCGCGACGCCTACCGTTCTACTATGGCTGGGTGATCATCGCCGTCGCGTTCGTGACCATGGCGATTGCCGTCACGGCGCGGACCTCGTTCTCTTTGCTGCTGCCCCCCTTGATCGGCGAATTCGGCTGGGATCGCGGGCTGGTGGCCGGAGCCTTCGCCTTCGGCTTCGGGGTGTCGGCGATCCTCAGCCCGATCGTGGGCCAGGTCATGGACAGACGAGGCCCGCTGGTCGTGATCGAGAGCGGTGTCGTCCTGGTCTCGGGCGGGCTCTTTCTCGCTCTCCTGATCGAAAGCCCCTGGCAGCTCTACCTGACGCTAGGACTGGCTGTGGGCTGCGGCGCCAATCTCATGACCTTCACGGCGCATTCGCAGTTCCTGCCCAACTGGTTCGTGCGCAACCGCGCCTTTGCGATCAGCCTGGCTTTCTCGGGGGTGGGGGTGGGCGCGATCGTGCTGCTGCCCTGGTTGCAGACGATCATCGCGACGGAGGGCTGGCGGGCGGCCTGCTGGGCGATGGGGCTGCTGGTGCTCTGCGTGCTGGGCCCGCTCAATCTCCTGGTGCGCCGCCGCCCGCAGGATATCGGCCTGCTGCCCGACGGCGAGAGCGCGCACGCGGTGGCGGCCGGTGCGCCGCGTCCGTCCAACATTGTCGATCCGGTATGGGCCGCGACCGAATGGACGTTGCGACGTGCGCTCGGAACCGGCCGGTTCTGGTGGCTGGTCCTCGGCTATGCCTGCGGTCTGTTTGCCTGGTACGCCGTCCAGGTGCACCAGACCAAGTATCTGGTGGAGGTCGGCTTCGATCCGCTGACGGCTGCCTGGGCGCTGGGCTTCGTCAGTGTCGTTGCCATTCCGGGACAGATCGGGCTCGGTGCCCTATCGGATCGCATCGGCCGCGAATGGGTCTGGACCCTGGGCTGCCTGGGCTTCGTGATCTGCTACGTCGCCTTGATCGGCCTCGAAGGCGCGCCTTCGCAACCGCTCCTCTGGACCATGGTGATCTCGCAGGGAATGCTGGGCTATGCGCTCACCTCGGTGATGGGCGCCATCGTGATCGAGATCTTCGAGGGGCCGCATTTCGGCTCGATCTTCGGCGTGCTGACCGTCGCCATGATTGGCGGCGGTGCGATCGGGCCGTGGTTCACAGGCTTCATCTACGACGCGACGGGGAGTTACCGTCCGGCCTTCCTGATCGCCATCGGCTGCTGCGTGGTGTCAGCGGGCGCGGTCTGGAGGGCCTCGCCGCGCAAGGTGCGACTGGTCATGGGGCGCGTGCTCGCCCAGCAACGGAACGAGCAGCGGCGATAGACGGTGGCTATTCCGCCGCGGCCTTCAGTGCTGCCGGATTCCGCCACTGCGCCAGCAGCTCGGCTTCCTTGCGCCGGGCCTTCTCGATATTGGCGTCTTTGATGTGGCCATAGCCGCGGATTTCGTCAGGCAGCGCGGCGAGCTTCAGCGCCAGTGGATGGTTCTGAGGCGTCAGGCCCCCGAT
Organism: Alphaproteobacteria bacterium 65-37; assembly: GCA_001897995.1. Classification (GTDB taxonomy): domain Bacteria; phylum Pseudomonadota; class Alphaproteobacteria; order Reyranellales; family Reyranellaceae; genus Reyranella. The sequence continues at coordinate 6,114 of MKRV01000001.1, read as the reverse complement.
CAGTTCGCCGACGAGGCGCTCGTAGTCGGTGATCAGACGGCGTTCGGTCTTGCGCTCAGCTGTGCGCCCGAACGGATCGAAGGCCGTGCCGCGCAGGCCCTTGAGGCCGGCAAGCAGCCGGAAGGCCGGCAGCACCCAGCCGCCGAACTCCTGCTTGATCAGATGGCCGGTGCGCGGGTCGCGTTGGGCGAACAGCGGCGGGGCGAGGTGGAAGCTGAGCTTGTAGTCGCCCTCGAACTGCCGGCCGAGCTTCGCCTGGAAGGCGGCATCGGTGTAGAGGCGCGCCACCTCGTACTCGTCCTTGTAGGAAAGCAGCTTGGCGTAGAAGCGGGCCACCGTTTCGGCAAGGCCCGTCTGGCCGAGCTTCAGCTCGGCTGCGCGCACCTTCTCGACCAGTGCCTTGTAGCGCTCGGCAAGGGCAGCGTTCTGATAGCCGGTCAGGTGCTTCACACGCACCGTGACGATCTCTTCCAAGGTCGTCGACAGACGCGGTGGCAGCCGCACGACGTTGTCTTTGTCCTTCGGGGCAATCAATTGCGCGACAGCTGCCCGGTCGGCGGCGGCGCGGCGCCCCCAGCGGAAGGCCGCGAGGTTCATCGGTACGGCCGCGCCATTCAATTCGATAGCTTGCTCGATGGCGGCATGGCCGAGCGGCACCAGGCCCTTCTGATAGGCATAGCCCAATACGAACATGTTGGTGGCGATGGAATCGCCCAGCAGGCCGGTGGCGAGCTCTGTCGCTTCGATGAAATCGACGGCCTCGGCGCCGGCTGCGGCCTCAATCGAGAGCCTCAGCGTGTTGGACGGGAAGGCGAGGTCGGGGCGGCGGGTGAACTCGCCGGTGATGGTCTCATGGGTGTTGATGACGGCCTTGGAACGGCCGGGTTCCAGCCGCGCCAGGGCATCGGCGCTGGAACTCACGACGAGATCGCAGCCCAGCAGCAGGTCGGCGCCACCCGCGCCCAGGCGTACCGCATGGAGCGCTTCCGGAGTGGTGCCGATCCGCACATGGCTGATCACCGCGCCGCCCTTCTGCGCCATTCCGAGCTGGTCGAGCACCGTGGCGCCTTTGCCCTCGATATGGGCGGCCATGCCCATGATGGCGCCGATGGTGACGACGCCTGTGCCACCGATGCCGGTGATCAGCACGCCCCAAGGCCGCGCCTCGATTGTGGGCAGCGTGGGAGCTGGCGGCAATGCGGGCTCGTTCGCGATGGAGGCGGCGACCGACGCATCGTCCTTCTTCTTTGCGGTGGCCTTGCCCTTGCGCAGGCTGCCGCCTTCGACCGTGACGAATGAGGGGCAGAAGCCCTTCAGGCAGGAGAAGTCCTTGTTGCAGGAAGACTGGTCGATCGCACGCTTGCGGCCGAACTCGGTCTCGACCGGCACGACCGAGAGACAGTTCGACTGGGTCGAGCAGTCACCGCAGCCCTCGCACACCGCCTCATTGATGAAGGCGCGGCGGTTTGGATCGGGGAAGGTCCCGCGCTTGCGACGCCGGCGCTTCTCCGCCGCACAGGTCTGGTCGTAGATCAGAACCGACACGCCCTTCCAGTCGCGCAGCTCGCGCTGCACCTCGTCGAGCTGGTCGCGGTGATGGAAGGTGACGCCCGGCGCCCAATGGGTGCCCAGCGGATACTTGTCCGGCTCGTCGCTCACCAGGGCGATGCGGCGCACGCCCTCGGCATGGACCTGCTGGCTGATCGTCCAGGGATGTACGTCGCCGTCGTGCGGCTGGCCGCCGGTCATGGCGACGGCGTCGTTGTAGAGGATCTTGTAAGTGATGCTGGTGTTGGTGGCGACCGCGTGGCGCAGCGCCAGGTAGCCGGAATGGAAATAGGTGCCGTCGCCGAGATTTTGGAAGACGTGCGGCGTATCGGTGAAGTGGCTGGCACCGACCCAGGACGCGCCCTCGGCGCCCATATGGGTGAAGGTCTTGGTGTTGCGCTCCATGCCGATGGCAAGCGTGTGACAGCCGATGCCGGCCATCGCCATCGAGCCGTCGGGCACCTTGGTCGAGCTGTTGTGGGGGCAACCGGAGCAGAAGTAGGGGACGCGCGCGAGGCCCGCCTCGTTGCGCACCTGCCGCGCCGCGCGGCGCTGGGCGGCCTCGAAGCGCTGCCGGGAGCGTTCACCCAACGCATCGAGCCCCAGTCGTGCGGCGATGGCCGAGGCGATCTCGAACGGCGTCAGTTCGCCATCGATCTTCAGGAGCTTCTGGCCGTGCTCGTCGACCTTGCCGACGACGACAGGCCGGCGATCGGCCGGGGCATTGAACAGCGCGGTCTTGAGCTGCTGCTCGATCAGCGGCTGCTTCTCCTCGACCACCAGCAGCTCGCGCTTGGCCGCAGCGAAGGCGAGCGCGCCCTCGGTCTCGAGCGGCCAGACCATGCCGACCTTGTAGACGGCAAGCCCGATGCGCTCGGCCTCGGCATCGTCGATGCCGAGTTCCTCCAGTGCCTGGCGCACGTCGAGATAGGACTTGCCGACGGTCACGATGCCGAAGCGCGCGTCGGCGCGGCCCATCATCAGGCGGTCGAGGCGATTGGCCCGCCAGTAGGCAAGTGCTGCGGGCTGGCGGACGTTGACGACGCGGCGCTCCTGGCCGGCCCAGTCGTCCGGCCAGCGGATATGCACGCCATCGGGCGGCAGCACGAAGTCTGTCGGGATCTGTGTGACGATGCGGTGCGGATCGATATGCACCGAGGCCGAGGAGTCGACCGTCTCGTTCAGCACCTTGAAGCCGATCCATAGGCCCGAATAGCGCGACAGTGCGAAGGCGTGCAGGCCGAAGTCGATGTATTCTTGCACGCTCGCGGGATGCAGCACCGGCATGCCGGCGGCGATCAGTGCCGGCTCGCTCTGATGCGCCGTCGTCGAGGACTTGGCGATATGATCGTCGCCGGCCAGCGCCACGACGCCGCCGTGCTTGGACGTGCCGGCATAGTTGGCGTGCTTCAGGACGTCGCCCGAGCGGTCGACGCCGGGGCCCTTGCCGTACCAGATGCCGAACACGCCATCGTAGCGCGCGCCCGGATAGAGATGGATCTGCTGCGTGCCCCACAGCGCCGTCGCCGCAAGGTCCTCGTTGGTGCCCGGCTGGAACTCGATATGGTGCTTCTTGATGAACTTCTTGGCCTGCCACAGCGCCTGGTCGAAGGCGCCGAGCGGCGAGCCGCGATAGCCGGAGATGTAGCCTGCCGTGTTGAGGCCGGCCGCGAGGTCACGCTGGCGCTGCATCATCGGCAGGCGCACCAGCGCTTGCGTTCCCGTGAGGTAGACGCGACCGCTTTCGAGAACGTACTTGTCGTCCAGGGTTACCGCTTGGGGCAAGGTACCCTCCCTGAATTCGATTTTGTCGATCAACGGTAACGAAAGTTTCTTTGTCCCGCCAATCAGGAACGCGATCGGCCGGCAAAAAGACGTTTTCCGCCGGCCGTCCCGGCTTTTGCGGCGCGCCGTTTCGCGGTGTCGGCCTTTCGCGAAATGTTGTAAGCGTGCCCGCGCCTCTGGTCTCCTCAACGTCTTTCGCTTACCAACATTTCACTCATGTCCGTCCTCGTTACAGGTGTCGCGGGTTTCATTGGCTCGCAGGTCGCAGCGCGCCTCCTGGCGCGCGGCGAGGCGGTGGTGGGCGTCGATAATTTCAGCCCGTACTACGACCCGGTCCTGAAGTTCGCGCGCCTGAAGCCACTGCGGGAGACGGCGGGCTTTGCCTTCGTCGAAGCCGATGTGGCCGACCGCGACGCCATGGCGGCGCTGGCGGCGGGTCATCCCGACCTGGACCGTATCGTGCATCTCGCGGCCCAGCCCGGCGTGCGCCATTCCAAGGTCGATCCCTACATCTACGTTCAGACCAATGTGATGGGGCAGCTCGTGCTGCTGGAGCTGGCGCGCGGCCTGGGCGAACGCTTGAAGCACTTCGTCTATGCCTCGTCCTCGTCGGTCTATGGCGGCAATTCCAAGCTGCCTTTCTCGGCGACCGATCCCGTCGAGCATCCGGAGTCGCTCTACGCGGCCACCAAGCGCGCCGACGAGCTGATGGCCGAGACCTACACGCACCAGTATGAGATCCGCGCCACCGGGTTGCGCTACTTCACGGTCTATGGCCCGTGGGGCCGGCCCGACATGTCGCCCTACATCTTCGCCCGCGCCATCCATGAGGGGAAGACGATCCCGCTCTATCACATGGGCCAAATCAAGCGCGACTTCACCTACATCGACGAGATCGCCGACGGCACGATCGCGGCCCTGGACCACGCCCCCGAGGCACCGCGCCATCGCCTCTACAATCTCGGCGCGACGCGCAGCGAGGACATCCGCCACGTCATCGCCTTGTTCGAGAAGGCACTGGGCAAGACCGCCAAGGTCGAACTGAAGCCTGGTGAGCGCGGCGACATGCAGGAGACGGCGGCCGATATTTCAGAAACAGTGAGAGACCTCGGCTGGTCGCCCCGGGTGGCGGTGGAAGAGGGCATCCCGCTCTTCGTCGACTGGTTCAAAAGCTACAACCGTCTCTAGGCCGCCTGCGCCCGATACAGTAGGGTCGGCGTGATGACGCCGCTCCTGGCCCTCGACAAGTTGCGCCGCGCTTTCTACGGCCTGGAGGTTCTGCGCGGTGTCACCTTTACCGTGGCACCGGGTACCATCACCGGCCTGATTGGACCCAATGGAGCCGGCAAGACGACCTTGTTCAACGTCGTCTCCGGTCTGGTGCCGCCGGATGCCGGCTCGATCGCCTTCGAGGGCCGCGAGATTGCAGGCCTCTCTCCTGATGCAGTGAGTCGGGCTGGGCTGGTGCGCACCTTCCAGGTCGCGCGTGGCTTTCCCCGGCTCTCGGTGTTCCAGCACCTGATGCTCTATGGCCGCGACCAGCCGGGCGAGAGCCTGTGGCACGCCGTGCTGGGCACGCGGGCGGCGCGGCAGCGCGAGGAGGAACTGGCCGAGCGGGCCTGGGAGACGGCGCGCTTCCTGAAGCTCGACCGGCTGATCGACAATCCCGCCACGGCGCTGTCGGGCGGCCAGAAGAAGCTCCTGGAGATCGGCCGTGCCCTGATGGCCGAGCCGCGGCTGGTGCTGCTCGATGAACCGACGGCGGGCGTCAACCCAACCCTGCGCAACGAGCTCGGCGAGCATCTGCTGGTCCTCCAGCGGCGCGGCATCACCGTGCTGTTGATCGAGCACGACATGGGCTTCATCGCGAGCCTCTGCAATCCGGTGATCGTCATGGCCGAGGGCCGCGTGTTGACCGAGGGCACATTCGATCAGGTCACCGCCGACGCGAGGGTGCGTGAAGCCTATCTTGGGCAAAGGGCGGCATGAGCGGTGAGCGGCTCCTCGATATCGTGGGGCTGCGCGGCGGCTATGCGGCGGCCGACGAGATCGTGAAGGGCGCCGATCTCCATGTCGGGTGCGGCGAGATCGTCGCGCTGATCGGCCCCAATGGGGCGGGCAAGTCGACCCTGCTCAAGCTGATCGCGGGCCTGCTGCGGCCGAGCTCGGGCCGGGTCGTCTTCAAGGCCGGCGACGTTGCCGGGCGCGGCGCGCCGGAGATCAGCCGGGCCGGCCTCTCGTTCGTGCCACAGGAACGCAATATCTTCGGCACCCTGACGGTGGCCGAAAATCTCGAAATGGGCGGCTATCTCGAGGCACGCCAGGCACGGCAGCGCCAGGCCGAGCTTTACCAGCGCTTTCCCATGTTGGCTGAGAAACGGCGGGCCGCGGCGCGCACCCTGAGCGGCGGTCAGCGTCAGATCCTCGCCATGGCGGTCGCGCTGATGAACCGGCCCGACCTGCTGCTGCTCGACGAGCCTACGGCCGGCCTGAGCCCGCGTGCCGCCGAGGAGCTCTTCGATACCATCGTTGGCCTGAACCGCGGCGGCATCTCCATCCTGATGGTCGAGCAGAATGCGCTCGAGGCACTGGAGGTGTCGACGCGGGCCTATGTGCTGGTGCAGGGACGGCCGGAGCGAGAAGGCCGGGCGGCGGAGCTTGCCGCCGATCCGACGGTGCGCGACCTTTTCCTTGGCGGCAGGGCGGGACAGGTCGCCGGCCGGTCCTCGGGGACGACGCAACAAGAGACAGGGGGCAATCCATGAACAGCTTTCTCGTCAG